>CATJIO010000185.1 GCA_949740725.1 uncultured Lachnospiraceae bacterium | reverse complement strand
TCCCCACATTCCTGACAGTAGTAGGCAGGAATCCGGTGCCCCCACCACAGCTGTCTGGAAATACACCAGTCCCGGATACCTTCCAGCCAATGGAGGTAAGTCTTCCCAAAGCTCTCGGGAACGAATTTTAGCTGACCGTTCTTTAAGGCCTGGATGGCCGGTTTTGCCATCTCATCCATTTTCACAAACCACTGCTGCTTCACCATAGGCTCCACCGTGGTTTTGCAGCGGTCGTGAGTACCTACATTGTGAGCGTGGGGAACCACCTTCACCAAGAGCCCCTGCCGGTCAAGCTCCTCCACCATGGCCTTTCTGGCCTCATAGCGTTCCATGCCGAAATAGGGCCCGGGCACATTCACCGTGGCATCGTCATTTAAGATCACTATCTCCTCCAGCTGATGGCGCTTGCCCACCTCAAAGTCATTGGGATCGTGGGCAGGAGTAATCTTCACACAGCCGGTTCCAAACTCTTTATCCACATATTCATCGGCAATCACTGGGATCTCCCGATCCGTCAGGGGAAGTTTTAACATCTTCCCGATAATGTCCTGATACCGCTCATCTTCCGGATTCACTGCCACTGCCGTATCTCCCAGGAGAGTCTCTGGCCTGGTGGTAGCGATCTCCACAAACCGCCCCTCTTCTCCAGCTACCGGATAATTGATATGCCAGAAAAAGCCATTTTGCTCCACATGCTCCACCTCTGCATCAGAGATCGAGGTCTGGCACACCGGGCACCAGTTGATGATACGGGATCCTTTGTAAATATATCCCTTTTCATAAAGCTTACAGAATACCTCCAGCACCGCGTCGGAGCAGCCCTCATCCATGGTAAACCGCTCCCGATCCCAGTCCGCGGAAGAGCCCAGCTTGTAAAGCTGGTTGATAATCCGGGTGCCGTAGTCCTTCTTCCAGTCCCAGCATTTCTCCAGAAAACCGTCCCGGCCCAAATCCTGCTTATCAATCCCCTCGCTCTTCAGCTTGTCAATCACCTTCACCTCAGTGGCAATGGCCGCGTGATCTGTGCCTGGCTGCCACAGAGCCTCATAGCCCTGCATCCGCTTAAAGCGGGTGAGGATATCCTGCATGGTATTGTCCAGGGCGTGGCCCATGTGGAGCTGGCCAGTGATATTGGGCGGAGGCATCACGATGGTAAAGGGCTTTTTCTCCCGGTTTACCTTCGCGTGAAAATACTTTCTATCCAGCCACTTCTGATACAGGCGTTCCTCAATGGCCGCCGGGCTGTAGGTTTTTTCTAATTCTTTCATGTTCATTCCTCCATTTTCTGATGACTGTCTCCTCACCTCCCGATCTGAGCTTTGGGCAGGCGGTTGGAAATAGCTCTAGAACCCTCGAATAGAGTCCTGGCTGTCATCCTCTGTTTTGATAATCTTTTTTATAATGACATCATAGCCGGCGTGTTCATTCACCTGGACATGTACTCGTTCCCCCTCCCGGCGGCCTTGGATAGCCTTCCCCAGAGGAGACTCAATGCTGATAAGCCCTTTCATGGAATTGCCCCGGATGGAGGTCACTAGGCGATAGGTTTCCACCTCGTCGTCCTCCTCAAAGTAAAGCTCCACCGTGTTATTAATACCAATCTCGTCCTCTCTGGACTGGTCGGTGACAATGGTCGCTGTCCTCAGCATTTTTTCCAGATAACGTATCCGGCTTTCATTCTGATTTTTGTACTTTTTCGCTGCGTAATATTCGAAATTTTCACTCAAATCTCCCTGAGCCCTGGCCTCCTTTACCGCCTCGATGGCCTCCTGGCGGACGACTAATTTGCGGTGAGTGATTTCTTCTTCAATCTTTTTTATATCGCTTTTTGTCAACTGCTCCCGCATGTTTTCACCTCCTTTTCAACCACAGGCGCTTCCGGTCATCCCACAGAAAAAGAATCTTGCTTACCAAATTCTCCGCCTGCGGCAGGTGGCATAACGAGTGAAATCCCTCGCCGCCGCAAGTGGGAAGGCGGAAACAAAAAAGCCCCTCCGTGCGGAAAATTACGCACGGAAAGGGCGAATGAACGCGGTACCACCTTTCTTCTGCCGGATCCCTCGCTGCCGCCACATCCCTGCCATACTGTATCTGGCAAAAGACCTGGCAATGCGCGCCAGCCATCAAATGGACTATAGCAATCCGGCACTCTGACGTCTGTAACGGGACGACCGTGAACCCCTACTCTGGATCCGACTTGCTCTCCGGAATCTGTCTTCTGCTGCGGACAACTGCCGGAAATGAGCCCAGTCTCCTTCCTTCAAGGCTCCGGCTCCGAAGCTACCTTCCATCGCACTTCCTCAAACCGCCTTCCAGCCAACGGGCGATCCTCTCTGCCAGGGGGATTGATGTACTCCTCTTCTTCACAGCCTTTCCCGCCAGGCAGATTCTGCCTGGCATCAATTCATTACCTAATCATAATGACTTTTCGGAGATTTGTCAAGTAGCGATTCCAGCAAAATCTTTATTCCTGCTACTGGGTATTCACCATCACAACACTGGAGTCTCCCTTCCTGGCCTGCTCCATAACTGCCTCCGCTAATTTTTGAAAAGAGCTGTGAGAGGAGGACGCCCCAGACAATGCGTCAATGCTGCCATTCCCCTGTCCCTCCAAAAGCTGGCCTGCATAATAACGGGTGTATTCATTTGGGTAGGTCCCATTGGAATGAAGCATCGTCTGCATGTACGCGTTATCCCAACTCTTAATGAAGCCACTGGGATTTTGCGCATTGTATTCCACGGAAACGATATTTCCCCCTTTAACCATAATGGTGATATATTCCTTCCAGCCATGGTGGAATTCTGCCGCCTGGGCTGTGTAATAGCCGTCCTCAAGATCACTCCCGCTGCCACAGGCTGTCAGCGGCAGCGCCAGCAGGAATACCGCCAAAAGCCATCTTAATCTTCGTTTCATTAATCCCGCTCCTCCTTCAATGCAAATCGTCTCACCTGGAATCGTAAAGCTTCCGCTTCTTTCGCCAACAGCCCGCTGGACTGTTCTGTTCCCTCGGCATTCTGCAGGTTCCGATTAGCAATAGAGGTAATGGTCTCAATTCTCTCTTCCATCGCCGCCAATGCCATCTCCTGGCTCTGCACCGCCGCTACCAGCTGATCCGAAATCCCGCTGATCTGGTCGGAAACCGCGGATATAACCTGGAGAGATCCAGCAGTATCCGCCGTCAGTTCCACACCATTCTGGATAATTGCCCTGGTACTGCTTACCATATCTGTAGCGCTCTGAGCAGCCTCCGCGCTTCTGGAGGCCAACTGCTTCACCTCATCCGCCACCACGGCAAATCCCTTCCCCGCGCTTCCGGCCCTGGCTGCCTCCACGGAAGCATTAATCGCCAGAATGCTGGTCTGGAAAGCAATATCCTCTATTGCCTTGGCAATCTTTGTAATCTCCTGGGCATTGGAGCTGATATTATCCATCGCGCCGGAGAGGGAGTCCATCCGTTTATTAGCCTCTTGAATGCACTGGGCGATCTCCTCTGTCTTTGCTCGGGTTTGGCTACTGCTTTCGGTAACGCTGGATAGCCGCTCCTTTACCTGGGATACTGCATTAACCAGTCCTTCTGCAGACTGATTCTGCTCCATAGAAGCCTGGTGCAACTGGCCTGACTGTCCATTCAGCTCCTCGGACATCTCTGCAAGGCGGGAGGCGGAAGCGCCAAATCCCACCATAGTCTCATTCATCGACTGGATAATCGTGCTCAAGCTCTCCCGGATCAGGGCAAAATCTCCCCGGTAATCTACCTGGGGCTCTACCCGCAGATTGCCGCCGGCCACCTGGGTCAGCACCTGCTGGATATCAGATATGTAGCGGTTAACGCTCTCCACCGTAACGCCTAATGTCTGGGTTAATACCTCCAGCTCGTCTCCCGACTGGACTTTGGACACTTCAGTGTGCAGGTCCCCGTCTGAAAGCGCTACCATCCGACTTGTCACGCTCTTAACTGGGCTGGAGATGGAGCGGGCCAGACGAAGAACCAGCAGGATCGAAATCGCAAGCACCACCAGAGTGGCCAGGATTGCCACCAACATTGCTCCATTGATAAAGGAGTTGTAGTCTGCCTTTGGGATCTGGAGTACCAGCGACCATTGCGTCCCGCGGATAGGAGAAAAGGCTACCAGCATATTTTCCCCCTCAATCAGGAATTCCACAGCGCCAGTCTCTCCGGTAGTCACCCGGTCTATTGCTTTTGCATTCCCATCGCTAAGCTGGAGCAACGTACTTCCTGCCAAAACCTGAGACTGATCCGGATGACCGGTGACAATCCCTTCCCGGTTAACCATAAAAGCCGTGCCATTCCTGCCCAGATTGATATTGCTGAGCACGTCATTTACCGTATCATATTTATAAACACATACAACATAAAGAATGGTCTCCCCCTTTTCCTTCACCGGCATTCCCATAGTAATGCCCAGTCGGTTTTGAAAAAGGGTGGAAGAATCCGTAGTCAAATTATCGGTCTCTTTGAGGAGTGCGAAAAAGCTGCTCTCCAGCTTCTCCGGCGCTTCGCCGATCCCCTGGATCAACTGTCCGTCCAGATCATAGAAGGCAATGTTATAGAGCTCATAGATCTCAGCAGCCTCGGTCAAGACCTGTTCGCGCTCTACCTGAAGCGCTGTCCCATTTCCGCTGTCTGCTGAGGGCAAAATCCGCGTATCTCCAGCGATATTCATCATCCGATCCGCCAGCATATGGATATTTGCCTCCACGGTCTTGGCTGACTGCCTGGCCATCGGCTCCAAACTATCCAGCAAAATGTTGTTCGCAAGTGACTGCATAGCTAATGCCATAATCACACAGCAAATAATCACCAATACCAGGATATTCCGTGTTGTGCTTCCCAGTATCCTCCAATTCAGACTCCGTCTAATCTCTCCTCTGCGAGAGTGTCCTTCCTTTCCAAACACATCCTTATCTCCTTTTCCTAAAAATTGGTAATACCCTCCCGATTTAAGAACAATTAAGGCATCTTTTGCGATGATAATTCGCCTTATCCAGATATTTCCATTATAATCATATCCGATTAGAAAGTCAAGCAATTTTCATGGTTCGGCGCGGCCTTTCACTGCCATTCACCCCTGGCTGCAAACCCTAGTGTACCGACATAAGCTGTCTATTGGGAAATCCTATTCTGTACAGATGACCGCTCCATAAGCTCCCCCTTAAGCTTCATCTGCCGAATCTCCTTCGGATTCTCAATCTGATTCAGCACACAGTCTATGCTTTCCTTTGTGAGCTGATCCAGAGGTGAGCTGTAGGTGGTCAGCGGTGGGATCATATATTGCGTCATAAAAATATTGTCAAATCCAACCACCGATATATCCTCTGGAATCCTCAAGCCTGCTCTACTAATCCCGCTGTAAATTCCAATGGCCAGAATATCCATAGAGGCAAAAAAAGCCGTCGGGCCATCTTTTCCGGATAATGCTTCCAGAGTCTTCTGATAGGCCTCCTCAATGGTATCCACATTATAGATAAAATACTGCTTATCATTCTCTATGCCATATTCCTCCATCGCCCGCTTACAGCCTGCGTATCTGGCCCGGAACCGCTGCCTGCCCAAGTCCCCAAACATTCCCGCAATCTTCCTGTGCCCCTGTTCCAGAAGATGTTTTGTCATTAGGTAGCCGCCGTACTCATTATCTACAGATACACAGCTGACCTGATTGGGAACATCCCGATTTACCAGCACCACCGGGATCCCGCTCTCTTCTTCAAACTGCAAAAGATGGCTCACATCATCTTCCACACTCATACAAAGCAGCCCATCTATCCCCCGGCTCCGCAGCATGGTGATATTCTTTTTCTCATTTTCTATCTCCTCGTTATTATTGCACAAGATCAAGGCATATCCCTTCTCTGCCGCATAGCGCTCCATACTTTTCATCACCATCGGGTAAAAAAGACTGTTAATATCTGGAACCAGAAATGCCAACATGTGACTTCTTCCCTCCCGCAGGCCCTTAGCCAAAACACTGGGGTGGTAGTTTAGTTCCTTTACAGCATTTAATACCTTCTGTCTTGTCTCCTCTTCTACAAATACCCGATTTGATAAAGCCCTGGACACTGTACTTGCCGAAACCCCTGCCAGTTTTGCCACATCTTTGATCGTTGTCATCCCTATCTTCCTTTCAACTGCTCTCGTATTTATCATACCGAAATATTGATAAAAATCAAGTAGAATATAAAGTTTTTCTCATCACCAATTTATTCCCGGCCTCTCCACAAATGTCAAATCCCAAATTTTGATACATGTCCACGAATCCCATAAAAAACAGCCTCTCGTCCAGGGCTTCCTTCCAGGGATACGCTTCCACATAATCAAATCTATTCTCCGCCGCATCCTGACAAGCGTATTCCAGCAAATGTTTTGCGATCCCTTTTCCCTTCATTATCAGGAGTAATCAGAAAGCAGTAGATGGAAGAGCCCGCCAGCTTTCCATCCACATAGGCCAGATATCCCTGAATCTACCCGCTTTTTACACACTCCGCTGCCATGGCTCTTCTTTCTTCTATGGAAGGGTATTCCATCATCTCGCGATGGTCATCGCTGCACCAGCTCACACAATAGCAGGTATTGTCAGGATCCAAATCATTGTGGGGTGTGGTATCGAAAAAGCGGATTTACCTCTCCGCGTGTTCCGGCATTAACTTTTTGATCTCAATCCCTAACTCTCGTTTCATCCGGTTATCTCCCTCTCTTTATTTCTAATTTTTTCCTGTAATCCCATCGAAGGCTCCACTACTTTTCCAGTCCGTCCCAGCTTCCTGCCTTGACGGACTCATAAACGCCCAGCGCGGGTATTGCTTTTTCCAAAATATTTAGTACTCATCCTCTTAAATGCTATTGACTATTTTGCTATACCCATAATATAACCCAGCTATTCCTTGCAAAATATATTGCTGGATATAGCCGGGCGCTTATATAATTGTTTTCACCTCATGTTCAAAAACCTTTCCTCCCATAACTAGCTTCGCCTTTTCCCTGGCATGTTCAAATTTCTGGGCAATAATCTCCAGCACATTGTTCGGCATTCTTTTCCTTGCCCTGATGCCATTTTACCACGAAAATCCTGTTTCTGGCAATATGATACCAAAATTCCTTAAATTTTTCCATACATCCCGAAATGTCTGAATTATATTGCTTTTGCATGTTTAATACCCCTTTCGTGATAGGGGTTCCTATCCGCCACATATTTTTATCCTGTTATTCTTATCACTCAATTTGATCTTATGCAGCACTTTTTAAAGAATATTCATCTTCACGTTAAGCATATTCTATGATATAATTATCCAATCAGACCTTTAAAAGGATAGACCTTTTTGGAAGAATTTGTTTCCTATAAGGCTATATAGTACACTAGGGGCATTCTACCATAAATGCGCTTTCTGAATATATTCTGTCACATGCGCCGGGAATCAGAGGCTGTTAAACGTCCCAACCTACAGCGGAACGGAAAGAGAAAACGACAAATTTCAATCTGTGAGGGATCATCCATGAAATATAACCAAATAATAATATTAAAAAATGGTATGGAATGTTGTTTAAGAAATGGAACAGAACATGATGGACAGGCTGTATGGGATAACTTTAATTTGACCCATGGAGAAACGGATTATTTGCTTTCCTATCCAGATGAGAATAGCTTCGACGTGATGCAGGAAAGCCAATATCTAAAAGAAAAGGCGGAATGTGAAAATGAGACTCAACTGGTTGCTGTAGTTGATCATAAAATTGTGGGAACCGCTGGAATTGAATCTATAGGCGCTAAATACAAAGTACGGCATCGCGCCAAATTTGGGATTAGTGTCGCCAAAGAATTTTGGGGACTGGGGATTGGACAGGCATTAACAACAGCATGTATTGAATGTGCAAGGGCCGCAGAATATATTCAGCTTGAGTTAGATGTTGTTGCTGACAATGTACGGGCATTATCCATGTATAAAAAGGCTGGTTTTGTTGAATATGGCAGAAATCCTAAAGGTTTTAATTCTCGTATGGCAGGATTTCAAGAAGTTATTTATATGAGATTAGAATTATAATCAACACATATCATCCAGTTTACCCGTGTGCTGACACCTTTACCTTTCGCTAAATGTGTCGGCACACCAGGGAGATAACAAAGTCAGCTGAAGCTTCATGCTCTCAAATTTGTGGCATAATAAGAAAGCGATATTGATTATGTCCATCTGAATATAGAACATTCCTGGGGACAGCGTGTTGTTCGCTTCTATGACCCGGATAAACATATTATCGAAGTTGGAGAAAACATGAAAATCGTATGCAAGCGTTTTTTAAATAGTGGAATGACACCTGAACAAGTTGCAGAACGCATGGATGTGCCAATAAAATTTATCAATGCTTGTATGGGATAAACTTTTAGTTGTCGAACCAGCAAAGAGGTTGGCATGGTTTTAATCATCTTAAAGGGTTTGAAAGACCTGCTGGCCTGGGATGACAATGCAGCGTTAAAATTGCTTGCGGGATAATCGGATTTGCGGAAAAGTCCCTGCCCACATCGGGGATAGAAATAGAAAACAAGAAATCAAAAGTAATAGAGGAAAAGGAGGCTATCATGCTAGATATAATTCCTAATGCAGAGCAAATGACAACTTTGCTTGGAAAATCTTTATATGAGATATGGAACAAATTATGTGCTTTAATTGATGAAAAATATGATATGGATTGTTTATGGGGTAAAGGTGGTAAAGCATGGACATATGAATATAAATACCGCCGAGGTGGTAAAACTCTATGTGCGTTATATGCAAGAGAAAACTGTGTAGGATTTATGATTATCTTAGGAAAAGATGAACGCTTAAAATTTGAGAAAGACAGAGATAATTACGCAAAGGAAGTTCAGCGAATTTATGATGAAACACAAACTTATCATGATGGAAAATGGATGATGTTTGAGCCAATAGATACTTCTTTGTTTGATGATTTTATCAGACTGTTGAGCATTAAAAGGAAACCAAACCGACGTTTTACCACCCCGCCGGAAGCATAACACCGCTTGGTTTGTTATCAACAGCCTATTTTGCCGTCTGAAGGTTATTGATTTCGTCGTAAAACCCAGGAGTGCAGATTTCCTAGCTACTCCTGGGTTTTATGATAGGATTCTTTATATGGTTATTTGGCTCTCTCAGCCGTTACATCCATACTTCTGGCAAATCTCATGTACCGTTTCCGCATATATGCTTCTGGAATGTTTATGGGGATTACTATTCCTATTCTTCTTTTTCAAATATAATCTTCTCATCTCAGTCCAATATCCACGATCGTTTATCCATTGGCTCTTTTCAGATAATAAATCATATTCTTTTGGCTGCTCCTCCCAAGTATAGGATTTCTGTTTTTTATTAAAGCGAATGTATTGTTGACCTTTTCTACCATGAGCATCTGTATAATTATTGATAATTGCCAAATCACAGCTATGTAAGATCCTTGAATTTTTTCTATCTTTAAACTTGATGGTTAAAACACGTGTTGAATCTTCCGCATGGTCATATCCAAAATGGGGTGCAATCTTATCCAGCGCGCTTCGTATATTATTCTTGATTTCTTTCGCCGAAAGATTATCTTTATCATTCACTTGTATATTGATATCAAAATCAAATCCAATATTGTTTCCTATATCTTGTGTTACCATTTGCCGTTCGGTGCTTCCTACAAATTCAAATTGGAAAGTGAAATCATGACGTACTAAGTTCTGCACAGCGTTCATGATTGAAATCAGGTCCTTTTTTATAGGGGATAATTGTTTGGATGATACATAGCTAAAATTATGCATTTTTATTTCTCCTTCTAAAAATTATTCCCATACCGACCATTTAACATTTGTTAAATCATTTCATTATACATTTATTTTCACATTTGTCAAGAGTCTATCCATTATCAACTATTACAATACATGTAGGATTACAATGCGTCACTTGCCTTTAGCCGTCTCTAACGCATTTTGATAATATTGAAACGTCTCCCGATCAAAACATACCATCTGCACATCCATATCCGGATGCAGCTCCATAAACTCCAGAATCGTCTCTACAGCAATCGCAGATGCCTTATCAAGAGGAAACCGGTATATCCCAGTACTGATTGATGGAAACGCCACTGTCCTGCATCCATAATCCACAGCCAGCTTCAGGCAGTTTTCATAGCAACTTTTTAAGAGATGTTCTTCACCCTTTTTTCCTCCATTCCAGACCGGCCCCGGCGTATGAATGACATATTGGGCAGGAAGCCAGTATCCTTTTGTGATCTTTGCCTGCCCAGTTTTGCAACCGTTTAACATCCGGCATTCTGTCAGGAGCTTTGGCCCTGCTGCCCTGTGGATAGCGCCATCCACACCGCCGCCTCCCAAAAGACTGGTATTAGCGGCATTCACAATAGCATCCGCCTCTATCTTTGTAATATCTCCTAATGTAATTCCCAGCATATGTTCGCTCCTTTGCTACCCTCAATTCACATAATGCACCCTTGTTTCGTCATATCTGTCCTGCTGTGCCTTTTCTTCTGCCGGATAACCACAGGCAATCATCGCAAAGGCATATAAATCTTCTGTAATCCCCAAAACCTTTCCTACCGCTTCCATCCTGTCCTCAAGTGGCGCAATCCCCAGCCACACTGCTCCAAGGCCGAGGCCGTCTGCCTCTAAAAGTAGGTTTTCCACTGCTGCACTGCAGTCAATCTGGGCATAATCTGGCAAGCGGCAGCCTTTCTGGCAGCATACCACAATCCCCAAAGGTGCCTCCTCAAGCATCCCCGCATATGGACTGCATTCAGATAATTCCTTTAATTTATCCCCCGATGTTACCACATAGAATTCCCATGGCTGCTGATTTCTAGCAGATGGCGCGGCCATGGCCGCACGGAGGAGCCGTTCTATTTTATCCCCTTCCACTTGTTTCTTTTCATATTTCCTGATACTTGTCCTATGAAAAATCTCCTTCACGTTTATCCTCCTCCTTATTATTCCTTTTTCCGAATCCATAACAGCATGGAAATATCCACCTAATCTGTTTCCTCCGTACAGACTATTTTATTCGTCCAACTAAGTATAACATAGAAGAAGGTATAGTTCCCTTTGCCGCCGTTTATCCCTGTCACGCCATGGGT
>CATJIO010000184.1 GCA_949740725.1 uncultured Lachnospiraceae bacterium | reverse complement strand
TCGCTATCAGAGTTCACTTATCTATGACCACAAAACAACAGAAACCAAACGAGAAGTAGATCTGTATAAAAAAATCACTTCAATTATGGAAGAAATGGCAAAACGAACCGGAGATAATTAAGCTATATGCAGAAAGTAGTCAAATTGATTCCATAGGGAAAAAGAACTGCCGCCTGACAAAAACCAGCGGCAGTTTCTCTATTTTAAAGAGGAAACGTAGAATTGAATTAGTTTTATCAATTTATATTTGTATTAACGGTAAAGAATCCAAACCTGAAAGATTACAATACATTTTAACCTAACTTGAAAAAGAATCGGGCGACATGGTTTTTGAACAGCCCCTTGTCAAGTAGACTGGTCAGGGCCAACGATGGGATATATTGATCCGGATAAGAAAACAGCGTGTACTGCATACCTCTTTAAAGATTATATGTGACAACCGGAAAACCGGCGTTATCACTCATCCAAAACATGGGGAGGTTGTCTTAAATGACGCATATTTATCCTTTGCTGAACATTATCAGGTTGCAATCATGCCGGCTGAGGTCAGAAAGCCTAAGCAGAAGCCAAGCGTTGAGGGGGGCGTAGGCAAGATTGCAAGAAAGCTCATCCTTTTTGAAAACGAAGAGAAACCAATGCTGAGAGCTTTGACCCTAATACCCTTTGAGATCTGTGCGTGGTCATATAATCATAAAGTTGGTCTCAATTCCCATATATGGTTTGATAAAGGGCAGTACTCCATACCCAGCAATCATCTGAATCAAAACGTTGATGTAAGGTACAACAATGCAATGGTTTATCTTTATTCATCCCATAAACTGGTTGCAAAACATAAGCGTCTTCCGTCAGGGGTTAAAAACGGTAAGAGAACAGAAACCTCACACCTTCCTTATCCACTGTACACTCCCGAAACTGTAGCATCAACTACTGCAAAAGCGGAAGAAATAGGAGTAAATACAACTACTGTGATAAGCAGGATTGATGAATATACAAAAATAAAGGAGCAAGCGCTTATAGAGGTCAGATCTGTCCTTGACATAGCGAGTATAAATACATTGATTCCTTACATAAAGGATATATCCAAAAGTCAGAAGAACAAAATGAAGTCTGAGAATGGAAAAGGACATAAACACGGCATTGTACGAGGCGCAGATTATTACAGAATGGTAAAAATGGCATGACTGCCGCCGTAGCCATGCCATTTGCAACAATACTATATATGGTGTTTTGAGATGGATCCCAAGATTGATAATAATCATTACCAGCAATAATACTGCGATTCCCGGAACCACCGCTCTGGTAACGATCCGCGAAGCCAATGACGTGACCGCCCTTTCCGGAACCGCATTTGTAACGGTGTCCTCTGCGCCCCTTCAGATTGCCCTGGAGGCGGAAAATGGAGATGGACAGTTACTAACACATCCATGACGATCCGTAAGCTGGATTAGAAAAAGGGAACGAGAGTACTAATGGAATAATTGATTTACAGAAGGCTGGCGTACAACTCTGTAAGCCGGCCTTTTCCTGGCTGAAAGGGAGAGGGAAAAAGAAATTTGACTTCCTAAAGGGTTTTTAGTATATTGATGATGTAGGTATCGGATTTTAAGGAAAGTGTAAAAAGGTTTACGAAAGAGGAATACTGGCTATGAAAATAAAAAAATTCTTAATTGCAAGATACCGTTCTACAGAGCTGGGCAAAAAAATATTGGTAATTTTGCTATCGGTTTCTCTTTTACAGATTGGCATGGTTCTTTTCATTTCTTATCAGCTCAGTTCCTCTATTATTACGGAACAGACCAGGGAACTAATCAATGGAAATCTGGAGCAAAGCGCCGGGAATATTCAGGATGCCTTTGAGCGATATGACGGGATATTCCAGGAGATTTATATGAATGCTGCTTATACGGAAGAGATAAAGGTGATTAATTCCTGGGATGGCGAGGATTACTATTTATCCCAGCATTCCTTGGAAAGCAAGCTGCAGAACCTGATTTACCGGAATGAGGAGATCTTGGGTATTGCGGTGGTGGGAAAGTATGGGGATGAATGCTTTTATGACAGGATTACCCGTTCTAGCCAGACAAGCCTGTGTTTTGAAGAGGAATTAGGGAGGAATTTTCTGGTAAAAGAAACGCTTCTCCAAAAGAACAGCATCTATTCCAATTTGGTGAAGAAGACGGACCCAGAATATGGAGAATATTCTTGCTTTTATATTGCTCACCAGCTGACGGATCTAAATCAGTTTAATCGAGGAGCCATTGGGTGCGTGCTGTTTTGCGTTGATGAAACAGCCTTTCGCAAGGTGTACGCCCAGGGTGTTGAGGAGTCTAATCTTTCGTTCTTGGCGGACAGCTATGGCAATATCGTCTCTTTCCCTATCCCAGGCTATGAGGAAACCAATCTTTTTGGAAGTTCGCCCAAGGCTCCAATCAAAGGGCAGGAGATCGAACAGCTTAAGGAAAAAGCGCTGGACTTTATCAAGGAGGCCGATTACTTTCAGGGGGGAAATTTGGCAGTTAATGCGGTCAGCATATTGGAGGATCAGTTTTTTATCATCAATATTCAGGATTTAAACTATTCCTTGAAAAAGCTGCGGTATCTCTTGCTTATGATCTGCCTGGTTGCGATCTTGGTTTTAGCGGTCTGCTTTATGATTGTTTACTACATTTCTATGGATACTGACCGTTCAGTAAAAAAGATTGTAAATGCTATGAACGACGCCAACCGGGGAAATTTAGAAAGCAAGATAGATGTGGAGGGGAATGATGAGTTTGCCCAGATTTCCCGCCATTTTAATGATATGTTGACAGAGATCAAAAAGGCGGGGCAGCAGGAAAGAGAGTCGCTGGTGCGGGAGAAAAATGCGGAGATCCGTTCCCTGGAGGCCCAGATTAACCCCCATTTTCTCTATAATACGCTGGACACAGTGAACTGGCAGGCTATTGAGTCCGGACAGCTTTCCATCAGCCAGATGATTACCAAGCTGGCCCAGCTTCTGCGTTATAGCATCCACAACAGCAATGAAATTGTGACCATGAAAACGGAATTAGAATTTCTGAAAAAATATATTTATTTACAGCAGCAACGCTTTGAGTACGCATTTAACTGTACCGTGGATTTCGATGAACGGGCAGGGGAATGCCGGATTCATAAGCTGTTAATCCAGCCTCTGGTGGAAAACACGATCATTCATGGGTTTTCCGGTTTTGAGGGGACGGGAGAAATTCATATTGGGATCCAATGCCTGGAATCAGATCGCATCGAGATCCAGGTAAGAGATAATGGGGTGGGAATGCCCAAAGAACAGGTGGAGGCGCTGAACTGCTATGATTATCAAAAGGACCGGATTGAAACCAGCATTGGGGTACGGAATGTGATTACACGGATTAAGCTTTATTATGGGGAACAGGGAAAGATCAGTTTTGCATCGGATTCGAAGGGAACGATTGTACGGATTACGATTCCAACGGAGTAAAAAAGTGCTTTTTCCTAAAGTACAGCAGGAGGAGAGAATGAAGATTGTATTGGTGGAGGATGAAAATAAAACAAGGAATGGAATTCTGCATATGATTCACCAGTTTACCGCTCATCAGGTGGTTGGACTGGCGGAAAATGGAAGGGATGGCTATGAACTGATTCAAAAGGAGTCGCCGGATTTAGTAATCAGCGATATTCGGATGCCGGTAATGAGTGGTCTGGAAATGCTGCGGAAGTTGTGGGATGAGAATCACCGGGTTCATGCAATTTTGCTTACCGGGTACTCGGATTTTGAGTATGCCAGAACGGCGCTGAAGCTTCAGGTAACGGATTATTTGTTAAAGCCTTTAGACGTGGAAGAGTTTTTAACTACGCTGACAGCGGTTGAAACAAGGATATCTCACACCAAGATTCAGCAGGTGTCAGCGGAGCAGATGATTGTGGATTATCTGGAACGGACCGGCGCAGAGCGAGATCCGGCCAGAGTGCTCCTGGAGAAACGGATTCATGCCAATGAGAAGACGGAGATTTCCCTGTTTTTATTTTCGCCCAGGCGGATGTTCCGGGATCGGATTCAGGAGATGATCCAGTGTTTGCGGGAATTGATGGAATCTTTGTGTATTGAGAATGCTTATGTATTCCAGATACCAGGAGAAAAACAGGCGGTGGTTTTGGTGGTGGGAACCGAGAAAAACCGTGGATTAAAAAAACGCTTTGCTTTGAAGGTATTGCCGGATCTGGATGAGCTCGGTCCCTGTACCTGCGTTTTTGCCAAGATGTACGGGCTGGAGGAAATCGGAAAGGTGCTGGGGCAGATGGGGGAGAAACTTTCTTATGCCTTTTCCATTCCAGAGCATACCATTATCGATCAGGAGATTGTATCGGAGATTCACTATCGGGAGATGGATTATCCCCAAAATTTAGAATACACGATCATCCGAGAGCTGCGCAGCGGAAAGAAAGAGAAAATCGGTGTGTATGGCAGCCGTTTTATCCAGGAGGTGGTAGAGCAGAATGGAAATCCGGAACAGGTGAGAGAGTATGCCATCCGCCTGATTGCTAATGTATTTTATGTGGCAAAGGAGATAAAAGAGTATTTTAACCAAGAAGAGAATATGAAATACTTCATGGAAATGATTATCCGCAGTGAGACTAAGGGAGAGGTGCGATACCAGCTGGAGAAATTTTTCCATATCATTACTCAGGGAGACCAGGAGGAGATTTTGACGGAAAATGGTATGGTGATGAATGCGATTTCTTATATCCGAACGCATTATAAAGAGGAAATTACCTTATCAGATGTAGCCAGAATTTGCCGGGTGACGCCAGAGTATTTAAGCCGGATTTTTTACAAGGAAACAGGCATTAATTTCAGCCCCTTTCTCCAGAATTTCCGCATCAGCCTGGCTAAGCGGATGCTGGCGACGGAAGACTGTAAAGTCTATGAAGTGGCTGAGGCGGTAGGATTTAAGGATCAGAAATATTTTGTCAAGGTATTTAAAAAGCTTTGCGGCACCACGCCGTCAGAATACAGAAAGGAAATAAAAACATGAGGATGAAACGAGTGATGCCAGCGCTGATTTTACTTATTCTCCTTGTCATGGCGGTGGTGTGGAAGCTGTTTCAGGATGATGGAAATCCCGGGGAAAAGGATCAAGAGGATGTACAGAGGATCAAACTTCTGGCCTGTTATGAGATGAAGGAACAACAGGACATCTTAGTGGAGATAGCCAGGGAATATTCCGATCTCAAAAATGGAATTCAGGTGGAGGTGGAATTTATTGACCGTGAGGATTTAAAGAAGGAAATCTGTCTGGGTGTGGACAAGGGGGAACAGCCAGACCTTGTACTCTGCGGCGGCATGGAAATGGCTGGCCTGATGGGTATGGGAGTACTGGAGAATGTGGAAGAAAAGCTGGCGGAAGAGGTGAAGTCCCATCTTCTCTATCCAGAGCTGATGCAGTCTGTAATGTCAGGCGGAAATTATTACAGCCTGCCCTTTTCCCTGGATCCTTATGTAATGTTTTCCAATTCAAAGTATATTGAGGAGACTGCGGAGATGCGGCTGGAAAGCTGGGAGGAGGTGCTGGAGATCTGCGGCCGCATTGATGGAAATGGAGTAAACGGTGTTGGCTTTGGAGTAAAGCATACTAGTGGGGCGGCAGAGCTGTTCCGAAGCGTCATCTACACCTATGGAGGGAATTTTTATAATCTGAGCGAGGAGTCCGGAATACTGGCGCTGACGCTTTTTGATACACTGAAAAAGCGGGGCGATGTAAATAAGAATGTGATTAACTGTACGGGAAAGGATATGGCCAGAGAATTTGCCCGGGAAAAGGTGATATTTTTAATTGCTCCGGTGAGCGTTAAGGTGTGGCTGGATCAAAATGACCAGGCACCGGAGTATCAGATCAGCCCGATTCCCGGGGCGGTAAAAGAGGGACTGGTGCTGGGCGGAGACAACCTGGGCTTCTGTCAGGGAGCTGGCCGTGAGGCAGTAATGTTTGGAGAATATTTATACACCGGGAAGATTCGAAAGCGTCTGTTGGTTTCCATGGGGACTCTTCCATTATTCTCCGGAGAAGAGGAAGTGCTGGAGGAGAAGGCGATTCAGAGACTGAATCAGGCATTTGTGGAAAGGGGAACCAGGCTGGAGGCTTATTACGCCTGGTTTGAGATATCGGATGTGCTGTCAACATATTTTTATGACATTCTTGCAAAAAAGAACGTGGATTTATCCGCCATGGCGGTCAGCCTCCAGGATGAGATGCGGGTGGCGATTATGAGCTATTCTCAATGACGCACTTTAAAAATTTACTCTGTTTTTAAAAAAGTGGAATATACTTTCCTTTTTTCCGATGCTAAGATAGTACCATCATACGAAAAAAGGAGAGATGGATTTATGAAGAAAAGGTTACTTAGCATAACTCTTACCGCGACAATGGCAGCTGGACTTGTGGCCTGCGGTTCAAATTCTGGTTCTGGAACAGCCGCAACAGCGGCACAGGAGGACTCCACGACGGCGGCAGCAAAGGAGAGCCAGGCAGAGAGCAAGGAAGAGGCTTCCGGGGAGAAGAAAACATTAACCATTACCTTTAAGGATGACGGGCAAGGGGAGAATCATCCCTGGTATGTGTGGCTGAGAGAGAGCTACGAGGCCTGGGATATGAAGGATCAGGTGGAGCTGGAGCTGGCGCCTATTACCGGATCGGAATCGGATTATTATACCAAGGTAGCTTTGCAGCTTGCAGATGCCAATACTTGTCCGGATATTGTTTTTGAAGATACCTTCCAGCTTCCTAGCGATGTAAGCGCAGGGTATTTAACCAATCTGGATGCTTATGTGGCAGATTATGAGGCCTGGAACAATGGCACTTATTATGAGTCCTTAAAAGCAGGTTCTACCGCCGCTGATGGTTCGGTATACGGGATTCCGTTCTGTACCGATACCAGAG
This sequence comes from uncultured Lachnospiraceae bacterium, assembly GCA_949740725.1. GTDB lineage: Bacteria > Bacillota > Clostridia > Lachnospirales > Lachnospiraceae > Caccovicinus. The sequence continues at coordinate 16,300 of CATJIO010000184.1, read as the reverse complement.
GAATCTGGTATAACAAAGAGATTTTTAAACAGGCAGGGCTTCCGGAGGAATGGCAGCCGGAAACCTGGCAGGATATTTTAGATGCCTGCGCAGCCATCAAGGAGAAGGTGCCGGAGGTCATTCCTTTCTGGTGTAATTCCGGTGTGGCTACCGGTGAAGCGACCTCAATGCAGACCTATGAGATGCTTCTGTATGGAACCGGCGAGCAGCTTTTGGACGCGGATGGAAAATGGATCGTGAAGAGCCAGGCTATTATCGATACCCTGCAGTTTATCAGTGATATTTATACCAATGGATATGGCCCTTCACTGTCGCTGGTATTAAATGGACAGGCCACTAATACCGCTAGGAGAGAGTATCTGCCTCAGCAGAAGCTGGCGATTCATATGGATGGAGCCTGGATCAGCGCAAACTGGATTGATACAGGCGCAGCGCCCTGGCCGGAGTATCAGGAGATTATGGGATTTGCGGCAATGCCTACCCAGAACGGAGGTGGAACCGTTACCATGTCCGGAGGATGGACCCTTTCGATTCCAGAGCATTCTGCCATGAAGGACGAGGCATTTTCCTTTATTCAGCAGATGATGGAACCGCCGGCATATACTAAGTCTGTGATTGCTCAGGGAAATATCGTAACCAGATCAGACGCGGCAGAGGACGAGGAGTATCTTTCCCAACCCTACAAGGCAGAGGGCACGGCACTTCTTGATGGCGCGTACTTCCGTCCCCAGAATGAGCAGTATTCTGTAGTAACCACCAATATTCAGACCATGGTGGAGGCTGTTGCATCCGGAAGCACTCCGGAAGACGCGATGAACCAGTATGCTATGGATGTAACCCGGATCGTGGGAGAGGATAACATAGTCGAGAAATAAGAGGAAGGCAGATTATGACCAAGAATCAAGGATATGGCTTTCGGGAGGAGATGAGAAAGTCCCTGCTGCTGATTCCGGCTGTACTGGTACTGCTGTTCTTTTTCATCATCCCGATTGTGCTGACAATTTATTATTCCTTTACCAATCTGGCCCTGAGCGGTTCTAATGCGAAAAACCTTCAGTTTATCGGATTGGAAAATTATAAGAGAATGCTTACCGACCCCAGCACCGTGATCAGCATTGAAAATACGTTGATTTTTCTGGCGGGGAGCCTTGCGGGGCAGACCATCTTGGGATTTTTGATCGCCTATTTGATGAAGCAGAAGGCAAAGGGGTTCCGCAGTGTTGCGGGCCCCTGCTTTCTGGCAGGCTGGGTGATGCCTGAGATTGTGGTAGCCCTGTGCTTTATGGCATTTTTTAAGGAAAATGGAACACTAAATGTGCTTACTGGTTTCTTTGGCGCAAAGCAAGTGTCCTGGCTGTATGAGCATCCCATGCTTTCTGTTGTGATCGCCAATGTATGGCACGGCACTGCCTTTTCTATGCTGAACTTCCAGTCTGCGCTGGATAATGTGTCCGGAGATATGGAAGAAGCGGCCAGAGTGGATGGGGCGAACCGGTTCCAGGTGCTTCTGCGCATAATTATTCCCAGCATTAAGGATACGATTGCTACAAATGTTATGCTGAATACCTTGTCTACCTTAGGGGTTTATGGCTTGATTTATGCCATGACTGGAGGTGGACCGGCCAATAAGACCACTACTCTTCCTATCTACATGTACAATCAGGGATTAAAGGGGATGCAGCTGGGCTTCGGTACTGCTATTGGCATGATGATTCTCTTTGTAGGCACCATCTGCAGCCTGATCTATGCAAGGTTGCTGCGGACAAAGGAGGAGGGATAGAGATGAATAATGCAAAAGTGAATCATCTGCACTATATTGTGCTCTCATTTATGGCTCTCACTTTCCTCCTTCCCTTAATCTGGATAGTGATCGCCTCATTAGATCCAAATGCCAGCGATGCGTTAAAGATGCCGGCCCAGTGGACTTTGGGGAACTATATCAGCGTTCTGGGAAATATGGAAAATATAAAGGCTTACGGAGTAGGCTTTGTGATTTCCTTTGCCGAGTCGCTGATTGTGGTCATACTATCCTGTCTGGCGGCTTATCCATTATCCCGATACCGGCTGAGCTATAAAAAGACATTTATGAATGTGATTTTGTTTATGACTGCTCTGCCCATGATCGCTGTGATTGTTCCGGTATATAAAATGTATTTAAGCCTGGGGCTTTTGGACAGTATCTGGGGTGTGATTTTCTACCTCTCCGCCGCTTCTCTGCCCTATGGCCTTTGGCTGATGAAGAATTTTATGGATGCAGTTCCCGCGGAGCTGGAGGAGGCGGCCTGGGTGGACGGGGCTACTACCTTTAAGTCCATGACCAGCATTGTGCTACCCTTAATGTTTCCCGGAATCTGTACGGTGTTTATCTATACCTTTTCTAAAAGCTGGGGAAACTTTTTCGTGCCTTATATCTTGTTAAGTTCCGCGGAAAAAATGCCGGCTTCGGTACAGCTGTACCAGTTTTTCGGCCAGTACGGGTTAATTGATTATGGACCTTTGGCAGCATATTCCATCCTTTATACTCTGCCGTCGATTTTACTGTACATTCTTTCACAAAATTATATGTCCAAGGGCTTTAACCTGTCTGGTGCAGCCAAGGGCTAGGAGGATATAGCGATTATGATTATGTTGCGTCAGAGAATCGGGAAATTATTATCCTATCTGGAGGAGCAGATTTACCCCAGAAGTCAGGAAATTACCGGAATTCGTATGGTTAAATCCCAGCAGCCCTTTGAAGAGATAACTAGGCTTTCTGCTTCTGATTGGGAAGAGCTTCCAAAGGGAACGATGTGGGGCGGACACAGGGAATATTACTGGTTTGATGTTCCGGTGGTAATTCCGGAGGATTTTCATTCGTGCTGTGTGTGCTTTGAGCTGTTAACCGGCAAAGAGGGGGGATGGGACGCTACCAATCCTCAGTTTGCCTGCTATGTGGACGGCCGACTTCGCCAGGGCCTGGATGTGAATCATCGGGAGTTCTTGCTGACAGAGTGCGCATCGGCTGGGGAGGAGCACCATATCTTTCTGGCGGCCTTTACCGGGGATCAAAATTTCCAGCTGAAGTTTCAGGCTTCCATAAAGGTGCTGGACCGGCTGACACAGCAGTACTATTATGATGTCTCGGTGCCTTATCAGACTGCCTGCCTGCTGGATCCGGAGGACGAGGACAGCCTGGAGATTATACAGGTGTTAAACCAGTCTTTGAACCGGCTGGATTTCCGTCAGGAGGGTTCGCCAGAATACCAGAAAAGCTTGAAGGAGGCAGAGGATTATCTCCAAAAGGAATTTTATGAGAAGCGGTGCCGGATAGAGGGGAAACCTTTGGTTTGCTGTGTGGGACACACCCATATCGACTGCGCCTGGCTGTGGACGCTCCAGGTAACCAGGGACAAGGCGGTGCGCAGCTTTTCCACAGTGCTGGAGCTCATGCGCCGTTATCCAGAATACCGGTTTATGTCCAGCCAACCCCTTTTGTACCAGTTCGTGAAGGAAGAGGCGCCGGAAATTTATGAGGAAATCCGCAAAAGGATAGCGGAAGGCCGCTGGGAGGTAGAGGGCTCTATGTATGTGGAGCCGGACTGCAACTTATCTTCCGGTGAGTCCCTGGTGCGCCAGATTCTCTACGGAAAGCGATTTTTTAAAGAAGAGTTTGGAAAAGACAATGTGGTAGTGTGGCTTCCGGATGTATTTGGATATTCTGCTGCCCTGCCTCAGATTATGAAGCGGGCAGGAATCCGGTATTTTATGACCACAAAGATTAACTGGAATGAATTTAACCGGATGCCCTATGATACCTTTTTGTGGAGGGGTATCGACGGAACGGAGATTCTCACCCATTTTATGCCGGTGCGGGATTATAAAACCATACCGGACGATAAGCGGACGGATTTTTTTACTACCTATAACGGCCTGCTGGCCCCATCTCAGGTTATGGGGTCTCGGAAACGGTACAGCCAGAAATACTTAAATCAGCGGACGCTGATGGCCTGCGGTTATGGAGATGGGGGTGGCGGGACCACAGATTGGATGCTGGAGAACCAGCGGAGGATGGCGAAGGGGATTCCTGGCTGTCCTGTCACTGTTTTTACCGGAGTGAGGAAGTTTTTTGAGCAGCTGGAGCAGGAGGTAAGCGGCCATCCCTATCTGCCCAGATGGTGTGGAGAGCTGTATTTGGAGTATCACAGGGGTACTTACACTACCATGGGCAGAAACAAACGGTATAACCGAAAAGCGGAGTTTGCTTATCAAAATCTGGAGTGGATGGGGATGTTGGGGAAATGCTTGTTAAAGACGCCTTATCCAAAGGACTGCCTGAAGGAAGGATGGCAGACGATTCTGAAGAATCAGTTCCACGATATTCTGCCTGGATCCTCTATTAAGGAAGTATATGAGGATTCAAAGAAAGAGTATGAAGGGATTTTAGAGGCAGCCGGGGAAGCGGAGAAGGAAAGGAGGCGGCATCTGACAGCAGAGATCCAGGGACATGCTGGGGATGTGATTGTGTGGAATCCTAACCAGAGGGCAGAGGGACTGGCAGAATTTATCCTGTCTGAAGACATGGATGAAATTTTCTGCCTCTGGGATGGAAAGAAGCCGATCCCGGTGCAGAAGACCAGCTGTGGAACGTATTTATTTCAGACCAGTGAAATCCCATCTAAAGGGTACCGCCGGTTTGAACGGTACAAAGGTGGTCAGGCGGAGCTTACCTCTGATCTATCTATAACCTCCAGCCGGATGGAAAATCAGTTTTTCTGTCTGGAGCTGGATGAAAATGGGCAGTTTGCCCGCATCTATGATAAGAAGAACGACAGAGAGCTTCTGCCGGCGGGAGCCAAGGGAAATGTGATTATGAGCTATGAAGACAGGCCTCATAATTATGATGCCTGGGACATTAATCATTACTATGCAGAAAAATGCTGGGAGGTAAATCAGATCCAGTCGATTAAGGTGGTAGAGCAGGGGCCGGTGAGAGCGGTGCTGCGAATTGAACGGAGCTATTTAAGCTCTACAATCGTTCAGAACATTATCCTGTATCAGAATATCCCGAGGATTGATATTCAAAACGAGATCGACTGGAAGGAGCATCTGATTCTGCTGAAATGTTTATTCCCAGTGGATATGCGCTGTGAGGAAGCGGTCTTTGAGATCCAGTATGGCAGCGTAAAACGTCCCACCCATTCCAATACCTCCTGGGATTTTGCCCGGTTTGAGGTTTGCGCCCATAAATGGCTGGATGTATCTGAGTGGGATTATGGCGTCAGCTTTTTCAATGACTGCAAATATGGTATCAGCGTCCGGGATAATGTGGTAGGTCTTACTATGTTGAAATCTCCCTTGTATCCGAATCCGGAGGCAGATAAAGAGCTTCATCAATTTACCTACTCCATCTATCCTCATCAAGGAAGCTGGCAGGAAAGCGGGACTGTGAGGCAGGCGTATTTGCTGAATAATCCCTTTATGGCAGAGGTGAAGGAAAGGGACGGAGGATGGCTTCCGGCAGTGTATTCCTTAGTCCAGGCCGAGGCGGAAAATATCGTTTTGGAAGTTGTGAAGCAGGCAGAGGACAGTGAAGATATGGTTCTGCGGTTGTATGAGTGCTGGGGCAGGAGGACGAAGACGAAGCTTTCCTGGTCCTTTCCCGTGAAGGAAGTTTGGGAGTGCGATCTGTTGGAACAGAAGGAAGCAGGGATTGCCGCGGAAGGGGATGGGATTTCGATGATGTTCCAGCCTTTTGAGATTAAGACAGTGAAGCTGATTCTGCAGTGAGTTTTGTATATGTTTTCGGCCATCATAAGATGTTGTGGTATCTGGAAGGGGCCATTGCAAAATAGATAAGTAATTATCTATGGAGCAATGGCTCCATTCTTATGTCTGAAGCTTCCTGCATATAAATGTAGACAGATAGGGCTCCCCCATTTATACTAAATTAAGTAGAAGGAAACCAGGTGCCGAAAAGCATTCGAGAGCACATGAGACAGAAGAGGAGGAGAGATGGCGCTTCAGTTTATCTTAGGACCTTCCGGGTCAGGAAAGACCCGGTATCTTTATGAGGAGATCATCCGGGAGTCGATGGCCCATGAGGAGAGGCAGTACCTTTTGCTGGTGCCGGAGCAGTACACCATGCAGACCCAGAAGGAGCTGATCCGCCTCCATCCCCGTCATGGCCTGACCAATGTGGATGTGTTAAGCTTTAACCGCCTGGCTTACCGGGTTTTTGAAGATCTGGCGGTGGAAACTTTGACGGTTTTGGACGATATGGGGAAGTCCATGATCCTGCGGAAGGCAGCGGCCAGAAGGCAAAAGGAGCTTCACTACTATCAGAGGCATTTAAGCCAGATGGGGTTTGTGAATCAGCTTAAATCCCTACTGTCAGAGATGTACCAATACGGGGTTACCCCGGAATGCCTGGATGGGTTGAAGGAGCAGGCGGATCAGCCGGTGCTTCGGGAAAAACTGGGAGACGTGAGCCTGATTTTCCGGGAATTCCAGGAATATATTGCCCACAAGTTTACCACAGCGGAAGAAGTTCTGGATCTGTGCTGTAAGGAGCTGCCCCGGTGGGAAACGCTGATCCACAGTGAGATTTATCTGGACGGGTACACTGGCTTCACCCCGGTACAATACCGGATTCTGGAGATCTGTATGGGGATCTGCAGCCGGGTGCGGGCGGCGGTGACCGTGGATCTTAGGGAGCCCGTGTATCAGGAGGCGGAGAAGGCAGAGCTATTTTATATGAGCCGGCACATGATCGGCCAGATGCTCCACAAGGCGGCCAGGGCAGGGGCCGTCCATGAGAAGGATGTGATTCTCGGGCAGGATCCTCCTGTCCGGTTTCAGCACAGCCCCAGGCTGGCCTATGTGGAGCGCTATGTGAACCGGCATTTTGGGGAGAGCCGGGAAGGGGGATTTCCGGATCCGGAGATGGGAAAAGAAGAAGTGCTGGTATACCCGGGAAAGAACCCGGCAAAGGAGATCCGCTTTGTGTGCAGGCAGATGAAGCTTTGGCTGCAGCGGGGCCTGCGCTATCGGGATATGGCGGTGATTACCGGTGATTTGCCCTCCTACAGCAGGGAGATCCGCCGGCAGTTTGAGGAGATGGGGATTCCCTATTTTATTGACGACAAGAGGAGCATTCTGGCCAATCCGCTGGTGGAGCTGATTCGCTCAGCCCTAGAGGTAATACGGATGGATTTCCCCTATGAGAGCGTGTTCCGTTGTCTGAAGACAGGACTTCTCCTGGATGGTGCCGGCCTGGATGAGGCGGATTTAGAACAGAAAAACCTTGATGAGGAAACATCGGGATGGAAATACCTGGGGGAGGAAAAAGGGGCAAAAAGCCAGGAGGCTTTGAGGGAAGAGCTGGATCGGATGGAGAATTATGTAAAGGCTCTGGGAATCCGGGGATATAAGCGGTGGAACCAGATCTGGGATCGGTCTTTTAGGGGCGGCGAACATATGAATTTGGAGGAGCTGAACCACATGCGGGAGCAAGTCGTCCAGACATTTGCCGGACTTCGGGAAGGGCTTAAGGAAAAGGAGAGCACGGGTTCATCTATGACCGAGGCGCTGCGCCGCTTCCTGGAAGCTGGAAAGCTGGAGGAAAAACTGGAGCAGAGGGCGGATCAGCTGATGGAGGAGGGCTTTCTCGAGCTGTCCAAAGAATACAGCCAGGTCTACGGATTGACGATCCAGCTTTTGGAGCGGCTTGTGGGGCTTTTGGGCGATGAGCCTATGGGGATTAAGGAGTTTGGGCAGATATTGGACGCCGGCTTTGGGGAGATCCAGGTGGGAACCATTCCCGCTACCGTGGATCGGGTGGTGGTGGGAGACATTACCAGGACCCGTTTAGATTCCATCCAGGTGCTGTATTTTATCGGCGTCAATGAAGGCGTCATTCCTCAGCGAAAGGAGAATAAGGGACTGTTAACCGACGAGGAGCGGGAGTTTTTTTCCAGTCACCAGGTGGAGCTGGCACCTTCTGCCAAAGAGAGCGGGCTGATGCAGCAATTTTACCTGTACCTGATGATGACCAAGCCTTCCAGACAGCTGGTGCTCACCTACGGCCGCTATACAGGGAGTGGGAAGGAGCTGCGCCCCTCCTCTCTGATAGGGGAGGTGATCTCTATGTTTCCGGACAGCTTGCGGGAGGATTCCCCTGCAGAGGAGAAGACTCCGGTGCCATTTTCCCAGCAGGAGGCGGTGAAGCTTCTGGCTGAGGGCCTGAGGAATTTAGATGGGGAGGGAAGGGAGCAGACCCTGGAGCTTTTTTCCTATCTGTCTCGCCATCCGGACTACCGGGAGCAGGCCAGACAGCTGGCAGAGGCTTTTTCTTACACTTATCAGGAGAGAGGGATTGGCCGGGCGGCGGCCAGAGCCCTTTACGGGAATATTCTGCAGGGGAGCGTGACCCGGCTGGAGTTGTATGCGGCCTGTGCTTATTCCCATTTTTTGCGCTATGGCCTGGAGCTTTTGGAGCGCCAGGAGTACGAGCTGGGGGTGGTAGATATGGGTAATCTTTTCCACCAGTCCCTGGACGCCTGCTTCCAGTCCCTGAGGGAGCGGGGAATGAACCTGGCTGCTCTTTCCGCCGGGGAGCGGGATGAGCTGGCAGGGGAATGTGTGGCGAGGGCAGTGGAGGATTATGGGAATACCATTTTAAAGAGCTCTTTCCGCAATGCTTATCTGGTGAGGAGGATTACCCGGATCACTCAGCGGACGCTGTGGGCTTTGGGGGAGCAGCTGAAAAAGGGGGATTTTAAGCCGGCGGGCTTTGAAATCTCCTTTTCAGCGGCAGATAATCTGAATGCCATGAAAATTGCCCTGTCGGAGGAGGAAGCCCTCCATTTGAAGGGAAGGATTGACCGGCTGGATTTGTGCGAAGATGAGACGCATGTGTATGTGAAAATCATTGATTACAAGTCCGGCTCTACCAGCTTTGATCTGGCTGCCCTTTACTATGGGCTGCAGCTGCAGCTGGTGGTCTACATGGATGCCGCCCTGGAAATGGAGGAGCGGCGCAATCCAGGAAAGGAAGTGGCCCCGGCAGGGCTCTTCTACTACCATATCCAGGATCCCATGGTGGAAAAAAAGGAACCCATGACCCCAAAAGAGGTGGAAGAACAGATCAAGAAACAGCTGAAGATGGATGGGCTGGTGAACAGCGATCTGGAGGTGATCCGCAGGCTGGATCGGGAGATTGAAGGGGAATCTGATGTGATACCAGTGGCATTGAAGGCGGGGATGATTCAGGAGGCTCGTTCCTCGGTGGCCAGCGGGAAACGGTTCCAGTATCTACGGGAGTATGTCCGGAGCCGGTGCCGGAAGGCGGGACAAGAGATCCTGGAGGGAAATATCGGGATGGAGCCTATGAAACAGGGCAACCGGACAGGCTGTGACTACTGTCCTTACCACGCGGTCTGTGGTTTTGACCGGAAGACCGCGGGCTATGGATACCGAAAGCTGAAGAAGTTAAAGCCAGAAGAGATATGGAAGGAGATCCTGCCGGAGGAAAATCCTTCGGAAGAGGAAGAATGCCTGGGGCAGGAAGGAGATGAAGGATATGGCCATGACATGGACAAGTGACCAGCAGAAGGTTATCTATAGCCGGAAAAGAAACCTTCTGGTATCGGCGGCGGCGGGCAGCGGGAAGACCGCGGTCTTAGTAGAACGGATTGTGACGATGATTACGGAGGAAGAGCCTCCGGTAGATTTAAACCGCCTTCTGGTGATGACCTTTACCAATGCGGCGGCGGCGGAAATGCGGGAGCGCATTGGCAGGGCGATTGGGGAAAAACTTAAAAAGGATCCAGAAAATCCCAGGTTGCGGCTGCAGGCAGCCCTGGTTCCCCATGCCCAGATCCAGACGATTGACAGTTTCTGCCTCTCGCTGATCCGGAACCATTACGGGGGGCTGGACATTGATCCGGCTTTCCGGATAGGCGATGAGGGAGAACTGACCTTGTTGAAGGCAGATGTGATGGCGGAGCTTTTGGAGGAGCGATACCAGGAAGGGGAGGAGGACTTTGTCCGATTTGTAGAAACCTACGGCGGGGGAAAGACGGATCAGGGGATTGAGGAGGTGATCAGCCAGGTCTATCAGTTTTGCGTCAGCCATCCCTGGCCCAAGGAGTGGCTAAGCCAGTGCCGCAGGGAATTTCTGCCGGAGGCGTTAGATCACTTGGAGGAGAGTGGATGGATGAAATTCCTTCTCCTGGATGTGCGTCGGCAGATGGAGGAATTTACCCGCCAGCTGGATCAGGCGATGGAGGTCTGCCAGGAGGAGGGAGGACCCCAGAGCTACCTTCCTGCCCTTCAGGCGGACAGGGAGCTGATCCAATCTCTGGGAGAGGCAGAATGCTTTTCCCAGCTACAGGCCAGGCTGGCGTCAGCTTCCTTTGGAAGACTGGCCGCGGCCCGGGGAAAAGACATAGACCCGGAGAAAAAGGAGTTTGCCTCTACGGTGCGGGATCGGATGAAAAAGGCGGTGCTCAAATGCAGGGAGCAGTACGGCATCCAGACCATGGAGGAAATCCGGGAGGGGATGAGAGGCTGCGCCCCGGCGGTGGAGATGTTGATGGATCTGACGGAGGAGTATCTGGATCGATACCAGCAGGCGAAAAAGGAGAGAAATCTGGTGGATTTTGGGGATTTGGAGCATTATGCCCTGGAGATCCTTTACGAGGACGGACGCCCTTCTTTGGTGGCGGATCAGCTGAGCCAGAGCTATGAAGAAATCCTGGTGGACGAGTATCAGGATAGTAATCCAGTGCAGGAGGCTCTTCTCCTGGCTTTGTCCGGGGAGAGGTTTGGGCGGCCGGATGTGTTTATGGTGGGGGATGTGAAGCAGAGCATTTACCGCTTTCGCCAGGCCAGGCCGGAGTTATTCTTAGAAAAGTACAAGACGTATTCTAAGGAGGAGGGGCAGTACCAGAAAATCGAGCTGCAGAAAAATTTCCGCAGCCGCCGCCAGGCGCTGGAGAGCATAAATCAAGTGTTTTACCAGATTATGACGGAAACTCTGGGGGGAATCCAATATACAGAGGAGACGGCCCTTTATGGGGGTGGGGAGTTCCCCGCTCTGCCAGAGGAGGATGTTTCCGGGATCTCGCCTGGTCTGCAAAAAGAATCTTGCGGGATACTGGATGGGAGCTGTGGCCCGGAGAGGCCTGCTATGCTCTGGAAGGATGAATGGGAAAATCTGGGAGAACAGGAGGAAAGGGGGGGATCCGAGAGATACAGGACAGAGCTTTTGGTGGCGGACACCGGGAGCAGGGAACTCTCTGCCCTGGATGAGGAGGCAAGAGATTTTACCAGCAAGGAGATGGAGGTAAAGCTGGCGGCTAAGAGGATCAAGGAACTGACTGATGAGCGCGCCGGGCTGCTGGTGTGGGATAAAGAGAGAAAGGCGTACCGGAGAGCCAGGCGCGGGGATATAGTCATCCTTCTGCGCAGCCTATCTGGCTGGGCGGAGACGTTTGTCAATGGTTTGATGAATGAGGGGATTCCCGCTTATGCCCAGTCCCAGGCAGGGTATTTTGACACCACAGAGATAGAAACTATGCTCAGCCTTCTGGCGGTAATTGATAATCCTATCCAGGATATCCCCCTGGCAGCGGTGATGCGTTCGCCTATGGTGGGGATGAGCGACGAGGAGCTGGCCTGGATGATGGCCAGGTTTAAGGGGCAGGCCAAAAAGAGCCAGGATCGGGGAATATACGGGGCATGGCGGCTGTGGATGGAGGAGAAAGATGCTGTGGACGAGGAAACCGGGGCGGAAGAGGGAAGGGGCGCGGGAGCTGAAAAGGCGGCGGAAGAGGGAAAATTTGCAGGAATTGGAAAGGCGGCAGAAGGGGAGATCAGCCAAAAGCTTCGCCACCTTCAAGAACTGCTTGCCCATTTCCGGCATTTGGCAGATATCCTTCCGATCCATCAGCTTTTGGAGCGAATTTACCGGGAAACCGGTTACTATGCTTATGTGTCGGCCATGCCTGCAGGGGAGACCAGACAGGCGAACCTGGATCTCTTGATTGAGAAGGCGGCGGCCTATGAGGACACCAGCTATCAGGGGCTGTTCCATTTTATCCGGTATGTTGAGCGGCTGAAAAAGGTGGATACGGATTTCGGTGAGGCGGCGGTAGCTGGCGCTCAGGAAAAGACGGTGCGGATTATGAGCATCCACAAGAGCAAGGGGCTGGAATTCCCTATTGTAATCCTGGCTGGAATGGGGAAGAAGTTTAATAAGCAGGATGCTTACGGCCGCCTTCTCATTGATCCGGAGTTTGGGGCTGGGGCAGACTTTCTGGATTTGGATCTGAGAGTCAAGACCGTTACGTTAAAGAAGCAGGCGCTGAAGCGACGTTTGGAGTTGGAAGGGCTGGGAGAGGAGCTGCGGGTCCTTTATGTAGCCATGACCAGGGCGAAGGAAAAACTGATTATGACAGCCACAGATCTCCATCTGGAAAATAAGCTGGAGAAATGGAAGATCGAAATCGACGGGAGAGGAAGGCTGATTCCCCAGGCCCTTCCGCCGGAAAAAATCCCCAGAGCCCTTCCCTATACCTTTCTCACGGGAGCTGGCTCGTACCTGGATTGGATTCTCATGGCATTCGCCGGGGCCGGGCAGTCTGTGGAAGGGTGGGCAGTGCCGGCGGCCTCTATCGTGGGGCAAGAGGTGCTGCGGCAGATGGAAAAGCAGACCTCCAGGGAATGTCTTCTGGCTCTGGAGGAGGGAAAGGCTTATGATGAAAAATACCAAAAGCAGCTTTTCGAGGCATTGCATTACCTTTACCCTTACGAGGCGGATATTGGGCTGTATGCCATGATGTCTGTTTCGGAGTTAAAGCGGCGGAGCCAGGAAGAGGAGAGAAGCGAGGCTGTGGAGCTGTTCCCAGAGAGCAGGGAAGAGGGCGGCGAGGCGACGGATCAGCATGCTGATATCCGGGAAGAGGGTGGCGAATCGGCAGAGCCGCCTGCAAAGAGTGAGGCCGGGGCAGGGATATTGGGAAAGGCCGGTGGCGCTGCCCGGGGAACAGCGTATCATCGGGCTTTGGAGCTGATCCTTGGAGAGGAGTTTTCTTCTGTCCATGAGATCGCCTGCAGGCTGGATGAATTGGCTGAAGGGGGAGGCCTGCTAAAGGAAGCCAGAAGGCTGGTGAATGCCAGGGTATTGTGGGACTTTTTCCACAGCACCCTGGGGCGGCGCATGATTCAGGCACAGCGGGAAGGGCGTCTGCACAAAGAACAGCAATTTATGATCGGTATCCCGGCCAGAGAGATGGAGCTGGCAAATTCGGATGAGCTGGTACTGGTTCAGGGGATGATCGACGCCTATATCCAGGAGGAGGATGGGCTGGTGCTGGTGGATTATAAAACCGATTATGTGGAGCGGAAAGAAGAGCTCTTGGAGCGGTATCACGTCCAGCTGGAATATTACATCCGGGCCCTGGAGCAGGTGACCGGAAAACCGGTGAAGGAGGCGGTGATTTATTCCCTGCGGCTGGGGGAGGAGATGATACTGCCCAAGTCCGGCATCCCCCAGGCGTTTCCCGCAAAGGAAAGCCAGAGGAAACCAGATGGGATAGAGGGAATGATACATTGATTGGAAGCCAGTTGCGCGGACATTTAATTTATGATATGCTATGGAGAGCAAAAAAGAAGGAGAAAAGAGGAAAATGAAGATTTATTTGAATCAAATTTCTGGAATTGATGACGCAATTATTTCCATGTATATGAGTAAACGTTCCTGGACCCGTGAAAAAGAAATGCATATACGGCAAGTATGCAGACAAGTTTTACACTGGGATGGCCGTTTGATAGAATACCGTGCTGATTTGGCAAAGGAATTAGAAGAATTTTCGGATTTGCTCTCTAAGCTGGTAAAGTGGGGGCAGAGGCATATTACCATGCTTCGGTTTATTGATTTGTCGATCACTGTGGAAGGCCTGCACCGGGCAGGACAAGATGACTGGGACGCACATGCGAAGCGGTTCAATAACCGGATCATCCGTTCCAGCACGCGGCTGGCTGACTTTTCCTATGAGATGTCCACCTGGTATGAAGATAAGATCTTGCCAACGGACCTGGCGCTGAAGGAGATGGATATCCAGCTGCCGGAGGTCATCCAGCATGAGGGCGCAAATTACATTAAATCGGTGAATGGTTATATCAAGGAAGGGTATGAGAACAATTCAGACGTGAAGCGTGGATTGTACATGTTAAGCATTCCCAGTAATTTTATTTTTAAAGTGGATTTGACAGAATGGGCCCATGTTTATAAAGAGAGAAATATACACGGATCTGCGAATCCAGAGGTAAAACAGTGCTGTGAGGAGATTGCGGATCAGCTTGAAGCCTTTCATTCCCAATTTAATCGGAAATTGTTTATGGATATATTGAATTGAGATAATTGACTGTGGAAAGGCAAAACAGTGACCCATTAAACGTGTGGGCTGCCGAAGAATGGCCAGGAAGGAGCAGAGGCATGAATTTGATTGTGGCAGTTGACCGCAACTGGGCTATCGGGTTAAAAGGGAATACCCTGGTGGATATCCCGGCGGACCGGAAGCTGTTCCGGGAGGAGACCATGGGAAAGGTGGTGGTGATGGGGAGGAAAACCCTGGAGAGCCTTCCAGGGGGGCAGCCATTAGCTGGCCGGAAAAATATTGTCCTCTCCAGGGATCCAGACTTTCGGGTAAAGGGGGCGGTGATCTGCCGGAGCCTTGAGGAGGCTTTGGCAGAGTGCAAAAAATATCCCCCAGAGGATATCTTTGTGGCTGGTGGACAGGAGATTTACCAGGCTTTTCTCCCCTACTGCAATGTGGCCCATGTAACCTGGATTGATTATATTTATGATGCGGATACCTATTTTCCCAATCTGGAACAGGATTCCCAGTGGGGGTTGGCAGCGGAAAGCGAGGAGCAGACCTATTTTGACCTGTGCTATGAATTTCGAATGTATTGCAGGAAACAAATCTAAAAAATATTTAGATTTTTAACAATAATCTAAAAAATATTGTGCATTTTTACATTTCATGTTATACTGAAGAAAAGTACAAAAGGGAAAGGGGTATGCCATGGAAAAAGCAAAAACAGTATTGGAAAACCAGGATCTGCTTCTGGGGATTCATGCCAACGGAGGGGAATTGGCCCGGATTTATGATAAGCATAAAAAGCGGGAGGTTTTGTGGGAAGGTACACCTGGGATTTGGAACCGTCACGCGTTGACTTTATTTCCTTTTATTGGGAAAGTGTTTGGCGGGAAATATCGGTTTAGAGGATAGGAGTGTACCGCCGGATAGGTAATAGAGATTCACTGACAGGAAACAGAGAGAGACACATCTTAAGTTGTGGTGAACGGCAAAACCGTTCAAAAAAAGAGGAGGAAACAACTATGTACAAGATCTTACATGCAGAAAAGCTGGCAGATAAGATTTACCTGATGGACGTGGAAGCGCCCAGAGTGGCAAACCGCTGCCAGCCAGGAGAGTTTGTCATCGTAAAGATGGATGAGGTAGGAGAGCGGATCCCCTTGACCATCTGTGACTATGACCGGGAGAAAGGGACAGTTACCATTGTCTTCCAGACTGTGGGGGCGTCTACCTTAAAGATGGCCTCCTTAAAGGAAGGGGATTATTTCCAGGATTTCGTGGGGCCCCTAGGCCAGCCATCGGAGTTTGTGGAGGAAGACGTAGAGGAAGTAAAAAAACGGAAATACTTATTTGTGGCCGGCGGCGTTGGCGCGGCTCCGGTGTATCCCCAGGTGAAGTGGATGAAGGAGCAGGGCATAGATGTGGATGTGATCGTGGGAGCCAAGAACCAGGATCTGCTGATTCTGGAGGACAAGATGAAGGATGTGGCGGGAAACCTCTACATTACCACGGATGATGGCTCCTATGTGCGCAAGGGCATGGTAACCGAGGTGATCAAGGATCTGGTGGAGACCCAGGGGAAGAAGTACGACGTCTGCGTGGCCATTGGCCCCATGATCATGATGAAGTTTGTCTGCAAACTAACCAAGGAGTTAAATCTCCCCACCATCGTCAGCATGAACCCCATCATGGTGGACGGCACCGGCATGTGCGGCGCCTGCCGTTTAAGCGTAGGGGGCCAGGTGAAGTTTGCCTGCGTGGACGGGCCGGAATTCGACGGCCATCTGGTGGATTTTGACCAGGCTATGAAGCGCCAGCAGATGTATAAGACCGAAGAAGGACGGGCCATGTTAAAGGCAGAAGAGGGCGACACCCATCACGGCGGATGCGGACATTGCGGAGGTGACGAATAATGGCTGATGTATTGAAGAGAG
>CATJIO010000183.1 GCA_949740725.1 uncultured Lachnospiraceae bacterium | reverse complement strand
CGGTGCGTAAGACGCGTGAACTACCGCGTCTAAGCACCGGCGGTTTCGGAGGGGATTCCTTTTGGGAGCCTGCCTGCCATGGGCTGTTATCTCGCGGGCCGGCTCGTGGCTGGATTTTATTGGACGCTGACTTGGTTTTTGCCCAATCTGTAGAGCTATTGCCCCCTAATTCCTGATGGGAGTCACTCACTCTTTCGTGAGAATGCAGCGCTACATAAATTCCTACAATACAGGGCCCATATCTCAAGGAATCCTCCCAGGTATTGCCTGGGTTCCTCCTTCAGATAAGCAGAGTCCGGCGTTCACAAGATCCCCTCTGAAATCGGCTGCCATCGATTCAGTGGAAGTTACCCCACTTAGCCGGATGAAGTAGATTCGTGAAATAGAATCCTTTATTGTGTCACGGCTATAAATTACTGGAATTAGAATCTAGCTTAATGATTAATAAACCTTGGAATAGGGCAGGAAAATCAATATTCTCATTTTTAATTGGATGCAGTATCTGGGTACTAAACCCTTGCAAATTAATCGCTCATGGAAACATGGATGTATACCGCCTATGCATCGGATCCGACGCCTTTGCGGCTCAATAGGCAAAAGTAATCTCTGAAAGAGTCGCGCATAAACTTACTTTTTGAGAACTTCCCCATTCGTTTATTTCTATCCAATGGCTATTTCTACACTATACCGCTTATCGTTAATTTGCGGAACATACCGTATCCGTCCATCTAAATTTGTACCACGAAGAAACAGCGCCCCGTCCTCCGGGTCCCATAAGGAAACCGTATGAAACGGCGGCACTTAGGTCCGGTTCCTCATGGACCTTACGTACCGCTCCGTTTCATCCCGAGCGAGAGCGCGTTTCCGTTGGAAACCGGAGGACGGGGCGCGTTTCCCTCGCCAAGTATGCGCCCGCGACTCCTAGCAGACCGCACCCTACCTAACCTGCGATTCCTAAAACCACCGCAAATCCTTAGCCAGCGCCTCATCAGACTTTCAGAGCAAACAAAAGACTCACCTAAATAGCAATACAGCAGCGAAAAGGGGCCGCCTCCGCCGCCCCTTCTTTCCAAAAATATTATTTAATAGTACCAGCCATCCTGCGTCCAATCTGGCTCCTCCGGTTCTCTACCGGTAATATTCGAAACATCATCCTCGCCGATCTTTACTACCTGCCCCGAAGCATTAGTTTTATAACGGGTTCCGTCGCTCATCTTCACGGTGGTATTCTTCATCACCTTGCCAGAGCTATTTACTAAAACGCCATAATTCTTTCCCGGAACGTTCACCACCTCATATTTATCATCCTGAGCCCTCTGAACCTTGCCTACGAAGTACAGATAATTATCCCGAACACCGGTATAGCCTCTGCCAGACTCATTAAAATAGAAGGTATTGGTCTCCCCACTATCCTCCTCTACCTGCTGGCGGCCTTTGTGCGCCCAGCATTCATTTTCATTTCTTCCAAAATAGTAGGAGGTGTATTCCCCATCACTGCCGCTATTCTCGTTAAGGTATACCTTACGCAGGCCGTAAACTGGATTTCCAAATTCATTAAACAAGTAGATCTTACCGCTAATGGTGATTAAGTCCTTTGCTGTGGGCACTCCGTCCACATCTGACTTAGGCACTCCCTTAGAATTAAAATAGTACCAGTGAACCCCGCCATTGCTTTGGCTCAAATTTCTCGGAGCCTCCGCCGCATACCAGCCGGTAACCATCTTTCCGCTGGAGAGAAAATATTTATATCCGGCGATTCCACTGTCTCCAGTTACATTCTTCCAGCCATACTGCAGGGCTCCGTCCTGATTCATACAGTAATAGTCTTTATCGATACGGACCACACCGTTTTCTCCCCCTTCTTCCCGGGGAGTCATCTTCTTTCCATTAGGCTTAAAGTAATACCAATAGCGTCCGTCATGCTCAGAAAGAGCAAAGGGGTCGTAGTCCTCCTCCATATCGGAGCTGTAGTCCGCATCCTCTGGCGGATCGAGAAGCTGCCAACCAGTCAACATCTCACCGCTCTCTTGAGTGTAGTACTGATTCTGATCCACCCATCCTGTAAGCATTAATCCACCGTCATCGAAAAAGTACCATTTACTTCCGATCTTTTTCCAGCCGTCTTTGACTGTTTTTCCCTTTGCGTCAAAGTAATACCAGCTTACCCCCTCATCGGAATAAGGGGAACCATCGATCTGGAGCCACCCGTTGGTGACCATAATTCCATTAGAGTCCACGTAATATTCATCATCTATCCAGGTATCGGATGCGATATAGCCAGAGCTGTTCAGGTAGCGCCACTGGCCATCCGCACCTTTTTGCCATTCGTTCTTTACGATGTATCCATAATTGTCCTGATACTGCCACTGACCATTATTCTGAACCCACCCCGCAGCCGCCCAGGCGGAAAATGCTGTTCCCAAGGTAAGCGCCGCGGTTAGTCCGGCTACTGCTATTCCCCTCTTCTTCATCTTGTATTCTCCTTTATCCTTTACCCTACTGTCCTTCATCGATTCCATAAAAGACGCATCGGCCAGCCTATGAAGCTCTACCGTTATCTTTTAATCTTACTATATAAAGAAAATTTTATCAAGATATTTCCTAGGACGCAACAAATTTTCTTTTTCGATTTTATTACGATTTTCAGAGGATTATTTTGTTACAGAGCGCATCAATATCCCTCATCCCGCAAAGGAGTTTTCTGTGAATGAACATCACAGGAGAAGACCTGATGAGCAAACGCTGATTTTATCAGAAGAGCAAAAACTGCTTCTGCTTGTAGTTTCTCCCTACCAATGCTATAATGAGGTTTAGACTACAAAAGGAATGGCGATGAAGCCGGGAAGGATTAACCGATATGTGGAAAGCAGATGGCTGGAAGGATTACGAGGTAATCGACTGTTCGAAGGGAGAGAAGTTGGAGCGTTGGGGGAATTACCTCCTGATCCGCCCAGATCCTCAGATAATCTGGGATACGAAAAAGCAGCATCAGGGCTGGAAGAAGCCAAATGGGCATTATCACCGGAGCGTGAAGGGGGGCGGAGAATGGGAGTTTTTCGCTCTCCCCCAGCAGTGGTCCATTGGTTATCAGGATTTAGTATTCCACCTAAAGCCCTTCAGCTTTAAACATACTGGTCTGTTTCCTGAGCAAGCCGCGAATTGGGACTGGTTTGGAGATAAGATACGAAATTCCGGACGGTCAATAAAAGTGCTGAATCTCTTTGCCTACACTGGCGGCGCCACCTTGGCAGCCGCTAAGGCCGGGGCTTCTGTAACTCACGTGGATGCCTCTAAGGGAATGGTCAGCTGGGCCAAGGAAAATGCCAAGGCCAGCGGCCTGGAGCAGGCGCCCATCCGGTGGATTGTAGATGACTGTGTAAAGTTTGTCCAGCGGGAAATCCGTCGTGGAAACCACTATGATGCTATTATCATGGATCCCCCCTCCTATGGACGGGGTCCAAAAGGAGAAATCTGGAAGATTGAGGACTGTATTCATTCTCTGGTAATGTTATGTGCAACGCTTTTATCCCCGGATCCCCTTTTCTTTTTAATTAACTCTTACACTACCGGCCTAGCTCCATCAGTCCTTTCCTATATTCTGTCTGTCGAACTAAAGCCCCTACTCAAAGGCTATGTCCAGGCAGAGGAGGTAGGGCTCCCGGTCACATCCAATGACCTGATTCTCCCCTGTGGGGCCTCCGGAAGGTGGTCGGCCTGCTAAATGCTTCCAGACCGCGAAGGCAGTTTGAAGTAATCAAAAAACACAGCGCATCCCCACTGGTAGCCTCCAGCCAGGATGCGCCGTGTTTCTTTCAGCCGATGTTTAGTCAAGCTTTGCCTTAAACTCTGTCCAGATTTCTTCATGAAGAGCAGTCGCTTCCGCTCCCACATCCTGGATAAATTCCCCGTTGGGGATATCCTCTGTACTGATCACCAGGCTCTTCTGAAATTCTTCTGGTAAAAACTCATAAGCCGCCTTGTTGGGACAGAGATAATAGGTCTGCTGAGAAACCTCTGCTCCGATTTCTCCATCCAGAATAAAGTTTAAAAATGCATGGGCATTATCACTGTTGGGTGCATTTACCGGGATAAATGCCGCGTCTACACCGAAGCCTAAACCTTCTTCAGGATACACTACCTCCAAATCCGGATTTTCCGCTAATGCCAACACCACCTGAGAGGTAAACAGAAATGCCGCATTTACCTCTCCGCTAAGAAGGTAATCCTGGGTCTGATTCTGGCTCAGCACTCGTACATTAGGTGCCAACTCCATCAGCTTGTCTCCTGCCGCCCGAATCACGTCAAGCTCCTCTGTATTAAAGGATTCTCCCATAGTCTTTAATGCCATCCCCATAACCACTCGCTCGCTGTCCATCAGGGCTACACTGTCTTCCAGGGAGGGATCCCACAGAGATTCATAACCGGTGATTTCACACTCTACCATGGCAGGGTCATACACCAGCAGGGGAATCCCAGGGCCGTAAGGAACTGTCATGGCATTATCCGGGTCATAGAAAAAACCCTGGAAAATTGGATCGATATTCCCATAATTGGGGACCTTCTCCAGATCAATCTCTTTTACCAGTCCCTCATCCGCCGCAAGCTTGATGATGTAATCCGAAGCAATGATAATATCATAATCACCGCCGCCGCTAGTCTCCAGCTTGGCCAGCATCTCCTCATTCGCCTCAAAGTTGGTATAGTTTACCCGAACGCCAGTCTCTTCCTCAAAGCGATCAATCACACTCTGTGGAACGTACTCCGCCCAAGTATAGATGTTCAGCTCACCGCCGCCAGAGGGATTTTCCTCCGGACTGCCCTGGGCTGTCCCTTTTTCCTCCTGGCTCTCCGCCACCCCAGTCTCCGGGGCCTTTGACGTTTCATTCCCGCCGCACCCGGCAATGCCTGTTGACAGCACTACGACTGCCGCTGCAAGAGCCGCGCTTCTTTTCCATGTTTTTCTCATAATCGTCTCCTCCATTTTCTGTCGCACTGGCGGGAAATCAAAAGCAAAGGGATTCCCCTCCCGTCCCTTTATTCTAATCAAAAAAATTGATTCTGTCTACTATATTTAACGAATCTGGCCTCATCCCCTATCTGTTCATTTCCCATCGGCGAGCTGCATTTGTCTGCTGTAAACCGCTGCACGATCTATCCTCTGGCCGGCGCTTTCTTCCCCAACATCCGTGAAAGCCCTACGATGACAAAGGTCACTGCCAGCATAATGGTACAGAGAGCATTAATCTCCGGCGTCACCCCGGACTTAAGTTGGGTGTAAATCCGAATCGGAAGTGTATTTGTTCTGGCCCCAGTGACGAAAATACTGATCACCACATCATCCAATGACATGGCAAAGGCCAGGAGCATCCCTGAGAGCACCGCTGGCATAATCAATGGCAGGGTGATATCAAAAAATACCCGGACTTCCGAAGCGCCTAGATCCTTCGCCGCCTCTCCCAGGGACTTGTCCAGCCCCACCAAACTGGATTTCACCATCATAAACACGTAAGGGATACAGAAAGAGGTATGGCCCAGCACCAGGGTAACCATTCCGAAAGGCAGACCCATTGCAGCAAAGAACGCCATGAATACCATTCCCAGGATAATCTCCGGAATCATAATTGGCAGAGTGGAGATATACTCTACCGCTCCTTTGCTCTTCCAATTCACTCTCGCCATTCCTACGGCTCCCAGAGTACCGATCACCCCTGCTGCCCCACTGCTTAACCCAGCCAAAATCAAGCTGTTTTTTAGCGCCTCCAACAATCCCCTGTTTCCGGCAAGTTTCCTATACCAGTCCAGGCTCCAGCCCTGCCAGCGGATAGTACTTTTCGACGCGTGGAAGGAATACACCACCACCACCACAATCGGCAGGTACATAAGCGCCAGCAGAACCGCCTGGTAAATCGCAGAACATCGAATCCTGCCCTTTTTCATAGCAATCCCTCCAAATCTTTCACTCCGGATAGCTTCCGGTAAAGCCAAATCATAATCGAAGTAAAGATCATCAGCACCACCGAAAGCGCTGCGGCGAAGGGCCAATCGCGCCCGCTCTGCAGCTGATTTTGTATCAGATTGCCCACCAGCATCACCTTTCCGCCCCCTAAAATGTCTGCGATAAAGAACAACCCCATGGACGGGATAAAGACTAATACGATTCCAGATAAGATTCCTGGCAGCGTCATCTTTACAGTAACCGTCAAAAAGGCCTTCAGCCTGGTAGCCCCCAGATCCCTGGCCGCCTCCACCAGACTCCAGTCCATCTTATCGGTACTGGAATAAACGGAAAGAATCATAAAGGGCAGCAGGGAATAAATCATTCCCACCAAAACCGCAGGATACGAATAGAGAAGCTTTAGCGGCTTTTCTGTTATCTTAAGTCCCATCAGGATCTTGTCTAAAATCCCGTTGCTGCGAAAAATAATGATCCACCCATACATCCGCATTAAGGCGCTGGTCCAGAAGGGGATCACCACCAAAAGCATCATAAAAGATTTCTGTTTCCTGGGCAGCCTTGCCATAAAATATCCAAAGGGATAGCCCACAAGGAGCGTGGTAATGGTGGTTAGGATCGCCAGCTGAAAGGACTCCTTAAACGTATTTAAGTAAACTGGCTTCACAATCCTGGCGTAATTTTCCAGGGTGAACTGGTTCACCACCCCCCAGGTCTGCGCCCTGGTCAAAAAGCTCAGAATAATCAGATACAGGATTGGCAGGGCCACAAAAAGGATAGTAAAGCCATAAAGAGGCGCCACGGTCATCCACCAGTGGCCTTTCGTTTTCTTCTCAGCTCCTGTCCCGGACTGGTTTATGATTTTATTGTATCCGCTCATCCGCTTCCTCCAAATCTACAAAAACCCCCTGATCCGGCTCCCAGGAAACAGTAACCAGATCCCCTGGGCCGAAGGAACTGTCGATTCCCTGACGGCTAGATATCAACTCCCCTAATTCCCCGCCATCCAGACTGATCCGCAGCATTCCTCCGGCAAAGCTTTTCTCAATCACTGGAAGCCGGAGCCCCTTACCTGGCTCCCGATGGAGTGTCATGTTTTCTCCCCGCACCGCCACATGAACCTCTTGTCCAGGCGTTAGCCAGGGCAGCTGTCCCTCCTCAGCCAGCGCGCAGATCTCACCCTTTCCCTCCACAGCAATCCAGGCAATGCCCTCTCTGATCTCCTCCAGACGGCCGGTAATAATATTGGCTGTCCCCACGAACCGGGCCACATAGCTGGTCCTGGGATGATAGTACACCTGGTTTGGCGTGCCGATCTGCTGAAATCTTCCCTCCCGCATCACCACAATCCGGTCAGACATATTTAGCGCCTCTTCTTGATCATGGGTGATATAGATGAAGGTGATCCCCAGAGACTTTTGTATCCGCTTCAGCTCCACCTGCATCTGACGGCGGAGCTGAAGATCCAGGGCGCCCAAAGGCTCATCCAGAAGAAGAACCTGAGGATTATTTATCACTGCCCTGGCAATGGCCACTCGCTGCCTCTGCCCTCCGGAAAGTTCAGAGGGCATCCGCTTCTCATAGCCCGAAAGCTGCACCAGCTCCAGCATTTCCTCCACCCGTCTAGCGATCTCTCTTTTCTCCACCTTTTTCAGCTTCAGGCCATAGGCCACATTGGAATACACATCCATGTGGGGGAACAGGGCATAATTTTGAAATACCGTATTCACATTTCGTTTATTTGGCTCTAAATCCGTCACATCTCTGCCATTTAAACGGACATGTCCCTCATCCGGCTGCTCCAGCCCTGCGATAATTCGCAAAGTGGTGGTTTTGCCACAGCCAGATGCGCCAAGAAAAGTGATAAACTCTCCCTTTTCAATGGAGAGACTGATCCCCTTTAACACATCCGTCTCGTCAAAACACTTCTTTATCCCATCCAGCTCCAATATAATCTCAGACACCTTATGCCTCCTTATCTTCCCCGCCGGTCCCCGGCGCTGCTGCCATCAATGCTGATTCCCGGCCGTCCCTTTCTTTTAGAGGCAGCCTTCCGTCTCCTATCTTCCGCCATTTAACACGCTCCAGAGTTTCGGCAGATATCGTTTCAATCCCACGGATATCCAAAAGCTGACGGCCACCATCAGCCCCGGCATCATCAGATAAAGCAGCATGGGGATCCAGAAAACTGGCGGCGCAACCAACGCTACAGCCTTATTTACCAGCCTCACCAGGGCAAAATGTATTGCGTACAAAAAGAAATTGCACTCCATCCACGGCCTTGGGCTTCCCAGCAGTTTCTCATCAGTGATCATCCAAAGCCCTATGGGAATCAACAGTCGATATAACACTATGGTTCCCGGCTGGAATAATTCCTTTGTAAAATAGAAATTAATCAGCCCAGCTCCTAGAATTCCCAAGCCAGCCAGACCTCTCTTTCGGTAAAAGCCCTGCTCCAAAAATCGGCCATGAAGCGCCAGAAATGCCCCAACACCATAATAAAGCAGGGCATCTTCATTTAAGCAGGGAAAGTCCTCTGCCATCCACACTGCTCCAAATACAATTCCCAGAAAGAGCACTCCACTCCATACCCGCTTTAGCAGCAAATACAACACCGGGGCCAAAGCCAGAAGGAGAATCAGCTGCTGCAGATACCAGAACACGTAAAGGTAACGGGAATGAATCACCGCATCTCCAATACTTTCCAGATGAAAGGGGATGCTCCCCTTCCCCATCACCTGGGTTATAAATGGCAGACGGCTTCCCATGGCGTAGCCTGCATAGTAAATCACATTCCACAGGACATAAGGGATGATGATGCTCCGTACCCTGGACTTCCATTTGCTGCCCAGGCTCTTCCAGTGAAAATTCCGGTAAAACAGATACGCCGAAATCACAAAGAAGCCCGGCACGGCAATCTGTCCTACTGTATCTCCAAAAAAATGTTCAACCTTCGTCAGAGTTTGCCCCTGTATGGTCTTTCCCAGGAACAACTCCCCATTATAGGAGTGAACCCACACCACCAGGATACTGTAGAAAAAAGTAAACCAGGTCACTTTATTCCGAAACCGTTCTTCCCCCATAGAACCTCCGCTGCCAACTGCTCTATCCTTCTCTCAGCACTTCCCTTAATCTCTTCTCAAGCTTTTTCTGGTCTCCATCATAGAGATAGCCTCTCATCCCGCAGGCCATAGCCCCTTGAATATTCATCGGCTGATCGTCGATAAAAAAGCACTCCTCTGGCTTTAAGGAAAACTTTTCAAACAGACGTTCGTAAATCTCTTTCTGAGGCTTTATGCATTTTTCCTCTGCCGAAAATAAAATACCGTCAAAATACGTGATCCCTGGGATTACCTCCTGGTAGCACTTCTGCAGGCGGATCGAAGCATTGGAGCAGAGATAAATTCCATATCCCTCTTCTTTTAACCCCTTTACCAGTTTCCCCATTCCCTCCAGAGGCCACATATTATATTCATGCCAATGCCAGAAGCTTAAAGCTGCCATCTCTCTGGCATGATCCGTAGTAAGGCGGGCTTGCATCCTGGTCAGGGCTTCCTCCTCCGACATAAGCCCCATATCCAGGAACACCCACTCCGGTGAGATAAAAACGCTGTTGCACACCTCCCGGATCTCTTCCTCATCCGTCATAAAATGGTAGCACACTTTGTCCGCCACATAATCAACCAGCACTTTTCCCATATCAAATACAACATTTTTAATCATCTTCCACCTCCTTGCTGTCTGGCTCCTTCTCACATCCAAAAAGAGCCATGCACCGCAAACATCTGCGCCGCACAGCCCCTTTATCCTCTTATTCCGGCTTTTCTACCTGTACAATCGCCTGCTTCTGCATGGGAATCCGGCAATTCTTATTGCTTCCGAACTCTACGATCACTGTGTCATCGGTCATATCGATGATCACTCCATAGAATCCGCTGCTAGTCAGCACCGTATCGCCCACCGCGATACTTGCCATTAATTCCTCATGTCTCTTTTTTTCTTTTTTCTGCGGACGGAACGCGATAAAATACATCAGTCCAAACAAAAATATGAAATAAAGAATCAGCCCCATAGGCCCTCCAAATGCGTTCATATTCTATCCTCCTTGCTTTCCTTTTATCCACTTGTCTGCCCTGTCTGAGGCTTTAAGCCTTATCCCCCGCCAGCATACCGGCTATCTTCTCCGCCTTATACTGCTGATAACGGTGCTCCTGGATGGCACAGCGAATCTCTTCCATCATTGTATTATAAAAATATAAATTATGCAAGACGCATAATCGCATTCCCAACATCTCCTTTGCCTTTAACAGATGTCGGATATAGGCACGGCTGTAGGAACGGCAGGCCGGGCACTGGCAACCCTCCTCGATGGGGCGGGCATCCAACTCGTACTTTTGATTGAACAGATTTCTCCTGCCCTGATTCGTATATACATGTCCGTGACGGCCGTTTCTGGAAGGATAGACACAATCGAAAAAGTCTACTCCCCGATCCACTGCCTCCAGAATATTTATCGGAGTCCCCACTCCCATCAGGTAAGTAGGCTTATCCTCCGGCAGATGAGGCACGGTTACATCCAAAATCCGGTACATCTCCTGGTGAGTCTCCCCTACAGCCAGGCCGCCCACAGCATATCCGTCCAGATCCATTGCAGCAATCTCCTGGGCATGGCGAATACGGATTTCCTCCACCACGCCTCCCTGGTTAATCCCAAACAGGAGCTGTTCCTTATTGATGGTGTCCTCCAGACTATTTAACCGGCTCATCTCCGCCTTGCACCTTTTCAGCCACCGGGTAGTACGATCTACACTATTTTTAATGTAGTCATAATCCCCATGGCTGGGCGGGCACTCGTCGAAAGCCATGGCAATAGTGGAGCCGAGATTAGACTGAATCTGCATACTCTCCTCCGGTCCCATAAAAATCTTATGCCCGTCAATATGGGACTGGAAGATCACACCTTCCTCCTTAATCTTCCTTAAGCCAGACAGAGAAAACACCTGAAAACCACCTGAATCCGTTAAGATTGGCCGGTCCCAATTCATAAACTTATGAAGGCCGCCAAACTCCTTGATCAATTTGTCTCCTGTTCGCACATGAAGATGGTAGGTATAGGAAAGCTCCACCTGTGTACCGATAACCCTCAGGTCATCGGTGGAAACAGCGCCCTTGATCGCAGCCACTGTCCCCACATTCATAAATAAAGGTGTCTGGACTGTGCCGTGGACCGTTTTCACCTCCGCCCGCTTGGCACGCCCATCCTTTGCTAATATGCG
>CATJIO010000182.1 GCA_949740725.1 uncultured Lachnospiraceae bacterium | reverse complement strand
AAGCTCATTCGCATGCCTTTACCGGCCTTCACCGGACGCATTCTGCTTTTCTCCATTGACGTTTCACCCCTGTTTTCTTTGATTCTTAAGACTTTTTAGTTGTTCATAGGCCTACGCCTCCATAATAGTGCACATTCCATCTTATCATAAGGTTGTCAAGCTGTCAAGCATTTTTCCCTTGCCTTTTTTTCCGTTCAATGGTATACTAATTTAGATAATGGGCAAAAAACTGGTTGTGATGGACAGGCTTTTTGTCACACGGAAGATTGGAGGTTTCCCCAAGGTGAGTACATTTTTAAAGGTATTGTTCGTAATTCTAGTGATTTTAGTTATCATTCTGGCCGTGCTCTATTACTTTGGCCGGAAGATGGAGCGCAGACAAGTAGAGCAGCAGGCGATGATGAAGGCCGCTGAGCAGGTAGTCTCTATGTTGATTATTGACAAGAAGAAACTGAAGGTAAAAGAATCCGGGCTTCCCAAGATGGTCATCGACCAGACGCCCAAGTATATGTTCTGGGCCAAGCTACCCATCGTA
The DNA here is from genome assembly GCA_949740725.1 of uncultured Lachnospiraceae bacterium. Taxonomy (GTDB): domain Bacteria; phylum Bacillota; class Clostridia; order Lachnospirales; family Lachnospiraceae; genus Caccovicinus. The sequence continues at coordinate 88,982 of CATJIO010000182.1, read as the reverse complement.
AAGGCCAAAGTCGGACCCAAAATCATGACTCTGATCGCCGACGACAAAGTATTTCAGACTCTTCCTGTCAAGGCAGAGGTCAAAGCGGTGGTAAGTGGGATTTATATCACCCAGATCAAGAGCGTGCGCGGCGGAAAGCTGGAGACTTCACCTGCGAAGAAAGGTTTTTTTGCAAGATTCAAAAAGGATAAAACAAAGCAGGACACAGAATCCGCCAAGAAGAACTCCCAAAATAAGAAAGCATAATTCCTCAATGGATAGAAAAACCTGCCTTAAGGCAGGTTTTTTGATTTTCCGTCAAGAAAAGAGAGCTGGCGAATTAAGTCGTGAACGGACGTCTACCATAATATTGCATTCCGACACATGCTCGTAATTAATATCCAAGGAATACTGTACCATGGCCATTAAGCCTTCCTCCCTCTCAATCACATGAATGTCCTTCGTGTTCAGCCCGATTATCATCCCACCCAAGGGCGTGGCATAACAGGTGAGATGCTTCTTATTTCGCTCAAAGGTCATATGAACGTTGGTAACCCCGGTTTTGATAATGTCCAGGCTGTCCGGCTGAATTTTAATCACATTCTTTACCACTCCCTCAAACCCCTCCAGTACCTCTTCATAGGTAACATAATGCTTTCCATTTTTCAGGTAATACATACCGGTAGTCACCATCTCAATGTCATCATTTCCGCCATTCATCAGCTGGGAACCACTGATGGTAATTAACACTTCTTTTATCATTATTTGATTCTCCCGTCTTAACGCTGCTTTCCGGGCCATGGCTAAAACCGCTTTCCGGCATGGGACATCAGCTTTTTCACCAGCTCCCTCTTCCCCAAACCCCGTACTTCCCAGAGCATCGGATACATGCTGATGGCCGTAAAGCCAGGCATGGTATTAATCTCATTGAATACTACCGTCCCGTCATCCTTTACGAAAAAGTCCACTCTGGCCAGGCCGTATCCATCCACAGCCTTAAAGATCTCCTTTGCCAGCCGGGGAATCTCCTCCGATGCCCTTCCCGGAAGTTTTGGATCTGTCACTGTCCTTGACTGGGCATTATGATATTTAGCATCATAATCATAGAACTGGGCGGCAGCCAGGATCTCCCCCACGCCGCTGGCAATCACCTCTTCCTCCCCGCCGCCGAATACAGCGCATTCCACCTCATGACCGCAGATCATCTCTTCCACCAGAAGCTTTCTGTCCTCCGACGCAGCCAGATATAATCCCTTCTCCAGCTCCTTCCTGCAGTCTGCTCGGCTCACCCCTCTGGATGAACCAGCATTGGACGGCTTAATGAATACTGGATAGGGAAACCTCTTCTCGATCCGCGCGGTCACCTCTTCTATATCCTCTAGCTCCTCTGCGGTCACCGGCTCATATCCAGCCTGGGTAATCCCCAGTCGATCCACGATAATCTTCGTATATAATTTATCCATGGATACTGCAGAGGATAAAACGCCACAGCCCACATAGGGAATCCGTGCCAGCTCTAGCAGCCCCTGAATGGTGCCGTCCTCCCCATTGCGGCCATGAAGCACTGGAAAGATCACATCTACCGGAACCTGAGTTGCCTGCCCCTGGGAATCCGTAAGCACCACACACCTTTTCGTGGCGTCGGGAGAGATAATCGCTTCTGTTTGGCTCTCCCTCCAGCTGCCCTGGCGCACATCCTGAAGGGAATCCGCCTTCAGCCAGTGCCCCTCCTTCGTAATTCCGATGAGAACTAGGTTATACAGGGATTCATCAATTTGTTCAATAATATTGGCGGCCGACATGCAGGAAACCTCATGTTCCGATGACTGGCCGCCGAAAATAACAGCTGCTGTTAATTTTTCCATAATCAATCTCCTTGTTTCGCTGCCTTTCCTTAGACTAACGTTTATATTATAGCATATCTGGTTATAATTACAATTAGAATCGTAACCCTTCAAACGACGTGGAATTCGGTAAGGTTTTTGTATATCAAACTTGCTTGTAAACCCAAATATTTGTCAGGCAAAAAGATATCCCGCCTGAACGGTTACTTAGAATCATTGAATGAAGAAAGGAATCTTATTCACTATGAAGTGTCGTCAATATCAGTATAAATTTCTCCTGTCCCTCGTCTGTTTTCTGTCAGCCGGTCTACTGATGCTCGCCCAGATCCGGCTGGATCAATATCGGCTAGCCAGGGAAATTGCCCCGGAGATCCTCCGCTTCCATGTTATGGCAAACAGTAATTCCCAGGCCGATCAGGAGCTGAAGCTGCAGGTAAAATCTTATTTGCTTGAACAGATTTATGCAGAAATGGCCCAACAGAAAGACAGCTGGACTAAAGAGGATCTTACACGCTATCTTTCCGAAAACCAGGGAAGTCTAGAGGATAAGGCTGAATCCTTTATCCGAAATCAGGGAAAAGACTATCCTGTTTCCCTGACCTTAGGCTCCTGTGCATTTCCAGAGAAATATTATGGGGATCTCCGGCTACCTGCCGGAATCTACCAAGCGGCCAATGTAACCATCGGAGCCGGGCGGGGGCGCAACTGGTGGTGTGTCCTTTATCCGAAAATCTGTATCACAAAAGACGCCCTGACCACAGTGCCGGAATCCTCCCTCCAGGAATTGCAACAACTCCTGTCCCAGGAAGACTATCAGGCACTTTTGTCCGAGCGTCCAGTGATTCATATTGATTTTCGCATACGGGAGCTTTTATCCCATCTCCTCGGCTAACTCCGCCAGCTCTCCTAAGCCGTGCACACCCCAATAGTAATTCAACATAGCCTGGGTCAGATCCAAGTCCGCTGACTCATACGCGCCTTTCGCCGCGTAATATGCGATCTCCTCTCCCAGGTACTCTGCTCTGCCCAACATCCCCATCTGATATTTCCGGTTTGCGCTGTCCCATTTCAGCTGTGCGGCCTGGAATGCGGTCTGGGCAGCCTGGAGGGAAGCCTTTTTCTCGTAAAGGGTCAAATACAGATCATCCAGGGTAATCGATAGCTGCTGCTTTGCCTGGTCTACTCCGCGTTCTCTTGCCTTGTAATCCTTGTTCTCATATTTTCCATCTCCGTCCATATCATTAGGGGCGGCATTCTTAATGGAAAGCACAGTATAATTATAGCCTGGGGCGATGGCCTTATCGGCTTCTAGGTCAATGGCGTCCAATTCACTCACCTCGGTTCTTGGAACCGCCCCAATAGTGACATTACTGTTATAGTCCCATCCAGTCATGAGAAGGAGGCTGCTTTTCAGGGAAGCCATCTGATCATTAAGCGTAGCCAGTGAAGTTTGGGCCGAATACATCTGATTCTGCGCTGACAAAACATCCACCGACACATTCATACCGATAGCGTTTTGGGTGCCAGACATAGATGCCAGCGCGCCATAAAGCTCTACTTGCTTTTCCAGTGTAGCCTGATTTACTGCCATTTTATTATATGCCAGCATCAGCTGTTGGCAGCTGGAGGTAAATATCTTACGGTACTGTCTGGTGCTCCGATCAATGACTGTATTTTTTCTTTTTTCTTCTTGGAGATAGCGCTTGGACATACTCATGGTAATCTTCCGATTAATCTGGTACATAGCCGCAGACATGTAGTCGCCCTCATCCATCGCCTGCTCATAAAGCCATTGGAAATCATTGGACGCTTCCTGGTAATCCACAATATTATCACGGAGATCGTCATAGCTGTCATTAATGGATTTCACAATCTGCTGCAGGGTAGGATTAAAGTTCTGTATCCGCTCTTCCAGCTCCCCATACTCCAGCACATTATCCTGAAGCCGCATCCAGGTATCCTCATCCATGTCCTCCGGCTTCTCTGCCGCTGAAATTCCTGCGGGAAAAAGCAGAGACAGGACTAAGGCTATCGTAAGTTTGGATATAAAATGTCTGAAACTATGTTTCTTCTTTCCCATACCGTCTCTCCTTTCTCAGGTTTACGATGCTGCAGCCAGGCCATTCACCGCTCCCTGATAGGTCTCCCATGCTGTCAGTAGATTAAGTTTTGCATTTTCCACCGCTATATTCTTTTCTGCCGTATTATAGCTTTCCTGCTGATATTCCAGGCGGCTGGCCGTGCCGGCGGCCAGCTTTCGCTCCATAGCTGCCTGATTCTGCACTGCCACGGCCTGCTCTGCTAACGCCAGCTGATAGGAAGCCCTGGCATTGAGAAGGGCCTGATATTTCACCGTCATGTCTGAAGCAATCTTCTGCTGATTGTCATAGATGGTCTTCTCCAGCTTTTCCTTGATCGCCGTATCTGTACTGTTCTCATATTTGCGCCGGTTAATTCTTAAGGTATAGTTATTTTCCAGAGCCAGTGCTTGATCTACAGACAAATTTACGGCATCGATAAGCGCTTGATCCAGCTCTGGCAAGGGTCCAAATATAGGATCCCCGTCGTAGCTCCAGCCTGTAGCCAGACAGATCTTCTGTTTTAAGGTCTGGGTTTCCTTCTGGCTGCTGATCATGGTGCTGTCAAACTGCTCCACTGCCTGACGGGCAGTGAGCACATCCATCTGGGTTGCATTACCCACCCCGGCCTGTACCTGGGCAGACTGATATTTTGCCTCCAAAAGCGCTTTATTTTCCAGATTCAGCTGATTGGACAACAATTTCTGGGAATAAGAAATCAGGTTTAGCTTAGTTGAAAGCACCAGCCCTTTTTCCACCTGTTCATACTGAAGAAAAATGCTCTGGGAATCATCCACATTATTATCTGCCTGCTGCTCCAGGTTCCTGGCCTGCGTCTCGCTCATCTGGGCCGCCATCAGCATAGGCCCATAGCTGGCATCTCCAGGATCATCTGGATACTGGATACTATCCCACAACTCCTGAGCAGCGTCCCGATACCGCTGCGCCACATCATCAGAGGTGTCTCCAAGGTAATCCCGGTAGCTGGTACGATTATTCAATACGGTAATATTATATTCATGGATCAGATCCTCCACTTCATCATACTCCAGGTTATTGTCACGTAGCCGCTCCCATTCCTGCGGAGTCCTGGCAAATTCCGGACTGTCCGAATAGGCAGCCCATGCCTGAGTGGGAAGAGCTGCTGCCATCAGGCCCGCGAGAAAAAGAGCGGAAAGGCAAGTTTGTTTCTTCATCAGCAATTTCCTTTCTAAAAAAATTGAAAAAAGAATCAATCATAGTTTACCTGCTTCTTCGGCCTCCGGCTCAGTACCGAATAATAGGCCGGGAGCATCAACAGGGCAAGGACTGTGGAAGCAATCAGGCCACCCACATCCACAAGAGCAAGCCCCTGCATCATTTCACCGCTTTCTCCATAGGCGAATGCCATAGGAATCATTGCCACAATGGTGGTCAATGTGGTCATTAGGATGGGACGCAGACGGGTAGTTCCCGCCTCCACCAAAGCTGTCTCCATATCCATAGTTGCCCGGTACTGGTTCACTGTGTCCACATAGAGGATACCATTATTTACCACCGTACCTACCAGCATCAGGAATCCCAGGAGAGACGGCATACTGATACTACAGTCCGTCAACCATAAGAGTCCGAGAGATCCAATCAAGCTAAAGGGAATAGTCGTCATAACCATGAAGGAGAATTTCGGCGATTCAAACTGAGCTGCCATTACCACAAATACCAGGAATACCGCTACCGCAATGGCCTGAAACAGGGAGCGGAACTCCTCAAACATCTGCTCGGTCATCGCATTTTCTGCCACAGTTACCGTAGCTCCCAGCCTGGGCTCTACCACCTCCTGGTAAATCTTAGTTCGGTTGGCCAAAAGATCACTATCTGCGGCATCAGTGTAATCACCAGTGATGGTCACCTGATACTGGCGGTCGGACCGCATGATATTCTGCGGACTATCCTCAAACCGGATCTCTGCGATATCGTTTAATGCCACGCTCGCGCCGCTGGGACTCATCAGCATAATCCCCCGGACCTCATCCATTGTATCGTAATCCTCCGGAGGATATTCTACCTTTACGTCGATTTCCTCTCCGTCTACCTCCAAAGTAGTGGCTGTACTGCCGCTTAATATCTGGTTAACGCTCCCTGCCACTTGTACTGGCGTCAGTCCTTCGGCTCCCGCCTGAATAGGATCCACATGGATCTTGATTACTGGCGCCGCATTTTCTAGGGTAGAGTGTACCTTGGTTAAATCCGGCCGGGCCTTTAATTCTTCCATGATATCATCAGAAACGTCCTTTAAATCATCATACTGGGTACTAGTAAGAATCAGTTCATAGGTATCATTGTTCATCGACATGGTGCTCATCATGCTACTGGTATCCAGGGTAATGTTACAGTCGTCCATCGTACTTAATAACGATTTCCACTTCTTTAATACTTCATCTGTTTCTAACTTCCGATCATCCTTTAAGTAGGCGGTCAGAGAAGCTCCTCCTCCGCTCATCATGCTCAACCCGCTGCTGCCGGCAGAAAGCACATAGGAATCCAGATCCTCCTCCGCTGTTACTACGGCCTCCACCTGCTTATAGATCTCATCTGCCCGCTCAATCGTAAGTCCAGGCCGGGTCTCTATGCTGATGCTGATGGTTCCTTCATCTCCTTCGGGGATCATCTCCATCCGAAGCTGTCCGGCCATCAGGAAGGACAGAAGCAGCATGAGCACCGTGATCACCATAACCGTCTTCTTTTTGGGAAGAAGCACCTTCATAATGCTGCGATAGCCATCCTGCAGCGCCCGGACAAAGCTGCCGGCCGGAGAATGCTCCCTCTCCCTCGGCCGGTAAAATACATAACACAAGGGCACAATGGTCATGGCCGAAATCAGAGATGCCAACATGCAAAATACGATAGTAAAGGCCAGCGGCTTAAACATCTGGCCGCTCATCCCGTTCATCAATCCCATAGGAAGAAATACTACACAGGTCGTGGCTGTGGAGCCAATAATAGACTGCACTACAATGCCGCTTCCTTTGATGGCAGCCTCCCCGTACTCCTTAAACCCTACATTTTCTGTAGATCGAAAACAGCTCTCCAGCACTACGATAGAGTTGTCCACCATCATACCTACTCCCAAAACCAAGGCGCTCATGGTAATCACGTTCAGTGAAAAGCCGGCTGCCCACATGCCCACCAAGGCTGCCAGGATGGAGATAGGAATTGAGGTTCCCACGATCAGGGATGCCTTTAAGTCCCCAAAGAATAGAAAAATAATTACCATGGAAACTAGTATTGCCAAAATCATAGTCTGAGCCACAGACTTTAGCGAGCTGGTAATCTGGTCACTGGCGTCATTGATTATAATGATCTCCAGATTTGAATCATTTTTCAGCAGATTGTTCATCGTCCTGGTAACTTGTCTGGACACATCCATAGCGCTGGACTGCTGCTGCTTTTTAATACTAAGCATTACGGTGTCGTTCCCGTCATATCGTCCTACGCCAGCTAAATCTTCCAGATGATAACCGATATCCGCAATATCCTCCATATAAAGGATATTCCCGCTGTTCGTCGCCAGCGGAATGCGCTTCAAACTGTCTACTGTAGGATATTCCACGCCAGCAGAAACGGATAAATCCAAGCTTCCCACCTTGGTGTTCCCTGCTGGATAAGTAAAGTCTGCGCTGGACAGGGTAGAAATCACTGACTGCATCGTCAGATGATACTGCTGCATCTTTTCTGCATCCAATTTTACCTGGATATATTCCTCCCGGCCTCCGCTCAGCTCCACACTTGCTACAGATGAAAGCTTTTCAAATTCCGGCACAATTTGATTGTTGACATAATTGTATAGATTTCCTGCTTCCGGATTATTCACCGCCAGGTAGATGCTGGCCTGGTCATTAATATTAAACTCCATGATATTCGGGGCCTGCGCGTCTTCCGGCAGGTCTCGTTCTAAAGCATCAATCTTCTTTTTCAGATCCGAATAGGCCTGATCCATGTCTGTGCCGTACTCATACTGCATCAGCACAATAGACACGTTCTCATTAGACATGGAAGTGATGCTGTCAATACCGGTCAAGGTGCTGACCTCATCCTCAATGGGCTTGGTAATCAGATCATTAATATCCTCAGGATTGGCCCCCGCATAAACCGTACTAACCACCATCATAGGCATTTCCATCTCCGGTGTCAGCTCAAGCTTTGAGTTCATCACCGATAAAAGGCCAAATACCACAAGACAGAGAACGCACAAAACGGTGGTTACTGGCCTTTTTAAGACTAATTTTGTCAAATTCATACAGCCGCCTCCTTATTTATTGTGCACTGGTCTGGGTGTTGTCTGCCTCTGCCGGATCTTCGGGAATGGCGCTTCCATTTCCAAATACTATATTTACCATAGAACCCTCATACAGTTCGGAACTCCAGGTTACAATCACCGAATCGTCCATGGTGATCCCAGAACGGATCTCTATTCGCTCATCATCAAAAATGCCTGTCTCCACAGGGACTTTATGTACGGTAGCTCCCTCTGCTGTGGTTTCGCTCACATACAGGTATGCATCACCACCTTCATAATATACCGCATCCACAGGGACAGTGATGGCCCCCTCTGTGTGCTCGGAAATCACATAAAGCTTCACTGTACTTCCGGTAGCCAGCGCCCCTCCGTTCTCAACGGTCGCCTCTACGTCGAAGAGCCCAGTTTGTGGAGAAATCATATTGGCTAGCTTGGTAATCACAGCCTGATACTCGCTCCCCTGCTTTTCTAAATGGATGGTATCCCCAACGGTTAAATTCTTTTGGATCCGCTCTGGTACCGAGAAGGCCACCTTCCGCATGCCCTCTCCGGTAACCACGCACAGTACTGAGCTCTGGGACACCATGGTGTGAAGGTCCATGCTGACACTCTCCAATACCCCGCTGATCGGCGCAGTTACTGTGCTGTACTCTACCTGCGTGTCATACCCCAGCTTCGCGGCTTCATACTGCAGCTGGGCAGAGCGTGCCTGGGTCTGTATCTGCTCAAAGGACTGGGCGGAAATATCCCCGGCAGCATAAAGCACCTGCATTCGGCTCAAATTTGCCTGAGCATTCTGCATAGCCACAGCAGCGGTATCCATCTGGATCTTGGCACTGTCAATTTGCTTGGCATTATCAATGCGGCAGAGAGGTTGACCCTGGGCCACCACATCCCCGGCCTTCACAAAGGTCTCCGCGATCTCTCCGGCCACTTTCGGGGTTACATGGATAATATCTGAGGGCTCCACTGTCCCGATGAGCCCACTCTCCAGGGTGATTTCTCCCTTCACCGGACTGGCTATGGATACATTGGGAAGCGGGGCTGCCTCAATGGGCGGATCCTTTTTCAGTAGCCGCAGCCCGGCGGCAGCAAGAATCCCGATAATGATAACTCCAATAAATATTTTTGCACTTCTTTTCATACGTCCGTTCTCCTCTTGCTCTATATTATTCCTAATTGCTTATTGATCTATCTCCTGAGGGCAGCCCGGCCATCATCCGCCCTTTGCCGCGCCATACTGGATAAAACGAATCCTTTTCTCGAAAGACTTCACCGCATTCTCCTTCTCCACCCCTTTTTGGTAGATTTCGCCTATGGTCATCACCATATTGAAGATACACAGAGAAAACAATTCCTGAAAATCTTCAACATCATTTATTCTCAGTTTACTGCAGTCTGTGAGCTGATATAACTTCTGAAACATCACATCCGCCTTGTCCCCCTCTTGCGCCAGACCAGCCGGCTGCCCTGTTTTCCCTTGTATTACCTTAGGGCAAAATGGCCCCCCCATCATACCGCTGATTTTCTTTTGCAATAGCTGCATCATCGTCCGGTTTCCCAGTGCTACCTGGGAGAGGGTGAACATTTTATTTGTTTCACAAATATTAATGGTATAATCTAACAGCGCCTTTGGGAACCTCCAAAATTCCCCTTTTTCCCGAATCAAAAATTCGATGCAAAAATTTTGCACCTGGGAAATCACATCTCCAAAAATATACTCCAATACATCTTCTTTGTCTCGAAAGTAAGTATAAAAGCTCCCTCTAGATATATCCGCATTCTGAACAATCTTATTGATTGATGCCTTCTCCAGCGGCATTCGGCAGAACTCTTTAATCGCAGCCTCCCGAATCAGCCTTTTCTTTTCCTCCGGCAAATGGTAAAAACGATCCGTCGGCATCTGCCGCAGCCTCCCTCCTCATTATCCTGCCAAATAGTCAAACTACAAAGTGACAACCTGTCACTTATAATAATGACAGGTTGTCACTTTGTCAATGGATTTTATCAAATTTTAACATTTTTCTATGAATCTTTAAACCTCTCCAGAAATTATCTATGCTGTTCGCTCCTTTATATTTCTGGAAACCGTCAGCTGCTGATTATCAATATGTTCTCGCACCGCACTTTTGGCCTCCTGGATATTATGGCTTTTTAACGCCCGCAGGATGCGTTCATGCTCTACCACCAGGATCTGGCGCTTGTCCTCATCCTTTATGTATTCCAGACGATAGCGGTACATCTGCTCCCGGAGATTATTTAAAATCTGCACCAAACGGCTATTCTCCGTTGCCTGATAAATCACATCATGATACCGCTCGTCGCTTTCTGCGATATCCATAGGATCCCCCTTCCGGATAGCCTCTGCAAAGGCCTCTTCTGCCCGCTCCAGCTCCAGGATGGTTTCTCCGGAAATCCGATTACAGGCCAACTCAATGGCCAGTTCCTCCAGGGATCGGCGAACCTCCAGAACCTCGCGAAGGCTTGTCTCTGAGATATTCGCCACCTCTGCCCCCTTTCTGGGGATCATCAACACTAGGCCTTCTAGTTCCAGCTTCCGGATAGCCTCCCGGATTGGGGTGCGGCTCACCCCCAGCCGCTCCGCCAGCTGGATCTCCATCAGACGTTCTCCCGGTTTTAGCTCTCCCTTTAAAATCGCCTGACGCAATGTATTAAATACCACATCCCGCAAAGGCAAATACTCATTCATCGTTACTTTAAAATCGCTTCCCATAAGATATCTCCTCCTCGCCACATTCCCTTAATATTCCTCTTGTCTTGTATGATAAAAATTTGTTAAATACACCTGTTTTGCCAGCTTGGACAATGCCCCATACCGGAGCTCCTCATATACCTTCTGCGCGGCACAGGAATCAGTAAAAAGCCCAAATACGGTAGGCCCGCTCCCACTCATCAGTGCATTTAAGGCTCCGCCCGCTTTCATTGCCTCCTTTATCTCCTGAATTACCGGATAGCGTTCTGCCGTCACCAGCTCAAGCACATTGCCAAGCTTATCCGCCACCTGCAGCAGATCCTGGGCCTGAATTGCCGCTGCCATCCCTTCAATATCCGGGTGTTGATGGGGCTTTAATTCATTGGCATGTAAGTTCTCATACACATATCTGGTAGAAACGCTAAGACCTGGCTTGGCAATCACCACATGACACTGAGGCATAGGCGGCAGGGGAGTAAGCTTTTCGCCAATGCCCTCAGAAAGGGCTGTTCCCCGCATGATGCAGTAAGGCACATCCGCGCCGATTTTCACCCCACGCTTCATTAATTCCTCTGTGGAAAGCCCTAGCTGAAACATCTTATTCACCCCAAACATTACTGCAGCTGCATCGCTGCTTCCCCCTGCCATGCCGGCTGCCACAGGAAGGAATTTTCTCAGCTGGATATGCAGTCCCTGCTTTACCGAAAATTCTTCCATCAAAAGCTGCGCGGCCCGATATGCCAAGTTATTCTCATTGGATGGCAGATAGGTCAAATTCGTTTCTATCGTGATACCTGACTCTTTTTTCCGAAATAAATCCACCTGGTCATAAATTCCCACTGTCTGCATAATCATCCGCACATCATGGTATCCATCCTCCCTCTTCCGGAGTACATCCAGGGCTAAGTTAATCTTTCCATATGCCTTTAGCTTTAAATGACTTCCCATATCCACCTCTTACTATGTGTTCTGTGTTCAAAATACATTATTTTGTATACAATATTCTTATAAAAGTATATGACATTTTTCGCCGTATTTCAAGTATTTTTTTAATAAACAGCGTAAAAAAAGAGCCTGATCATTTTGATCAGCCCCTTTTCTTCGTTTTTATTCCTCTTCCTGGTCCTGCTGCGCGCTCTTTGGCGCGACAATGGGCACATCCTCCAGGATAGGCCGAAGCTCGCCATTGTCCTCTCCATTCTCATCCTCAGGAATATATTGCTTAAATATCCCATTAAAGATATAGGAATTCACAAAGGCAATCAACGGCACCCCAAACAGAAAGGCAAGCACAGTAAATTGGGGAGCATAAAAGATAGACAAATATCCCATAAGCATCAGCACCGCATCCGTTGCCAAAATTCCCAGAGTACGGAAAATATGACGTACCGACATAAATAGCGCATTAAACAATGTCCGCTTTATTGGATTGTAAAAGCGACTCTGGAGAGGAAAAGCAAAAGTGAAAACGAAAATCCAGATAAAAGACAACGCGCCAATAGCTGCCATAAAAATGGTGCGGATCACAGAGTTCCCTGTGAGAACGTTCAGCAGGAAATACAGGTCAAAAGCCAGGAGCACCCCGGTAACCAGAAGAATCAGCCAGATCACTGTAGCCTGTTTAAAATTTTCTTTAAAGGATTTAAAAAAAGATTTAATGGTATATCCGTCATCATCCCGGGCCAGCTTCAATGTTACATAATATAGCGCTGTAGTCGATGCGCCGATGGTAAAAACTGGGATGCTGCAGACAATCCACAATACATTCAAAATCATCAGATCGCCAAACTTCCCGATATAACGCCACACTGGATTGTCATAGTTAAATATCCCCTGAAACATGTTTTGAACCTCTTTTCTGAATTGTATTCTAAGTTTGTCTTCTGCTGCTAAGGTTAAGTATAACGAACTTTTGCCAAAAAATCAAATTTTCTTGCCCATTTCATAAAAATTTTACAGTCGGTTTTCGGAAATTGTGATACAATAAGAAAATATATCTATACCTGTGAGGAGAGAAATTATGTCAATTAAAGAACAGCTAAAGGCCGAAAGTATACGTGAAAGGGAAAAACTGAAGCAGATGACTTGGCAGGATCGCCTGTGGTATATCTGGGAATATTACAGGCTGCACATGCTTGCCCTGGCAGCAGTTTTCTTTGTTATTTATCTGATCGGAAATATGGTCTACAATTCCACCTTCACCACCCGCTTATCCTACCTTGCCATCAACAATACTTCCATGGAAATCACCAATTTCGACGCATTTGATCAAGAGTTTAAGGAATATATGGGATATGGCAAAAAGGATCGGATAACCTCCGACGATTCCATCCATCTCCGCCACCTGGAGAATGGGTCAGAAATTGAATATGCCAATATGGCAAAAATATCTGCCATGGTCGCCACTGGTGAGCTGGACCTGATGATATCCGATCCAGTCAATATTGATCACTACATGGAATTAGATGCCTTCATCGATCTGCAGCAACTCCTTCCTGCTGAGCTATGGGATCAGGTAAAGGATCAGGTATATTATGCAGAAAATTCTCAAGGCCAATCTGTTCCCTGCGGGATCGGCTTAAATCTGACCTCCATTCCGGAAAAGACAGGCCTCACCATTGAGCCGGGCTACATCAGCGTGATGGCTGGCACCGCCCGCACTGATACCATATTGTCCTGGCTTCGTTTTGTCCTGCAGCTACAGTAAACCCACAGTTTTCTGCCACCTTCTGGGAGGGGAAGTTCCCCTTTCGGATTCTCATATATACTGGGCAGTTCAGGTGCTCTCTTACATAATGCAGCACCCCTTCCACCGCCTCTCTCCCATATCCCTGCCTTCTCTCCGAGGGGCAAATCCAGTAGCCCAGCTCCACTCCGGCGGATTCCCTTAGGGTATCCCCTGCCTCCTGCCAATCCCATATCCCAGCAGCGCCGACGAGGATTCCTTGGCCTTTTTCCAGCACTGCCCAGATACCATATTCATAAAAGGGATACTGGCAGTCCCGGTAGGATAAAAATTCCTGATACTCAGAAAAGGCGGGAAAACCATTTTTTCTCAGAATTTCCCAATCCTCTGTAATAAACTCTCTCACCATCAGCCGCCTGGTTTCCATAATCTTCCACGGCAGCCCCTGATGCCGTCTGACGATCCGCTCCAAAAATTCCTCTGTTATCTCTTCTCCTCGCTCAATCAAATATGGTACCCCAAAGGGCGCCTCTTGAAGATTGGTCGGGTCATATACACCAAGAATGGCCCTTCCGGCTGCCTTCGCAGCCAAAAGGACCGAAAGTTCATCAGAAACCACCACTGTATTCACCTTTTCCTCTACCGTAATGGTGAACTCTTTCTTCATAATTTAGCATTTCTCTGGTTCTGGATAGGTCTCGCCAAAAGTATCTACCGTAACCTTTGCCATTCTCTGGGGCTTCATCGGGCGATCGCTGTAATCTGTACGAACCTGAGCAATTTTATTTACCACATCCATTCCCTCGATAACCTGGCCGAACCCGGCATAAGCCCCGTCCAAATGTGGGCTGGTCTCATGCATAATAAAAAATTGGGAGCCAGCAGAGTCCGGCGACATCGCTCTGGCCATAGAAAGCACTCCCGGGGTATGATTTAAATCATTCTGGACGCCATTTTGTTTAAACTCTCCCTTGATGGAATAGCCCGGGCCACCCATACCGGTACCGTCAGGGCATCCCCCCTGAATCATAAAGCCTGCAATTACCCGGTGGAAAATCAGTCCGTCATAAAAACCGTTCTGTGCCAGGCTGATAAAATTATTCACCGTGTTTGGCGCAATCTCCGGATACAACTCCGCCCGAATCACATCACCATTCTCCATCTCAAACGTAACAACTGGGTTTTTCATCTCACATTTTCTCCTTACATTTCCTGCACTTCGCATGTTGTGTGTATTCCAAAAATCATTCCGCCCTTTTTATCGCTGCGCTCCCAAATGCCCTGCGGCTTCTACCCACAGGAAACGCCTCTCAGGGCGCTGCCTATAGAGCAATAACTTTTCGGTTCATGTTCAGTATAGCATATCCTGGGCGTCTTGAAAACCCGTGGAAATCATGATATGATACGATAAGAACCATATAGAGAGGTACACTATTTATGAAAATTTCTACCAGAGGCCGATATGCCCTGCGGATGTTTCTTGATCTGGCGGAACATCAGCATGACGGCTACATCGCCTTAAAGGATATTGCCAACCGGCAGAATATCTCGAAAAAATACCTGGAGCAGATCGTCTCCCTGGTAAATAAATCCGGCTATCTCCAATCCAACCGAGGATTTCAAGGCGGCTATCGCCTGGCAAAGCCGCCCAGCCAATATACGGTAGGCGATATCCTTCGGTTCACGGAAGGAAGCCTTGCCCCTACCCCTTGTGTGGAGGAGGGTGATTCCCCATGCTCCCGAGGGCTCGACTGCGCCACATATTTCGTCTGGCAAGGATTATACCAAACCATCTCCCAATATCTGGATAGTATTACTCTCCAAAATATCCTAGAGCAAGCGAAAGCTTTGGGAGCAGATAACTACATCATCTAATCCTCTGTAAATAACTCTGTAGATAAATAGCGATCTCCAGTATCCGGCAAAAGCACCACCATTACCTTTCCTGCATTTTCCGGGTGCTTCGCCAGCTGCGCCGCTGCATACACCGCTGCACCGGCGGAAATCCCTACCAGAATCCCCTCACATCTTGCAATCCGCCGGCTGGTTTCTAGCGCCGCCTCATTCTTCACCGGAACCACCTCATCGTATATCGCTGTATTCAGGATCTCAGGAATAAAGCCGGCCCCTATCCCCTGGATTTTATGCGGCCCACACTCCCCTTTCGATAACACTGGGGAGGACGCCGGCTCCACAGCCACCACCTGAATATCCGGATTTCTTGATTTCAAATACTCTCCTACACCAGTAATGGTCCCTCCCGTTCCCACTCCCGCCACAAAAATATCCACCGCGCCGTCTGTATCCTCCCAGATCTCTGGCCCTGTGGTTTCCCTGTGGATTTTCGGATTGGCCGGATTGGAAAACTGACCGGGGATAAAACTCCCAGGAATCTCTGCTGCCAGCTCCTGAGCCTTGGCGATAGCCCCGGTCATCCCTTTGGCCCCGTCGGTAAGAACCACCTCTGCCCCATAAGCTTTCAGCAAGGTGCGTCGCTCTGCGCTCATGGTCTCTGGCATAGTAAGAATCATCCGGTATCCCTTCGCGGCGGCCACACAGGCCAGGCCAATCCCTGTATTCCCGCTGGTCGGCTCAATGAGTACAGCTCCTGGTTTTAAACACCCTTTTTCCTCTGCATCCTCTATCATGGCCTTGGCAATCCTATCCTTTGCACTTCCTGCTGGGTTAAAATACTCCAGCTTCGCCAGAAGCCTGGCAGGCAATTTCTCTAAACGCTGATAATTCTTCAATTCTAAAAGAGGCGTCCCGCCGATCAAATCCGTTATCTTTTCATATACCTTCATTTCCATGTCTCCTTTTTCCTAAAATCCCAGTAATTTAATAGGTTTTATTCTAACACGCCCCTATGCTTCTGTCAATCCCTTTTCTGTTCACAGTTTGTTCAAAAATCTTTTAAAAAACTTTCATATCCCCATCATGATTTCTTCACGATTTATCAGTATACTTTAACCATAGCAAAAAATAATTGCTTATAAGATTTTTTTCATAATACTCGGGCTGATTAACAGATTAAGTAATCAGCTCTCCTCCCTTTTTCTAACATAAAGGAGCTCTCCGTAGGAGAGCTCCTTTCTTTTTCAGATAAATTCGATTCCAGATTTTTCGCCTATGATTTATTCGATTCCCTCTACCACAGCATTCCCATTAGTCAGGCTTCCCTCATAGGTGATTTCCACCTCTTCTCCAGCAGAATAATCCGATACCACCACATTATCCCCTACAGTAAAGGTAAATTGGGTTCCATCTGCCACTTCTATGGTAACCGACGAGTCGGACACAGACTGTAATATGCCTCCTATAGCATTATAGGTGGCTTCCACGTCTCCGGAACCTTCCTCAGTAATTACTCGAAGCGCCACCTCCTGGTTCAACGTGCCCAGATAGGTGATCTCCACATACTCCCCAGCTTCCAAACCCTTTTCTCCAGTTACAATCTGGGCAATCTTGGTAGAAAAGGTGTAATTCTTCTGATCCTCCACCTCCACAGTTACTGAATCACTGTCCGACTCGATAATCACTCCGCTGATTATCGGGTCCATCATTTCCCGCATTGCGGCAGAGTTGATGATCTGGTAGGATTCCGCCTTTTTCACCTGGGTCTCTTCATCCAAAAACACTACCTGAATCTCGTCACCCTCTCCTACCTCCTGGCTACCGCTCTTTGTCTCCGCATTCGTTAAGTCTATCTTATACTCTTTCTTATTCTCACCAGTTAAAGTCACTACATTTTGCTCGGCTTCTTCTACCAGTCCGGTTATCACCATCTTCTCTGCTTCCGCCTCGGTGGACTCCTCTGCCTTCGTCGTCTCTTCTTTTGTCCCTTCCTGTTTCATCTCCGTCTCTTCCTCTGTGATGCTCTGGGTAGTTTCCGAAGACGTATTTTCTGTTGTTTTCGGGGCGCAGGCTGTCATGGCAATCGCTGTGCAGACTGCTACCAAAATCGCACATTTTCTTTTCATACAATAAAACACTCCTTACTTGTTCACTTTCTACTTTTGATGCAAGGATATTCTACTATATAATGTTTAAGAAAATGAAGGTATATTTATTAATTTATGTTTTATTTTCTATGAAAATAATCTTTCCTCTCGTCTAATTTTCCCTATTTTTCAGAAAATTTCCATTTTTGTTTTCTCTTCTTCCACAAAAGCACGGCAAAGTATACCAGAACTGGCAACAAGACGGTCAGCGATGCTGTATAAATTAGTAGCGTATGAATCCTCTGCCATAGCCTGGTCCGGGCCGTCTGCTTCAATGTCGGCGCGGCGAATGCTGCCTCCGGTATCTCTTCGTCCAAAATTATCTCCTCCCAGGACGTTTCTTCCTCTTCCAGCTCTGGTGCTGTTGGTTCTGAGACTTTCTGATAAACCGCCTCCCACTCCATAGACAAACGTTCCGGATAACAGATCTCTCCTTCATAAAGCACTTGGTAATCCCATACCAGCTTTCGTCCCTCAGCCTTTGCCTTCCTGCAAAGAATCCCCTGATCCATGTAGGCCTCTCCATCCCAGACAAGCTCCAGAATTTCGTACTGTTCTGCATTGCAACCAATCTCCTCCAGAATCAGATGTTGGTTTTCCAAAAGATACTGTAGTTCCGTCTCACCAGGAACCATATCTCCCTGAATTGCATACTGGTCTGCTCCGTAGTCATAGAACAGCACTGACGCAGAAAAATCATCCTGCCAGTGGGACTCCAGCTGGGAAAAACCAGCCTGTCTCAGTTCCCCGCTTCCTCTACGGCCATCCTCCTCCTTCTTCCGGCTTACCATCACTCGGTCTGGGATCTGTTCCACACGTTCGATTCCTTCATAAGTTAAAATTTCTCTCATCGGCTCCCGAAGCTCGGGCTCTACTTTCTCCACCTGTTGGCAGGAATCCAACACATATTCTGTTCCCCGTTCATCTACATAGTTCTGGTTGGGAAGGTTATTCTCATCTTCTGTGGTAAGGTGAAGCACCACCTGGGCAGGTGATTCCTCCCTCCGGTCTGTCTCCGCCCCATATCCATTCAGGCCTCCTATCAGGGATAACACTAGCACAGCAAATCCACACCAGAGCAAATGTGGATCCTTTGCCCCATAGCTCCATCTGCCACCTTTTTTCCTTCTGATCTGCAGCACAATTAAAATACTCGCTGACCCAGCCAGGAATATCCACAAAAGCACTCCAATCCCCTCATCGCCTGTTTTCGGCAAGGTAAGACGGTTCATGGCGCCTCTGGGAACTCTCTCATCATTGATGACATCCGGTAGCGCATATCCGGCTTTAATCCATCCATTGTGCAACCCTCCCCCTAAAGGAGGCGGATCCATCACTATCTGAATACTCGAAGGCGGGGATGGAGACCTTCCCCCGCCAGAGGAAGGCGGTGTAGCCGGCGGTTTTGTCTCCTCTGGAAGCGTTTCCTCTGGTTTTGTCTCTTCCGGTGGGGTTTCCTCCGGCTTTGTCTCCTCTGGAGGCGTTTCCTCTGGTTTCGTCTCCTCTGGAGGCGTTTCCTCTGGTTTCGTCTCCTCTGGAGGCGTTTCTTTACGGTTCATAACCACTATCGAATAGAACTCTGGCTCTTCTTCCAGGTTTTGGGATAAAAGCTCCACCGTGCTGGTAAGCCAAACCAGGGCTCGCCTTCTCCCTCTTCTCGGATCCTCTTTCATATCAGATCCGTCGCCAACTCCAACTGCACTGCTTGAGGTAGCGTGCTCCCAATCTCCTGCAACGTCAGCGTTGCTGCAGCTGGCCTCTATAGTCGTATCCTCATGGTCTAACTCCTGATCAGGGGCTTCTGAATCTGAATCAGTTCCCTCTGGCGAAATCCTTTTGCTATCCGGCTTTTTGGGCGAAGGCAAATCCAAATCCTTTTTCTCAGCCTTTTCGCTATCCTTTATCATTGGGAGTGAATCCACCTGGATAGAAAACCCTGCTCCCGCGTCACTCCTGCTAGCCAAGGCTGTCGCTCTTTGCCCAATTTTGTGAAGCGAATACTTAGATGTTGTTGTAAAGGTTATCTCTCCAGCCGGCTGGCCACCGGCCTGCAGGGAATTCACATAGATTATCTCCGGCTTCCCTGCTGCCACATATCCTTCAGGAGCCTTTGTCTCCTTCCAAGTATATCCGTAGATCAGATGGATAAACTGCTGATAAGCCAAATCCCTGTCTGCTATTAATAGCCTTTCGCCACTCCCGTCTTTAGTGTGGAAATCACAGTGCTGATCACATTCCTCTGTTTCCTTCTCCCAGGCTTCCCAGGCCTCCTCTTCCAGCTTTTCCCGCAAAGCCTCCGAATTCCCCTGATATAAAATCTCTGGCTCCGGATGCCCGCCGCAATATGTCTTTTCGTAGTGATATTCCTTTTGATCCCAATGGCAAAGCCTTCCGGATCCACTTGTAGCACTCTCCGGGCAGCGTGGCATCCAGCCGCTCCAAATCTCAAATTGCTCCGGCATCAGCACAGTCCCTTCTAACTGTCCAGAGTCAAAAAACTCCATCACCTGAAAGTTTGCGCCAGACAGCGCTTCCCCGGTATCTCCATCGATTTTCATCAATTCCACACCATACACTGCCTGGAAATCCTCCTGATGACGGTAATGCCTCACCTCCGGAAGCTGCCAGCTCCCTGTCTCCTCCGGCTTTTCTGGTACAAAGAGCTTAAAATAGCACTGCCAAGCTGTATTCTGTTCCACATAAGTTGCCAATGTTTGGAGCACCGTATAACGGCAAGCGCTGACCAGATAAATTAAACCAATGGAATGAGCATCCCCCAGGACAGAGTCCTCCTGGGCAGTTCCTGTAATTGCAACCAAGCCTTCCTTAGGATTTTCACATCGGAAGGTAATCTGATCCTCCTCCCATTCCCAGCTCCAGCCAGCTGGCAGCTCATAATCAAATTCTTTCACCTCCTCTGCTCGGTCTCCCAGAGATAAGGTTGCAAAGCAGCCATCATCATCCCACTCCATAGGCCAGGTGGGCGCATCCTCTTGATATTTCGAGGCAAATTCCGGGATATAGATGCTGGAATTCCCATAATAATCTTGAATCGCCTGAAAGATTTCCTCCGCCATGGCCGCTGCCTCAGCCTTTGATTCTTCTGCTGAGAAGCCATTCCAATCCCCGATATACTCCTGGAGCTTCTCCAGCTCCGACCGCAGCTGGTCTGGTCCAGTATATTGTCCGGACAAGATTCCCCATATTGAGGCCTGTCCTGCGATGAATTCCCCTGGTGTTAAGGTTTTCCCCTCATCCTTTATCATCCCACAGCATTGAAGAACAATAGACACTAATTCATACTGCTCCTTTGACAGATAAATGCTCTCTCCGTACTCCAGCTTCCATTCATAACCTTCGATATCCCGGAGCATCGACTTGTGCTGCTGAATGCAAAACAGCGGCGTCCCATCATCCTCCTTTATCCAATATAAAATCGGCACATCAATAGCCCTTCCAAAAAATTCAAACTCTGTGCTTGTCAGTAAATTCCCTTTGCCTAACAGCGTAATCTGAAAATTTGCCGCCAAAGCCTGTCCGCTTCCCTGTACCAGGGAAATAATTGGAGATAACAAAAGCACCAGCAGCAAGAGCAGCGCGGTTATCCTTGTTCTCCCTTTTATTTTTCTCATAGCTTCTCCTTTCCGCAATCGCGGAAACGAAGAGCGGTCCTTTGCTGTTTTCAATGTACGAAATCTCTGGAATCACTGGTTTAGAACAAACCAGCTGCCGGATCTCCGGCCAGCGATATAAGAATGATACCGCCATATTGACATTATACCACAATCTATCTAATTTTCAAGCATTTTTACAATAATACCCAGTTAACTTCCACATATCGCGGCTGTCCGGAAAAGTTGCTGCCGTCCAGCCGCTCCAGTATATCATTTTATCAATTACTGGGCTCCCCTCCAGAAAACAACGTCTGATGGTGAAATACCATCTTGCAGAGCTTCTCATACTCTTGATACTGAGGGTAATCAGACAGCTCCTTAAGCCTCTCTGCCACCCCCTCATAATACCACTGGTGAAGCGCCTTCCTCTTTTCATTAAACCGGTTCCAGAATACCTCTCCCAACAGCAAATAATCTCTGGCAGTACTGCGGATATTGCTCAGCTTGTCCCCCAGCACCAGGATCTTTTCATCTCTGGAGGCGTGAGTTAAATGTTCCAAAGTGGCCGTCTTTCTCTCCATCCAAGATTTCGTCTTGTCCTCCGTCTCAGCCATCACAAGCTCTGCTACCCGGCTGCCAAAGGCTTCCCTAAGCTCCTCTTCCGTAACGCCCGCATCTTCTACCACATCATGGAGAATCGCTGCCGCAATCAGCTCCTGATCCTCTGTAAGCGATGCCACAATTACCGCTGTATCCAGAGGATGTGTGATAAAGGGGATGTTGGTTCCCTTGCGCACAGCCCCCCGGTGCGCTGCTTCAGCAAACGCCACTGCCTTTTTTACGATCATTCCCTGTCCTCCATCACTTTAATGCATACACTACCCTTTATGCTTCCCCTTGTTTCTATATCCTATCATAGCATACCCGGACAAAATGTAGAAGATAAACTTGTAAGATTCTTTGTTTTCTGCTATTCTATTATTTGTCAGGAGGACTTTTATGGAACGAATATACAAACGTGAATCGAGGGAGCCCAAAGCCGATCCCAGCAGTCGCCAGATACGCAGGCCAAAGAAGCGCAGTGAATGGATGAATGTGCTGTTATTTTATGTGCTCCCCTTTCTTATTGTAAATAGCCTGCTATTTGTCCTGGTCAGCGCCAGGCCCCACATCACTATCCAGGTAGCGGATACCAAGGATTATAAGACCTCCACGGTCACGGTCACCATTTCCTCCCTGCTGCCTATTACTGAGTTTACCTCTGCTCAGGAAGGGGCGGAACTTCCCCTTACCCAGGAGAAGCGTAATATTTATACCGGGGAAATCTTCAAAAATGGGGTCATTGAAATTTATGCCAAAACCATTAACGGCATGACTGCTCTACAGTATGAGCATGTGAATATTTTAGACGATGTTGCGCCGGTAATCAATGACCAATATGCCATAGAGGACGGAATCCTTACGATTACTTTCGAAGACAGCCAATCCGGGCTGGATCCTGCCTCCATTACGGCTCTTACCCCCTCTGGAATTCCCAGCGCCCCCATCTGGTCAGATAAACTGACTGGAACCTTTTCCTTTTCCATGGGGGACGAGCCGCTAATTATTCACGCAAGCGATCTGGCCGGCAATGCCATGCAGGCTACCTTCAGCACCCATACCGAAGTGCTGGATCCCAATGGTAATCCTGTAGAATCCCCTGTCAGCCAGGACTCCCTGCTTTCGGATACGGCTGAGCAGCCGCCCTCTGCTTCCCCAGAAACTGAAGTACAAATAGAGGATAGTTCTGAGGCAAGTTTGGCAGAAACAGCCGCTCCGGCGTTAAGTCAGCCGGAAACCTCTGTTCCCGCGTCAGAACAGCAAAACGGGGAGGTCAGTATCTATATCGACACAACCACCCCGTAAACTAGCCAGTTTAAATCGCCCTTGGGGCAATGGACGCCCCCTCTGGCCCACAGGCTCTGGTAGATTCCCCTATCACTAATTCTGCCGGAAAGACCAGCTGTTGGTGTCCGCTTCCCTTTTTAATCTCATTGAACAGCAGGCGGATGGTGGCATATGCCATCTTCTCCACCGGCTGACGGATCGTCGTCAAGGATGGATGATAAAACCGGGCAATGTCCAGTCCATCAAACCCGGCCACAGAAACATCCTGGGGGATCCTCCTACCCGCCTCGATAAGGGCCCGGCAGGCGCCGATTGCCGTACTGTCAGACACTGCATACACTGCGGTAAAGGAAAGCTTTTCCACCAACGCCCGTTTCATACAGGCATATCCATTCTCCATACTATAGGTCTGAATGCTCTCATCCATGTAGATGCAGTGATCCTGTCGAAAAGGAATGTGGTGATCCTTCAACGCCTTCTGGTATCCGGCCAGGCGCAGAGCCCCTATGCTCTCGTCATCCTCGCAGGATGCCAGAATCAAAATATCCTTGTGCCCCAGGCTGCACAGATAATCTACCATCTTATAGCTTTCCTCAAAGTCATCTACTGACACCGAGGAGTAGTCCAGAGGTTCCTTCTCTTCCCCTGTATTTAAGATCCCCACAGTACTCAAGACATAAGGGACGGTCAGCTGCTGCAGTTTTTCTCTGCTGTGGGTAAAAAAACCGCCCAAGAAGATAATTCCCTTCAGGCGCTTCTCTTTAATCAGCTCAACCGCCACATCTACCTCATCCTCCTTCTCATCCACCCGATGCAGCACAAAGGAATATTTCTTTTTCTGAATTTCCTCTTCTAAAATCTGAATCATTCTGGCAAAGAACGGGTTTGAGATGCCCTTAATCAAAACAGCGATAGTTCTTGCCTCAGAGCGCTTTAGGTTCCGGGCGCTGTTATTGGGCACATAGTGATTTTCCTTAATCACTTGTATAATTCGGTCTTTCGTCTCCTGATTAATATCCGGGTGATTGTTAATCGCCCGTGAAACGGTGCTTACCCCCACCCCGCAGATTTTCGCCACATCCTTTATGGTAATTGGTTCCACCTTTTCCCTCCTCTTCCCATGTATCAGCTTTTCGCATTGCTGTTCATCGGTAGTATCCCGCTGGGCGCTCCCTGTGTGCATGTCACCGGGAGCGCGAAGGCAGCAGCGCCCAAATGGGCAGACTGTCTTTTGTCAGCGATAATACATGCAGCATTTATGAAAAACGTCCATACAGGCGGGCCATCCTTCTGGCCTTTTGGCAGATTTCATCACTAAGCTCTCCTGCCTGCAGCCTCCATTTCCAGTTGTCGCCCAATGTGGAAGGTTCATTCATCCTGGCCTCACTGCCCAGTCCCAGATAATCCTGCACTGGTATCACAGCCAGACAAGCCACGCTGGCCAGCGCCAGACGAATGAAGTCCCAGTTCACCCACGGCCCCTCGCCGTTCTGACCATTCATATACTCCAATGCCATCAGCTTATCCTGCTCAGGCATCTTCTCAAACCAGCCCCGGACCGTATCATTGTCATGGGTTCCAGTATAAACCACACAATTCTTTGTGTAATTATGAGGCAGATAATCGCTCTCTTCTCTGGTATCAAAGGCAAACTCCAGCACCTTCATCCCTGGAAACCCGGTGTCCTCCACCAACTTCAATACGCTCGGCGTTAAAAAGCCCAGATCCTCTGCAATAATGGGAAGATCCCTGGTTCCAAAGTGCTTCTCCATCTGTCGGAAAATCCCAATGCCTGGTCCCTTTACCCATTTTCCATGTTCAGCTGTGGCATTGCCATAAGGGATGGAATAGTACTCGTCAAATCCACGGAAATGGTCTACTCGCACCACATCATACAGCCGGAAACTGTATTCCATCCGCTTCAGCCACCAGGCATACTTCGTCTCCTCATGGTATTCCCAACGGTAAAGAGGATTCCCCCAAAGCTGTCCTGTAGCGGAAAATCCGTCTGGCGGGCATCCCGCCACCGCAGTAGGCGTATTCTCCTCATTAAACTGGAACAGCTCCGGATGAGCCCATGCATCTGCACTGTCGAAGGCCACATAGATAGGAATGTCGCCGATAATCTTGATCCCCTGCCCATTAGCATAGGACTTTAAAGCATCCCACTGCTCCTGGAACTTCACCTGGAGGAACTGGTAAAACCAGATCTCTTCCTTTAATGTCTCCTGAAAGGCTTTCATCGCCTCAGGCTTCCGCAGCTTTATTTCCTCATCCCATTCCGTCCAGGGCTTACTGTCAAAGTGATTTTTCACTGCCATATAAAAGCAGTATTCCACCGTCTCCTCCTGTAGATTCTCGCGGAAGATTTCCTGCGCCCCTTCCTCTCCTTCCCTCTCCATCCATCGGGCAAACGCCTTTTTTAGAAGAGGAAACCGGTTCAGATACAGCTTATCGTAAGAAACATATCGCCTGCTTCCCCCAAAATCTGCCAGAAGGCACTCCTCCTTTGTTAAAAGCCCTTCTTCAATCAATGTGGTCAGATCGATGAAATAGGGATTCCCCCCAAAGGCGGTGAAGGACTGATAAGGAGAATCTCCGTATCCGGTAGGCCCCAATGGAAGAATCTGCCAATATCTCTGTCCTGCTCGCCTTAAGGCATCCACAAATTCATAAGCCTCTTTTGAAAAGGCTCCGATGCCGTAAGGTGACGGCAGGCTGGAAATTGCCAGCAGCATCCCACATTCTCTCATTGGTAATTCCTCCTTTATTCCATTCAATAATAATTCGATACTATCATATCATCCTTTTACCGCGCCTGCAACCACACCTTCGATAATATATTTCTGACAGGCCAGGTAAAAGATGACAATAGGAATAATCGCCAGCACCAGCACTCCCATCATCGCGCCCATGTCAATGGAACCATATCCACCCCGCAGATACTGCACCGCAATGGAAATAGTCTTGTATTTCTTCATATTTAACGTCAGATAAGGCAGCAAATAGTCATTCCAGATCCACATGGTCTGTAAAATCGCTACTGTCACACAGGTGGGTTTCATAATTGGAAGCACCACATCAAAAAAGGTATGAATAGGCGTGCATCCGTCGATCATAGCTGCCTCCTCTATCTCAAGAGGAATAGACTTCACAAAGCCGGTAAACATGAAGACGGACAGTCCAGCCCCGAATCCCAAATAAACCACGATCAACCCCCAAGGAGTAGAAAGTCCCAGCATATTGGCGATCTTTGACAGAGGGAACATCACCATTTGGAAGGGAACAATCATAGAGAAAAGACATAAATAATACAACATATTGGTAAAGGTATTCTTTACCCGGCTGATATACCAAGCACACATGGAAGTGCACAAGATAATCGCCGCCACAGAAAAGATAGTGATAAACAATGTCCACCCAAATGCGGAAAAGAAGCCTGTTTTTTCAATCCCGTTAAGGTAATTTTCAAATCCGACAAAGGATTTTCCGGAAGGAATGGAAAATGGCCGCTTGCTGATGTAAGCTTTCTTCTTAAAAGAGTTGATTACCACCAGCGCAATAGGGAACAGGTAAAGGAGAGACAACAGAGAAAAAATAAGTGTAAGGACGTTGTCTATGGTTTTCTTTTTCTCGCTCATTACTGCTGCACCTCCTTACTTCTGGTAAATCTGTTCTGGGCCAGGGCAATGACTGCCACTAGGATAAAGAAAATCACTGCCTTTGCCTGGCCGACGCCTTCCCATCCGGCCCTGCCGTAAAAGGTATTGGTAATATTTAAAGCCAGCATTTCCGACATATTAGAGGGCTCTCCATTGGTCAGGGCTAAGTTCTGATCGTAGAGCTTGAAGCCGTTGGTGAGGGTCAGGAAGGTACAGATGGTGATGGAAGGCATTACCATGGGAATGGTAACATTTTTTAAGATATCCCAGCTGTTGGCCCCGTCAATCTTTGCCGCTTCCACCAGGTCCCCGGGAATATTTTGAATTCCGGCGATGTAGATAATCATCATATATCCGATCTGCTGCCAGCACATTAAAATCACCAGCCCCCAGAAGCCATAGACAGAAGAATAGGTCAGCGTCTTATTAAACTGGAGAAGGATACCGTTTAACAGCAAGTTCCACACATAGCCCAGGATAATCCCACCGATTAAGTTCGGCATAAAGAAGACCGTCCGGAACAGATTCGTTCCCTTAATCTTCCTGGTTAAGAGCATCGCAGCTACGAAGGCGAAAAAGTTAATCAGCACCACACTGACTATCGTAAACAGTGCCGTGTACCATAAGGCATGAACGAACGTAGCATCAGTAAATACCTTGGTATAATTTACCACGCCTACGAATTTCGCATCATTAATGGTGGTAAACTTACAAAATGACAGATATACGCCCACAAGAAACGGCGCGATAAAACCCATAGTGAATGCAGCCAAAGTAGGCAGCACAAAAACGGGAAAATAACGTTTGATGGCCTTATCCATATTGATACTCCTCTTATCCTACAAAAACTGCCGCAAAATACATATGTGGGGGAATGGTATTTTGCGGCAGTAGTAATGATTTTCTAGTTATTTGCAGCCTGGTATTCCACTGCCCAATTATCCACGAATGCCTTTACTACAGCATCCCAATCACCAGTACCCTGTGCATACTCAAGCATGGCGCTTCCCAGCTGATTCTTCCACTCTTCTGATGGCATGGTGGTAAAATTCCAGCTTACTGAGGTTGTTCCGTTCTTTACATATTCATCTGCCGCTGCAACTAAAGGATTAGCTGGGAGATATTCCTCAGTAAAGGTGCTAAATGGGGTGACAAAACCCATATCCTCTGCCAGTGCCTTCCGCCCGGTATCGCTCTCTACCACCCACTGAAGGAAGTTGAGAGTTGCCTGGATATCTGCCTCAGAAGCTTTGGAATTTACACACCAGTAATTCTCAGAACCAGTGCACAGGCCCTGATTTTCCTCGCCTTCTCCACCGATAAAGATGGGAAGCATGCCCAAATCTTCATCTGCCACGTCATTATCCTGAATATCGCCATATGCCCAGGTTCCATTTTGGTAGAACACAGCCTCGCCCAAAGCAAATTCCGCTGCCGCGTCACTTCCCGTCTTACCAGATAAAAGGGTGGGTTCACACACAGAGTCCGTAATATAAAGATCAAAAATCTGCTTAAAGTTATCCAGATAAGTTCCCTTTACTGCTTCGGTAGAAGAGATATTTTCTGCTTTGTACTCATAATACAGTGGCAGATTAGCTAAATGGGTTTTAAACCGCCAGTCAGAAGAAGCGTCGAATCCAGCGGAGGTAAAGGCGCCGTCAATCCCCAGTTCATCCTTCTTCGCCTGGATATCATCTGCTACAGCCTTCAGCTTGTCAAAGCTGTTGATCTCATCAGCTGAAGCAATCACCGCCCCCTCTGTCTCCATATAGTCATTTAACAGAGCTTTATTGTAAATAATGCCATAAGTCTCAATAACGTAGGCAATTCCCTTTACCGCGCCGCTCTCGTCAATCAGGGCAAAATCATCGCTGGAAAGATCCTTATATACTGCGCTATCTTTTAAATCGTAGCAGTAATCCTTCCAGGAAGCTAAGCCTACAGGGCCATTCACCTGGAATAAGGTAGGCGCCTCGCTCTTCGCCATCTCTGATTTCAATGTCTGCTCATAAGTTCCGCTGGCAGCCGTTACCACAGTCACTGGAACACCTGTTTCTGTTGTATAAGCTTCTCCTAGAGCCTTCCACTGGTCTGCCTGTTCCGGCTTAAAGTTCAGATAGTAAACTGCGCCGTCACCGGCTGTGCCTTCTTCCGCCTGGGCGGCAGTCTCCCCTGATTCTCCCTCCGCTCCTGCTGTGGT
This sequence comes from uncultured Lachnospiraceae bacterium, assembly GCA_949740725.1. GTDB lineage: Bacteria > Bacillota > Clostridia > Lachnospirales > Lachnospiraceae > Caccovicinus. The sequence continues at coordinate 60,042 of CATJIO010000182.1, read as the reverse complement.
CTCCTCTGACTCAGGCGCAGCTGTCGTCCCGGCATCCTGTCCGCCGCCACATCCAGCTAATGCGCCTGCCGCCATGATAACTGCCAGTGATAATGCTGCTAATTGTCTCTTTTTCATAATCTTCTCTTCCTTTCTCTAGACATTGACAACTTCCTCTCTCCGTTTTCAACAAAGTAATCCATGGAACAATTTTTTGAAAACGATCTCGGTAACGATATCGGTAACGTTTCCGATTGATGAGGTCAGTATAACACTTTTCACAAAAAGATGCAAGGCTTTTTTCTCTTCTCATAATCTTTTCGTTATTATACTCAATTTTTCTTTCTATATTTGTGCACTTTTCATTTATTTTTTCATTTATCTGGAAAAGGCGTGACAGCCTCTTCTGTCACGCCTTTTCCTGTTCCTTTTCTTCTATGTGGACCTTCACCTGGCGATAAGGAATCACTATTCCCATTTCGTCATACTGGCATTTCACCTTTTCCGTTAGGTAAAACTTCAGCTTCCAGTAATTCTCCGTTTTTACCCAGACACGGCAACTGAGAATGACTGCGCTCTCTCCTAGTTCCAGCACCACCACTTCCGGCATCCTTCCCTCCTCATGGAGGGCAAAAGGATGTGTATCTGCGATTTGAAGCAGAATTTCCTTAGCTCTTTTCAAATCAGAATCATAACTAATTCCCACGGAAAAGTCCAGCCGCCGGCTATCCTCCGCAGTCACATTGGTAATAGAGGAATTGGCCAGCCCGCCGTTAGGAATAACCACAGACTTATTATCAACGGTGAGAAGCTCTGTATAGATTAAACCAATACTGGTAACCGTTCCCTCCGACTGCGGTACAACAATATAATCTCCCACTACAAAAGGTTTCATCACCAAAATCACAATCCCTCCGGCAAAATTGGAAAGACTTTCCTGGAGTGAGAGAGCAACCGCCACCCCGGCGGATCCAATCACCGCAATAATGGAGGTTGGATTAAATCCCAGCTTTTCCGCCGCAATCAATATCAGGAGTAAATACATCATGGCATTGGCCAGAGCGATTAAAAATTTCCTCAGGCTTACCTCCATCTCCATCCGCTCAAAGGTTCTGTCTAAAAATTTCTTGGCGGAATTGATCACCTTCATTCCCACCAAAACAATCACTGCCACCAACAAAAGGCGTACACCAAAGTTCGCCATACCTGGAAGCAGAGATTTCATCCGCGCCGCCACTTCATCTGGCTGTAAGTTTTGGAGAGCTTCTGTATCAGCCACAGGTACAATATGCATCCTTTCTCATTACCTCCGCGCCTAAATATTTTCTGCTTTCTTTGCGGCTGTCTTTGGTTTCGCTGATTTTGCTTCCTTCACGGTCTTGGACGACTTCTCTTTCGCTGTCTTTGTTGTTTTGGCGATCCTGGCCGAAACCTTTGGTTTGTCCGACTTTACCGCCTTTTCTGGTTTCGCAGGCTTTTTAGGCTCTTGTTGGGGAGTACACTCAAAGATGGACACGCTCATGGGAGGAATATTGATCTCCACGGAATAATCCCGTCCATCCCACTCCATTGCCTTCGCGGTCTTGGCTCTGGGATTCCCTGAACCTGCCCCTCCAAACTTTTCGTCAGCGCTGCACAGCACCTCTTTGTATTTCCCATAAAAGGGAACGCCTACCCGGAAGTTCTTCCACTCCACGTTGTCAAAATTGCAGACAAAGAGCAGCGTCTCCTCCTTCTTCTTTGTTTGGCGCACAAACATGGCTAGGCTCTCTTCATGGTAGGTGCAGTTAATCCACTGAAATCCCTCCGGAAAATAATCCTCCTGATGCATCGCCGGATGAGCGCAGTAAAATTCATTCAATGTTTTCACATAGTCCTGAAGCTGCTTATGCAGCGGGAATTGAAGGATGTCCCAATCTAAATCATCATTTTCATTCCACTCATGTACCTGACCAAACTCCTGTCCCATAAAGAGAAGCTTCTTTCCTGGATGTCCCATATAGAATCCATAAGCAGCTCGCAGATTCTCCGCCTTCTTTTCCAGGGAGTCTCCCGGCATCTTCCCCAACATAGAAGCTTTGCCGTGAACTACCTCATCGTGGGAGAAGACCAAGATGAAGTCCTCGCTGTAGGCGTAGAGCATACTGAAGGTAAGGTTCCCGTAATTATTCTTTCGGAAATAGGGATCACACTTCATGTAATTCAGGAAGTCATTCATCCATCCCATATTCCATTTATAATCAAAGCCCAGTCCCCCATTTTTCACATCGCCGGTAATCTGAGGCCAGGCGGTAGACTCCTCGGCGATCAAAACCGCCCCATCCTTGCGTCCCTTAAATACGGAACTTAAGTGCTTTAAAAATTCTACTGCCTCTAGGTTCTCGTGGCCGCCGTACATATTGGCTACCCATTCGCCATCATTTTTTCCATAGTCCAGATACAGCATAGAGGCCACTGCATCCATGCGGATTCCATCTGCGTGAAACTTATCGGCCCAGAAGATGGCATTGGCGATAAGAAAATTGCTCACGCCAGCGCGTCCATAATTATATATGAGTGTTCCCCAATGAGGATGGGCTCCCTGCCTGGGATCCTGGTGCTCATACACGCAGCTTCCGTCAAAACATGCCAGTCCATGCATGTCCCGTGGGAAGTGCGCTGGCACCCAGTCCAAGAGCACGCCAATACCCTGCCCATGCATGTAATCCATAAAATACATAAAATCATCCGGCGTCCCATACCGGCTAGTAGGCGCGTAATACCCGGTCACCTGGTAACCCCAGGAAGCATCCAGAGGATGCTCCATCACTGGAAGAAGCTCAATATGGGTATATCCCATCTGTTTCACATATTCTGCCAGCTTCACTGCGATCTCCCGATAATTATAAAACTCCGACCCCACCACCTCGGTGCCGTCCTCATTAACCATAACCCCTTTGCGGATCCAGGAACCTAGATGAACCTCATAAATATTAACTGGTTTATCCTTGGTATCCTCCTTTGCCCGTGCATCCATCCAGGCCTTGTCCGTCCACTGATACTGATTCAGATCCCACACAACGGAAGCGGTATTGGGGCGCAACTCGCTGTAATTCCCGTAAGGATCCGCCTTGAGCATAGGCTCGCCCTTTCTGGTCTTGACCTCATATTTGTAGATCGTCCCTTCCTTTAACCCTGGAATAAAAATCTCAAAAATTCCCGAGCTTCCCAGCCTTCTCATCTGATGACGGCGGCCATCCCAGAGATTAAAATCCCCCACCACGCTGACACGCATGGCGCATGGCGCCCACACAGCGAAGTACACACCCTCTGTACTTCCAATCTTCATCAGGTGCGCGCCCATTTTCTCATAAATATTATAATGGATGCCAGCCTCAAATTTCTTTAAATCATTATCCGTCAGCTGAGGCTTAAAGGCGTAAGGGTCTCCCAGCTCTTCGGTGGTATCATTCTCATACACCACCTGGTAGACGTAGCCCTTGGATGCCTTTTTCGGAAGCAGTGCTGCATAAAATCCCTGATATTCCCCATCCGGATCCACATTCTCCATCGGATACTGACTCCCATCTGCCAGCTTCACGCTCACAGACTTGGCCGTAGGCATCAGCGTCTGAATGAGAAATCCGTTCTCTGTCATATGTGGTCCCAGCACACGGTGGGGGTCTGATGACTCGGAATATATTAATTCTTCAATCACGGCCCAGTCCAGCAAATCGTATAACTTCTTGTCCATAAAATAGCCCCCTTGCTCCCTTATTATTTAATAATCATTTTACCATTTTATGACTGGAATAGCAATGACATCTTATGGATTTTCGGAAAAGGATTTTTGATAATAGGCCAGCATAAGATCCACCATCCTGCCATAGCTTTTCACGCCTTCGACTTGGCTGTTTGCTTTCAGGTAAGTATCATTGAGCTTTGTTGACGCTTCTGATATCTTTCCCTCATACTGCTCCCAAAATTCATTATTTTTCTGAAAGTCGTCCTGAATCTCCGGGAGGAGATCCTTATGAAGCTCTGACGCCAACTGTGGATTTGTCCCAAACAAGGCATTATTTGCATAGATAAATCCCACGGCAAAGCCACTATAGCGAGAGTAAAGAGAATCGGAACCAATGCAGGCCAAATAGCCGATAAAATTCGCTTCTTCCTCCCGCATAAAGCCAGTCAGGTGAGACAGTTCATGGCAAGCTGTGTGAGGGATATTATACGCAGGCATATCCTGGTTATAATTTGCCTCAATGGTAAAGGGAGCGTACACCCCAGATAATGACTGGATGGAAAGAATCTCCGACACAGCCACTGGCTTCGGCGCAGGATATGCCGCTGAAAGCTGAGGATACTGCTCTGACAGCTTCTCCATATCCTCCCTGGCCTGGCTGGGGAATGTCTGGCAAAGAACCTTGTCCGGGGCAAGACTGCCTTGCTCCTCCATCACCGCTCTCGCCGCTGCCTTCAGCTCTTCCTTTAACAATCGGCAGAGCCCTTCCAGCTCCTCCTGAGAGAATCCCCCCAGATCCAAATCCAGGGAAGCAGAGAATGGTGTCCGATAATAATTAATCCCACAATTAGCGGTATAGAAAAAAACCAGAGCCCCAAGCAGCAAAAATGCCCCTGCCCCGATTCTGGCTAGCGCCTGAGAAAAACTCCCGTGAATCCCCTTCCATATCCAAAAACTTCCATATCCTAATCCGCCTACTACTAATGCATACAGCCCAAGCTCCACTACTGAAAAGGGAAACAAGCCAAAGAAACCGCCGAAAACCCGCACCAATATCGGGTACACATCCCCCCCATACCACTCCCCAAACCAGGATATATTTCGGGCCAGCGCCTGCAAAGCCAGTGCAGCGGTGAAAAACAGCCCTCCAATCAGGCATTTACCCCTGGCTCTGGCGCCTTCTCCTATTTGATGCTTCTTATGGTTAAGATCATGATTTAATCTGCTTTTCCAGGCCATACCCTGCTCCTTTTCCTTAGTATGTCTCTTGTCTTTCTTACTATTTTACCTCCTTCCGCCAAAGCTTTCCAGCCTTTTTTCTCCAAATCACCTGGTTTTTATTTCCATTTTTGTTCTTTCTTTTCTTGAAATTTTTCTTATAATTTTCGAAAAACCCTTGCGGAAAAGCAAAATCTAAAATATACTCTTTTCTAAAGGTATTTATTTTGACCTCCATATATCGCGGTATCGCCGTGGAAATATTAAAGAAAGAAATCGGAGATGACACTTTATGAACTCTGACAAGCAAAGATTAGGATCCCCTGTCCAGGATCATGAAGATACAGAAAAGGAACTCTCTACCCAAAAAAACAGCTTAAAAGCCGAGATCATCAGCTGGCTGCAAATCCTGGTAACCGCGGCCTGTATTGCTTTTGTCCTGAATACCTTTATTATCGCCAACAGCAAAGTCCCCACCTCATCCATGGAAAATACTATTATGACTAATGATCGGGTGATCGGTTTCCGGCTAAGCTACCGCTTCTCCTCCCCAAAAGAAGGGGATATCGCCATCTTTCGCTTTCCCGACGACGAGTCCATCTATTATGTGAAGCGGGTGATCGGCCTTCCCGGCGACATCATTGATATTAAAGACGGCAAAGTCTATAAAAATGGCTCAGACACACCCTTAGATGAACCATATTTGAAGGAAGAAATGTTTCCAGAGGAGGATATGCATTTCGAGGTGCCGGAAAACTCATACTTTATGATGGGAGATAACCGGAATTTATCTTACGACGCCCGTTACTGGAATAATACCTTTGTCTCAAAAGATAAGCTGATCGCTAAGGTAATTTTCCGCTATTGGCCGCTAAATAAGATCGGAAAAGTAGAATAGCCATACTCGATGTGTATCAGCTGCTGTGACCGGCAAATCCGTGAACAGTAACCTGCACAGAACAGCGCACATACCGGCTTCTGGTATACTGGAAGCCGGTTTTTTCATGCCGCAACGTCAGCGTCAGCTTAATCAGGCCGCCAGCTTCCCCCTCCTGGTCAGGCAAATGTGTAAAATCCAGCTGTTCAATCACACAACCCTGGTAAAGCTTCGAGTCAAAACTCCACTTTCCTCCATCTGTATCCTTAGTGGGGAAATACCAAAGCAGAAGATACGGATTCCCTTCCTCTTCCGCCCGAGTGATTTCCACCTGTCTCCCCTCTCTGTCGTGTAAAACAACCGATGGGCAGCCGCTTCTGCCTTCGGGCAAAATCTGGATACCGTCTTCCTCATATCCGGCATCCATTGCCTCCGCTATCTCTCCTGCTACCTGGTCAAAAATAATCTCACTAACCGAAATCACACTGGCCCAGGCCTTCATCCGTGCATGGAGGCTTACCGTATGGATAAGGAGAATCCCTGCAGATGCCAAAAAAATCCCGGTAAAGGCAAAGCTTACTACTGCCTCCACCAGCGTATATCCTCCTCTTTTTCGTTCATTCTTCTTCCCAGTTTCCATCCACATCATAAATCTGTCTGGCCTTTCCTTCTCTGTTGGTGTTTCGATACAGTCTGACCCCGTCAATTTTAAACTGCTTCAAGCCATTTTCCCCTTCTTCCCCTTTTTGCAAAAAAAGCAGCTCCCCTTCTGCTACCAGCTCCCGATTAAGCTCCTCCTGCAGATAATAATCTTTAGCAAATTCTTCATATCCTTCCAGAGCCTGGGCAGTATCCCGCGTCATCCGCCCAGCAAAAAAGAAGATGTTAGCAAATACCGCTCCTAGCATCATCAGTATCCCGAAGCTGATCATGGTTTCTACCATGGTATAACCCATTTTGTGATTCTTTTTTTGATTTAATTTCATTCTCGTTCCGTCCATTTCGACCATTTCCAAGAATCATACTCAGGATTGCTTACCTTATAATATATATCCTTTCGGGTACAGGTTAAGCCCTGGCAGGAGACCATAATCTCCACATGAAGTGCAAGCTCTGCCTCATGAAAATACGTCTCCCGGCTCTCCCTCGGTTTCCATTCCTCTCCTGTCTGATTTACCCAGTAGAGACCGATGGTAATCTCTCCGGCCTCCTTCTCCCAGCCACTGCTGTGGTCTACATCCAAGGTAAACTCCCTTCTTGCCTGATCCATACCATGCCCTGGTTTTCCTTCTTCATAGGACGGCCAGGCTTCATTCTCCTCACAGACATAGGCCCCTATATAGTCCCACAGGCTTTCTCCTTCCGGGATTCCCTCAGGAATGCCCTCATATTCATCCTTCGTCAACTCTTGGTTTAAAAGGCGGCTGATGGAGTCTGCCATGATCCGGCATTGCTCCTTCGCCGGAATCTGCCTCCTCATGGCCAGAAGCGTCCCAGCAGACAGCAATAGGGATAGGCTTAAGCCTGCGACCACCATCATCATACAGATAACAAAAATCAGCGCCGATCCCTCCTCAGCCTCCGGCTTCCTCTTTCCCCTCCAGCAGTTCTTCTGTGTCCATCTTCCCTTTTCCATCCAGCGCCCCCTCTGTACCTGTTTTCTCTTCTGCTTTAAGCCCCTTTGCCGTATCCTAATCCTCCTCCTGGAATAGCAAACAGATCCAATTACTTTCCTTGACTGCCGCGCTCCCCTCCCCCTTCCCATAAGCATTAATCGTGCAGCTGAGCTGTTCCAGCAGCTCTGGATCCCATCCCTCCTGCCCCAGCCTGGAAAAGAGAGAAAAGTAAGGGGCCTCTTTTCTGGTGCTCCTTTTTGCCACAGAGTGGTTTGCCTGAGAAAAGGATGCTACTGCCTGAGCTGGAGAAGCCCCTTTTTGAGTCAAGGAAATGGGCTCCCCCTCCCCTTGCTCTTCCCTGTCCTGATCCTCCGTCTCCCATAATCCTCTCTCATCCAGCAACAATGTGATCTGATAATCATACTCATTCAGCTGAATGTGAAACTTATACCACTCTGGCACAGCGTTAAATATCCCAATTCCCTGAATATTCTGGTATCCGCCTGATGTCTCTAGGCTGGATAGATGTCTGGGAACTTCAGCGTAGCCGCCGCCTGCCGCCCGCTCTGTTCCTGGCTGCGGATTCAGCACAATCCTTCCCAGCTTCTCCTGCCCTTTCATCCCCCCATAAAAGGTGATTTCATAGGTAAGGGCTTTCCATGTATTGATACATTTCCCATCTACTTTCCAGCTCAAGGTGAGCCCCGCCTGCTGACTCATCCTCAGATCTCTAAGCCGTGGCCGTTCTCCCTGCTCTGGCGCTGGCTCCGGCAGGGAATCTACTCCATAATATCCTATCGCGTCCGTCCCTTTCCCTGCTTCCCGTTGCAGGGCAAGCATTTCCTTTCCACCAAAGCCTTGCGGATAATCGCTGCTATAATAGGAAGAGTAGATCAGTCCATCTGGCAGATAGATTTCCAGATGAATTGTACCCTCTTCCAGCACAGACTTATCCCATATCTGCGGTTCAATCAGATCATACAGCAGACGGATCTTTTCATCCTCTCTGTTTTCCTGCCTCAGTTCTCCCCTCTGGTAGCGTTCATAGTCGCCTCTGACGCCTCCCCCGCTTCCTCTTGCCTCCAGGCAGTAAACCCCTTTGGGAAAACTCTCCTCACACGCGCATTGACCTGGTTCCATAGGCTCAGCTTCGGAAAATATCCTTTCTATCTCCCGGGCCCCGCCATCTTGAAAACGCCTGGTTAATTCTGTCTGAGCTGCCAGATAGACCGCCTGTGCTCGCTCATCCTGCTTCTTCTGCTGGGTATATTGATAGTATCCTACAAGCCCCCTGACAGACACTGCCAGCAGAATTATCATAAGAGCCATGGCAACAGCCAGCTCCACCAATGTGACTCCTGATTGATCAGCCAGGCCTCTTTCCGTATTCCCTCGATTCTCACGATTTTGATTCACCATAATAGATCACTTTTTTCAACTCTTCTATGGAAGTCACTCCCTTACAGACCATGTCTACCCCGCTCTTTCTGAGTGTCTTCATCCCTTGCTCTTTAATCGCGTACTCACGAATCCGGTCACTGGAGGTATGGCTGGATATCATCGCCTGTACCTTTTGATCAACGAACAAGATCTCATGAATTGCCACCCTTCCCCGATAACCTGTGCCCCGGCATAGTGGGCATGCTCCTGGAACACGGATTTTCACCGGCCCTCTTCCCAAAAGCCGTTTCTCCTCCTCCCCTGCCTCCACCATCTTGGCGCATTCCCTGCACAGCTTTTTCATCAGTCTCTGCGCCACCACTCCCACCAGGGCATTCGCTGTTAGATAGGGCTCAATTCCCATATCCTTTAGCCGGACGATAGAGGATACGGCATCATTGGTATGTAAAGTAGACAGCACTAGATGCCCGGTGATGGCTGACCGGACGGATATTTGGGCGGTCTCCTTATCTCTGGTTTCCCCTACCATAATAATATCTGGATCCTGACGCAAAAGCGCCCGAAGTCCATGCTCAAAATTTACCCCGGCTGAATCGTTTACCTGACACTGGTTCACGCCGGGTAGATTTTTTTCTACTGGATCTTCAATAGTACAGATATTCACCGGACGGCGGGATAATTCCTTCAGCACCATATAGAGGGTGGTGGTTTTTCCTGAACCAGTAGGCCCGGTGAGATAAATCAGCCCATTAGGAGCCTCCAGCAGCCTACACAGTCGCTGATAATCCTCCAGATCCATACCGAAGGTATCTGGGTGATCGATAGAAATATGCCCGGACAGCAGCCGAATCACCGCCTTTTCCCCAAATACAGTGGGGAGAATAGATACTCTGGTATTGATGGTTTCCCTGTCGATTTCCACCTGAAAGTGCCCGTCCTGAGGAACTCGGTGTTCCGCGATATCCATACTGCCCAGAATCTTGATCCGGGCAATTAAAGGCATATGTATCCTCTTTTGCAAAGTGACAAATTCTACCATTCCCCCATCAATCCGCATCCGGATGCGGGTCTTTTCTGAAAAGGGTTCGATGTGAATATCGCTGGCGCTGTTCTGATAGGCATACTCCAACAGCTGATTCAGCAGATTGATTATCGGTGTATCGTCATTTCCTACCTCCACCCTAAGCTCCCGGCTTCCCTCCTTAAAGCCTTGGCTCTCATTTGCCGTGGATGCCGCCTTTCTTGCGCCAATCTCCGAATAACAGTGCCTGATTTCCTCCATCAGGGGCTGCAGCTCGCACAAGCACACTTCCAGATCCAGTCCAGTGATTTGACGAATATCCTCTAATCCATAGAAGTTCAACGGATCATTGGTCAATACGGTCAGCAACCCGGAAGCAGCCTTCACTGGCAGCATCTGATATCTTCTGGCCGTTTCCTCTGGAAGCAGAGCCGCCGCTTCAGGATCCACCGTGATTTGAGACAGCTTTATGGTCTTTAAGCCCAGGCGGATCCCCAAACCATTGAGCATCTGCTGCTCAGAAAGTACTCCCATCTCAATCAGCGCCTTTCCCAAGCGGATCCCCTCATGACTCTCCTGGTACGCCAATGCCTCCTGTATCTGTTCATCCGTCACATACCCGCATTCCACTAGGATCTCACCGATACGTGTCCCCATTCTCTTTCTCCTTCCTACACATGGAAACCTCCAGCCTTAACTCCAATACTTCCAGCTCACCCTCTTCCTCTTCTGCCCCTCCCCGAACTGCCATCCTCAGACGGCGCATAGTAAGGGTACGGATGCGGATATCCTCCCTGGCGATCGCGTCTAAAAATCCAGCTTTTCCCTCTTTACTTCCAATTATCTCAAGGAGCACCAGGGCCTGATAGACGCTATCTGTCCCTATCTCCAGCCCCATACTTGCTGGAGTCTTCTCCTCCTTAAATGCTGGTAGGCTGGATGGTCCATTTGGCATCTGAATCTCCATTTTCCTCACGCTCAGCCCATAGGCAAGGGCCATCTCCGTTAGAATCCGATCAATCTCCTGGCTCTCCAGCATCGGGTAAAGGCTTTCCTGTATTCTTTCCAGCCGGTTCCGGTTCTCCTCCTCCACACTTTTTACTTGGGCCAAGGTGACAAGTTTTTTCTGTTTTTCCTCCACATCCGCTGCAATCGCCTCTACCATCGCGTTCATGTCCTGATTTTTTCTATGGAGCGGAATAATCCCCAGAATGAGAAATGCTGTTGCCATAGCCAATGCCGACAGAATGCTTAGCAGCCGTTTATCCTGTTCGGTTACTTTCAGCTTCATGGTTCTTTACTCCTTTCCTGCCCCATCATTCAGATAGCATTCCACATATAGCCGCCATGCCTTCTGGCTCTCTACATACTCAAATCCAGTATAATGGATGCTAGAAAACACATCCTTTTCCTCTGTCAGACGATTGATAAAGGGATAAATCAACCTCTCATTTTCAGCCAGGCTGATTACCTGTATCATTCCAGGATCTGCCTGGAAGCCAGTCACGTCCGCGCTGACCAGTCCCTCAGCACAGCGCGCCACCACCTGGTCGATCTCCGTGCTCATTACAGGGTAGGAATTTATATTTACGATAATGCGGTTTGTCTCTTCGATTCTTTGGCACAGAATCTGATTTTCTTTCTCCAGATGGTCATATCTGGCAACCCCTGCCAACACTTGGGAATCTGACAGATACTCCAGGCTGCGGTTAATCTGGTTGGTCAGCTGAAACCATCGAATCATCTGAATCCCCACCACCACAGACAGCGTAGCCGCCGTCACAAGGGCTGGCATCAGCTGGCGAAAAAGTGCTCTCCTCTTTGCCAGATATTCCGGGCCTTTCCTGAACTGGCTACGCAGATTCGCCCTACCACTTTTAGACAGAAGCCCTCCTGCTGCCGCAGTAAAATTCCCCAGTCCATATTTTCCCTCAGGGAAATCGAAGAAAGCCCCTGCGGAATCTGCCAGAGGGAACACGCGAATCATCGAATTTACTGCCAAAACAGCTTTTTCATATTCAGGCCACCACACCTTCTCCAGACCGCCCATATATACTGCCTCGATCTCCTGCCGAATCCGCTGAGCCCTGGCAAACTGCATCAGCGCGCTCACATTCTTTGCACAGCACTCTCCCAGACTTCGGGCGCCAGTCTGCGTTGATATCCGTGACCGGCTAAAATGCAGAAAGTCCTTGTTTACCCACAAAACACTTAACAATGCTGCTCCATCGAGAATCTGGACCACACATACTTTCCCCTTTAATCCTTCCAGGCAGCTTAAAAGTCTGAGCTGAGAAATAAGCGCATCTTCCACAGATACGATGCGAATTCCTATCTTCTGAAAACGCTTAAGATGCTCTCCAAGAAAGGCTCGCTCCATCACTGCCCCGAACATCTTGTTTTCTACCAGACCGTAGCTGTACACCGGATCCCGCATTCGCTCCACGTCAGAAAACTCTCTGGGAAGATACCGCATCCGTTTCCTGTAAGACATTGGCGGAAGGTCAAAAAATCGTACTACCGTCTGGGTACTGTTGATGACCAGGCAGACCGGATGTGCCGGCAGCTTATGTTTCTCCCAAAATGCCTTTAAAAATTCTGTAAATGCCTCATCATCCGTCACCTGGCCGTTTACGATCGTAAGGCGTGGAGCCTCCTCCTGATATACCGCCAGGACTTTTATCCTGCCCTTCCGGCTCTGGCCGGTCACAGCCTTTACCGTCTGATTCGACAAATAAATCACTGTTTTCATGTTCCATTCCTCTATTTTGGCAATTAAAGCCCAATTTGTTCCATCGCCTGATAGGAGCCGTAAATGGGAGTCATGATCGCCACCATAACAAATCCTACAATAAGAGCCATGATGCAGATCATTGCCGGCTCCAGATAAGAAACCATTCGGTTTATCGCCAACTCAGCGTCGTATTCCAATGCATCTGCCACTGACATCAGCATCACATCCAGACTTCCTGTCTCTTCCCCCACCTGCACCGAAAAAGAAAGCTTTTTTAAGAACCCTTCGGTCTGCCCCAGAGCCTGGCTTAAGGATGTCCCATTTTTTATTTTGGCAATCATCTCATCCAGCTGTTCTTCCAGGTAGACATTGCCTATGGTCTTTTTCCCAATCTGAAGCGCTGGCACCATAGGAATACCGGCAGAATATAAAGAACTCAGCATTCTGGCAAAACGGGCTGTGTACACTGTCTTTCTCAAGCTCCCGATCACCGGCATGGCAATTACTCCTCGAGCCAAAAGCCGGCGGAGTGGGCGCAGTTTTTTTATCTTTCTCCACACCACCCAAAGCATCATGCAGCCCGGGAGCGCCAGATACCAGTAATCCCGAATGCTGTAGGAAATTCCATATAGTATTCTGGTGGAAAGTGGAAGCTTTTCCATCAGTTGAAATAGCTGTTGGAATTGGGGCAAAATCACGCTGATCAAAAAAGCCGTCACCACAGCAAGAAGAATAGCCAAAATCCTGGGGTAAATCGTGGCATTTCTTACCTTGCCTGCCAGCTTGTATTCCCGGCTGTAATGCTCTGCTAGCCTGAAGGCTGTCTGCTCCAGCTTACCAGAAGCCTCTGCCGCCTGAAATGTATAGATCATCACCATGGGAAACGCATTCTGTTGTTCCATGGCAGCAGATAGGGAGGCTCCCTGGCAAACCTGTGCCAACACAGCCTGGTAAATCCTTCCTATCCGTGGAGAAAGACCTTCCTCCTGGGATAAAATGGTTAATGCCCGCACCATAGGAATGCCGGAGTGGAGCATCGCTCCCAGTCCTCTGGAAAATTCCTCTAGCTCCCTAGGCTTTAAGGAATACCTCTGTCTTCTTTCCTTTAATTCCTCCGCCTGAATCAGATACAGTCCTTGTTCCAGGAGAAGCCCATGAAGCTCCCTCTCTCCTAAAGCCTGCATCTGCCCTTTGCGGTTCTTCCCATTCTGATCAACTGCATGATAGCGATATCTGGGCATACCCATTCCTCTTTTCTCTTTTGAAATCCACTTCGCTTCCTATTTTCCAGGAAATCCGGAGAGATACCACCGCAGAATATTCTCTCCCCAGAGAGTCGAAATCATCAGTCCCATACATAAGAAAGGGCCAAAGGGAAAATGATCCTTTGGTCCGGCCTGCTTCCTGACTAAAAGCCACAGTCCCCAGCCTCCGCCTCCTAAGATGGCAAAAAACATTGCCAGGATAGTTCTCTCCCAGCCCAAAAAGGCGCCGCAGGCCGCCATCAGCTTAATATCACCGCCACCAAAGGCGCCAGGGATGATTAGCGCGAGAATCAGCATCGGCAGGCTGACTGACAGCACGCCCACAACCTTCATCCCCAGAGGCGCCCCCTTTCCCAGAAATGGTGATCTTACCGACATAAGAAAAATAACTGCCGGAAAATAATCTGGAATCATCATCGTCTTCTGATCCATCCATGCCACTGCTAAGAGAAGAACAAAAAAGATTATTACTACCATAAAGCCCCACCTTTACCGGAATTGATTTCTGTCTCTATTATAAGTATAGCCGATTTCCTTCATTTTGGAAATTATCTGATTCTGGTTCAGGTTCATCCCCTGGCAAAGTTCCTCTAGGCTGGGATAATTATCTCTCAGCTGTGTATTCAGGTAGCTTAACAGCATCACCGGATCCTTCGGGATCATTTTACCGCCTCCTTATCCTTTTGAAATACTCTTTAATAAAAATTATAATCTTCACCGCAAAAAACTGCAATGATATTAAAAAAATATTTCCTCACAAGGGACATATTTTATAGAATATTTTCACAGAGAGGAAAGCCGCAGGAGCTCTTGATTTTCCTGCGGCTTTTCTTTATTCAACATATGCGGTTAATCGGTCTTCCCCTTCAGGCTTATGGATGACAATCGTATCTCCTATCCCTACCTTATCTTCCAGAATGATCTTTGCCGCAAGGGTCTCCACATGTTTCTGAAGATACCTCTTCAGCGGACGCGCCCCATAAACCGGATCGTATCCTCTGTCTGCCACAAATTGTTTCGCTTCCTTGGTAAGGCGAAGGCCCAGCTCCTTCCCGGCCAGACGGCGGTTCACCTCGGCCAGCAGCAAATCCACGATCCCGCTGATATTCTCCCTGGTCAATGGTTTAAATAAAATGGTTTCATCCAATCGGTTTAAAAATTCCGGCCGGAAATGCATACGCAGTTCATTGATAACCATGTCCTCCGCTTCCTTCCGGATAGATCCATCCTCATCAATTCCCTCCAGCAGGTACTGAGATCCAATATTAGAAGTCATGATCAGAATCGTATTTTTAAAGTCTACTGTCCGCCCCTGAGAATCCGTAATCCGCCCATCATCCAACACCTGCAGCAGCACATTAAAGACATCTGGATGGGCCTTCTCCACCTCATCAAAAAGAATCACTGAATATGGCTTTCTGCGCACTGCCTCTGTCAGCTGTCCTCCTTCATCATATCCTACATATCCTGGAGGCGCCCCGATTAATCGGGATACAGAGTGCTTCTCCATGTACTCGCTCATATCAATGCGGACCATATTTCCCTCATCATCAAACAGCGCCTCGGCCAACGCCTTGGCCAGCTCAGTTTTCCCCACCCCAGTAGGGCCTAAGAACATGAAGGAACCAATAGGTTTGGTAGGATCCTTAATCCCTGCCTTGGAACGTATGATCGCCTCGGTTACTTTTTCCACGCCCTCGTCCTGGCCGATTACCCGATGATGAAGAATCTCATCCAGATGAAGTGTTTTGCTCCGCTCACTCTCTGTCAGCTTTGCTACCGGAATTCCTGTCCATTTCGATATAATCCTTGCAATTTCCTCATCGGTTACGCTCTCCCGCACTAAACTTAAATCCTCACCCCGTACCCTGGCCTCCTCTGCCTCCAGTTCCTTCTGAAGCTGGGGCAGGCGACCGTACTGCAGTTCTGCGGCCCGGTTTAAATCATACCTTTGCTGTGCAGCCTGGATCTCCCGATTCACCGACTCGATCTCTTCACGCAAGCTGGAGAGCCGATCCACAGAAGCCTTTTCATTCTCCCACTGCAGCTTTTTCGTGTTGAATGCGTCATGAAGCTCTGCCAGCTCCTTCTGCAGATCCGCTAAACGTTCCTGACTTAAATGGTCAGTCTCCTTTTTCAGCGCTGCTTCCTCGATCTCCAGCTGCATCACCTTTCTGGAAAGTTCATCTAGTTCTGTAGGCATAGAGTCCAACTCTGTCTTTATCATAGCGCAGGCCTCGTCCACTAGATCGATGGCCTTATCTGGCAGAAACCGGTCTGAGATATAGCGGTCTGACAGCATCGCTGCAGATACCAGGGCAGAGTCTGTGATCTTTACCCCATGGAATACCTCATACCGCTCCTTTAATCCACGGAGGATCGATATGGTATCTTCCACTGTAGGCTCTTCCACCATAACTGGCTGGAAGCGCCGCTCCAGGGCAGCATCCTTTTCAATGTATTTTCGATACTCATCCAGAGTAGTTGCACCGACACAGTGAAGTTCCCCTCTGGCCAACATAGGCTTCAGCATATTGCCTGCATCCATAGAGCCATCTGTCTTTCCTGCCCCAACGATGGTGTGAAGCTCATCGATAAACAGGATAATCTGCCCATCGCTCTTCTTTACTTCCTCCAGAACTGCTTTTAACCGCTCCTCGAACTCGCCCCGGTACTTGGCTCCTGCCACCAGGGCGCCCATATCCAGGGCAAACAGCCGTTTATCCTTCAGGCCCTCCGGCACATCCCCGCGGATAATCCGCTGGGCCAATCCCTCCACCACAGCAGTTTTTCCCACGCCGGGCTCGCCAATTAATACTGGATTATTTTTCGTCTTTCTGGAGAGGATCCGCACCACGTTTCGGATTTCCCCGTCACGGCCGATGACTGGATCCAGCTTTTGGTTCCTGGCCCGCTCTACCAGATCGTAGCCATACTTGGCCAGGGTATCATAAGTGGCCTCCGGGTTATCGCTGACTACCCGCTGATTCCCCCGAACGGTGGATAAGGCCTGCAAAAATTTCTCTCTGGTAATGGCATACTGCCGGAATATATCCTTCAGCATCCGATCTGGCTGCTTTAACAAGGACAAGAATAAATGTTCTACAGAGACATACTCATCCCCCATAGCTCTCGCCTCATCCTCTGAATGAATGAGTACTTTATTTAAATCGCTGCTCACATACAGCTGTCCATTGCCACTGACCTTAGGTAATTTATTAAGGGCCTCCTTTGCCTCATCGGTAAATTGATTATCACTTAAATCCATCTTCACCATCAGCTTTCGGATCAGGCTGTCCTCCAAGGTCAGCAGGCTGTACAGGAGATGCTCCTGTTCTATCTGCTGGTTGCCATATTCATAGGCTAGCTTTTCGCAGTCTTGAACCGCTTCCATTGATTTCTGTGTAAATTTATTTATATTCATCTTTACGCCTCCCTCTGTATGCGTTAACCCATTTATTGTTATATGCGTAATATAACACATGTTATTAGCACTGTCAAGAGTCGAGTGCTAATTTTCTTATTATTCTTGATTTCCCTGCGCAAATTCGCTACAATGATAAGGAAAAAGGAGGATATGATGAACTTTTACGAAATGATTCAAGACCTTTCTCTTGCCCTGCAGCGCGAAAAGCTGGTAATCTTTGTAGGCGCTGGTGTTTCTAAGAACTCTGGGCTACCCACCTGGGGACAAATGGTTCAGATTTTTGCGGAAAAGCTAGGTTACCCCACCAAGGGCCGCTTAGCTACCGAAGAGTATATCCGGATTCCCCAGTATTATTACTGTATGGATGACAGTCCGGGTCACGCGTCCTACTACCAACTGTTAAAATCTATGATACCAGAGGATATCCGGCCGAATCTCCTGGATGAACTAATTGTCTCCCTTCATCCAGCTCATATTGTCACTACGAATTTCGACACACTGTTAGATCAGGCTGCCGTGGGATACCAGATCATCGGCAAGGATCGTGATCTGCTCACCGGCATCTCCTCCCACTATCTCCTGAAGCTCCATGGTGATATCCGCAGTCCGGAGCACCTTGTATTTAAGGAGGACGATTATCTGCAGTACTCTGAGACCCACCGGCTGATGGAAACCTTCCTGAAATCGCTGCTTATCGACCATGTATTTTTATTTGTCGGCTATTCCCTGAATGATTACAATTTAAAGACCTTTGTCAGCTGGATCGATTATATTGCTCAGGAAATGCAGGTGAAGAAAGAAATGCACAGAAATTATTTCCTCTCCAGCAGCCGCCATGCAGGAAAGGATTATTTAAAAAAGTATTATGAGGGAAAGGGGCTGGAAGTGATCGGCCTGTATCAGCTCCCAGAGGAAGTGGAGAAGCGGACGAGTTCCGTCTGCCTGCAAGAAGAACTAGGCCGCAAAACTTATGCTGTATTAAATCTTCTGTCTAATGTCAGCCCCTCTCCTTAAGGATTTTCTTTAAAAAGGAGAGGAAATCCTTCTCTGCTTCCAAAAGTGTCTTCGTATTGTTATAGATATAATCATACGAATACTGTTCCGCTCTGTCATCCGCCGCATTTCCCCATGCTTCCACCCCCTCTAAGGGGCGTCTCACTAAAAGGGTGATGCAGTTGCCCGAAAGCTGTGCCTTCAACTTGTCTATCTCCCGTCCTTCCCGGATGTGGGCGAACATCACTTCCTCTTCCCCGTCCAGGAATTCCTGATACTGTTCCAGAACATACCGGGTCGGCAGATCATTATACTGGGTGAATGCCTCCTTTAAATCGGCCAGGAATTTCCTGGCCTTCGGAGTTTTCTCCCCCTTCCATCCATAGACCGCAGCAATTTCCTTGATGGGGGTGATGGAGGAAACATTTCTCACCCGATAGTATTTTCCGGCAAAGTCGCACAGGGTATCCTTTCCCACTCCGCCTCTCCCATTGATCACAATTAACTGCTTTCCTGATTTTTTCATCATCTCTCTCTTTCTCTCTTGTACATGACTTATTGTATCTTTTGCTCCTGCCGCCCCTCCTGGGTCAAGCGATAGTTTTCCGGAATCACCAGCCCAGAGAGTGGTGTCAGCTCATAACCCATTTCCTTCAGTCCTGGAATAATCTCCTCCAGAGCCTGAGGCGTATACCTGGCCCCTCCATGGAACCGGATAATGCTTCCATTCTTTAACTTATCATTCTCCAGCACCTGGCGTGCCACCGCTTCTACCCCATAATCCTTCCAGTCCTCTGAGTCCACATCCCAGCACACCGGATAATACCCCATCCCACATACTGAGGTAATCAGTCCATCATCAAATTTCCCCTGAAAAGGACGGAATAAGCCCATACTCCCCTGTCCATAATCCAGCTGGCGGTTAAATATCCCCAGTTCCTCTGCAGCCCTGCCGCCTTTTCCCAACACCCCCAGATCGTGTCCGCCTGCAAGGATTGCCTCTCTTTCCCGTGGGTGTCCAAACATCCAGTCCTCCGCTGCAAAAAAGGAGGCTGTCTCTCCCTGCTCAGCCAATACCTCCAGCACCCTTTCCAACCCTCTACCTATATCTCCGGATAATTCAAAGGTCAAAGATATCTGCCGATTTCCATTTTCCACGCTGCAGATAGGAAGCATTTCATCCCCACATTTGTGATTCCTTCCCTCGGCTATGGCCCGCACTTTCTCGCTTCCCGCTCGGATGGCCTGACGGCCGGCCGAAAAAAGGGACAAAACACCAATAGTCCCTAGAAAAATAATCATCCAAAACACACCGTTTTCCGCAGCTCGTGAAGCTATCCGGTTCCAGCTCTTCATCCCCATTATCCTCCTGTGCACCTACGCTCTTTTCTTATATTTTATGATGCGCAAAACAGCTCTAGCACATTGACCTCATGATTCATGTTAAACGCAGGGCCAGGGAGAACAGGGAATCTGAGCAGTTATCAGCGGAGAGCGATATACACTGTATATATAGCATACACCGCCAGCATTCCCACGGAGGTCAGACGGCCGACAGACTGTTTCCTCCAGGAAAACAACCAAACCACCGTGCTGCTCACCAGCAGAATCGCCATATCACTGACAGACTCTCTTGCCACCGCTACTGGGTGAATCGCTGCAGAAAGTCCTAACACAGAGAGGATATTAAAAATATTTGATCCGATCACATTCCCCATAGCCATATCATTTTCTCCCTTTTTCGCCGCCACCACTGAAGTGACCAGCTCCGGCAGAGATGTTCCCATGGCTACGATGGTCAGACCAATCAGCGTCTGGCTTAGCCCAAAGGCCTCCGCAATCCGGCGTGCATTATCTACCACCAGATCCCCACCTATCACGATAGCTATGAGCCCTCCGATAATGAAAGCAACGCTGACCAAAGGCGAACGGCGAATCCCTCGGATCGCCTCCTCCAGTTCCGGCTCTCTATGCCGTAACGCATGATGAATAATATACAGCAGGTACAGGATCAGAATACCAAACAGCAGCACTCCCTCAAGCCGTCCTACCTTGTGGTCAAAATAGCATAGCAAAAGCAGGAGTAGGGTAATTCCGATGGAGACTGGTAAATCCCGCCTTAAAATCGTCCTGTCTACCGGCAGCCTCATCGCCACACCGCATGCCCCCACCACAACCAGCAGGTTAAATAAATTTGATCCGATCACATTGCTCACAGCAATATCATTATTCCCTGTTATGGCCGCTGTGACGCTTACCGCCATCTCCGGCATGCTGGTACCCAGAGCGATAACCGTCAGACCGATGACCACTGTAGGGATTCGTAGCAGCTTAGCAATAGAGGAACTCCCCTCCACAAAGTAATCCGCGCCTTTAATTAATAAGAAAAAACCAACCAGCAAAAGCATATACATTGTCATTTGATATCCCCTTTGTCTACTTATCTTTTGGCAAATCATAAATCTCAGTATAGGGAGGCGTCTTTTCTTTGTCAAGGGGCTTCAGGAAATTTTACCTCTCTAGCCAGGAGAAAGAGGGCTGCCAGATTAGGCAAGGCTAAAAGCCCATTTAAAATATCCGAAAACAGCCAAACCTTTCCCATGGATAACACACACCCCGTTCCCACTGCCAACAGATATGCCCATTGGTAGAGACGTGCCAAAGGGAAACCGTGTTTTGTCCATCTGGCCCGAAGGAGGAGATAGCGGAGCGCCTGACTTCCCAGATAGTACCAGGCAATGATTGTGGCAAAGGCAAACATAATCAGAGAGGCCGACACTAGTTTACCACCCAGACTTCCAAAATATTTAGAAAAGCACCAGGAGGCCAAGGCCGCCCCGGACAGTCCCAAGTCAACCTCATATTCCTTTATGCTGCACAGAATCGCAAGACCAGTTAAGGTGCATACTACAATGGTATCAAAAAACACTTCAAATATAGCCCACATTCCTTGAAGCGCAGGATCCTGGCCTGGCGAATCCCCATGGAGAACCGCCAGGCTTCCCAGACCAGCTTCATTGGAGAACACACCTCTGGCCAGACCATAACGGAGCGCCTGGCTGACTCCATACCCGGCCCCACCGCCGGCCGCCGCCCGAAGTTGAAATGCATCCTGAAAAATATCCTTCAAGACCTCCCCCAGACTGGCCCTTCCAAGGAAAATCACAGCGACAGCACAAAAGAGATACAAGCCCGCGGAAAAGGGAACCAGCGCAGCAGATGCCTCCTGGATCCCCTTTCCTCCTCCACGGATAATCCAGACAACCAACGCACACAGAAGGATGGCCATCCATCCTGCGGGAATATGGAAGGAATATCTGGCCGTCTCTGCCAGGGAATTAGCCTGAACCATGGATCCCATTCCCAGAGAGCAGAGCACGCACAATCCGGCGTAAAATAGTGCCAAACCTGGTTGACCTGCCATCCGTTCTAGGTACACGAAGGGACCGCAAATCGCCTCTCCCTTCTTCCCCTGAAACCGGCTGGCCGTCCCCAGATATACCTCGCCATAGGCTGTCGCCATCCCCACAAAGGCAGACACCCACATCCAAAAAAGAGCCCCGGGACCTCCACAGGTGATAGCCGTCGCCACCCCTACGATATTCCCTGTCCCCACAGTGGCAGCCAGCGCTGTGCAGGCGGTCCGAAGCTGCTCCTTTCTTGAGGTTCCCTCCGCGCCTGACCTCTTTCGCAGCAAATCCCCTGCCGTTGCCTTCCACCATTTTCTAAATCCACGCAGCTGAAATCCGCGGCCCTGAACCGTATACCTCATCCCTGCCGCCAGAAATAGTACCATCAGCCACGGCCCCCACACAATCCTGTGAACCCCTTCCAGCATTCCCATTTTCGCCTTCCTATCCTTTCCCAATTTGGCCATACTCAGCTGGCCTATTTCCACACTCTATGGCTCTAGGAAAGATATTATTACGAAAAATCAGCTGCTCGTTCTATCATTTTTGTCCGATCAATGTTATACTTAAATCAACAACATAACATTATTGTGGAAAGAGGTGATCCCTTGCCTGGTTTTACTACACATTATATCCTTGGCATGAAGGCCTTTAACGATCTTCCGATGAATCAGTTAAAATACATCATCTCGAAATACCGATGGCTCTACCAGTTAGGGCTCCAGGGACCGGATATGTTTTTCTATAATATCCCGGTTCTGCGGCACCGGGATTATCGGAACGTAGGCTCTTATATGCATGAGCATCATGTAAATGACTTTTTCTCCTGCTGCTTAAACCATTTAAGCACCATATCTTCCCGCCAGCAGAGAGAGCAGGGCGTAGCCTACATGGCCGGCTTTTTCTGCCACTATATCGGCGATTATATCTGTCACCCCTTTGTCTATGGGCGGATTCGCTACAATCCGGCAAATCCCTCCTCCCAGGCCCATGGGTGTCACGCCCTGCTGGAGAACGATTTAGATGCCTTGCTCCTGGCCAAATACAAAAAGAAAAAACCTTCCCAATTTAACCAGGCAGCCACCATTTGCCTGAATGGCCAGGAAATCCAATTCATCTCCCGCTTTCTGGCAGAATGCATTAATGAGGCTTATTATCCTCTCACCTATCGGAATAATTACCAGGTATCTTCCCGGATGGTCCATCGCTCTATCCTGGCGCTCCGGTTCGGCTGCCGCACCCTGGCTGACCCCCAGGGAAAGAAAAAAAATAAAATTGCTTTTGTGGAATCGATCTTTTTAAAAAACCCGGTCGCTTCCCAAAAGCTGGTCACTGATGAGGTGGAAAATCCCCGTGAGAGCTTAAATTCCGCTCATCAGGTCTGGACCAATCCCTGGGACCCTTCCCTGGCCAGCACGGCATCCTTTCCTCAGCTCTTCCGCCAATGCCTGGGAAAATGCAGCTTGATCTATTACTACCTGAATGCCGCCTTGACAAAAAATGAACTTTTGGAGGATCATTTTCCTGCTCTGCTAGAAGAGCTGGGGAATTATTCCTACCACAGCGGGCTCACCGTTGTTGATCTGCCCTTTTAAGCTTTCGGATGATCGGCTTCAGGCGCGGGAAGCATAAGCTTCCTGCGCCTGAGTCATTTCCAACTATATATTTTTGAAGGCCGGCCTACTGTATTATCTGGTCTCCGTCCTTAATGCATACATGGTAAGGTACTCCCAGCTGAGCCATCCACTTCCTGGTTTCTATGGTCTTCCACTTTCCAGAATCTGTACCGCTCCCGCTGTCATTATTCCACAGCCAGTCCGGCGCGCCCCACAAACAGATCTGAGGCTGAAGAACCTGATAAACCTCCAATCCCACCCCATCCTGGCCGTGATGAGCCATCTGAACAATGTCGCATTTCAGCTCCTCTGGAGTATGATCCGCCAGGAATTGCTTTCCAGTCTCCACCCCCATATCTCCCAAGAATAAAGCCTTTTTCCCATTAATATCCAGCATATACGCCACAGAGCTATTATTGATGGAATTGTTTGCCTGGAGATAAGGCTGGTTCATCACAGTAATCTTTATATTATCCACCCAGATCTCCTGGCCTCTGTAGATGTCACCATGCACCTTCTCTTGAGGCTGCAGGGAGAGTGATGTCATGATCTTTGCTACCATATCGGCCCGGCCTGGTTCATATTCCTGGTACCAACTTAAGCCTGCAAAGGAAAAGTAAACGTGATCGACGGTAACTCCATACTCCGGATGGTTCAGAATCTCATTTAGGGCGCCTACATGATCCGAGTGGGGATGGGTAATCAGCCAGGTATCCACATGGCTCCCCTTGGCGGCCAGCGTTTGTACAAGATGGGTCGTATCTTCCGGGGTTCCACCATCCAACATAATTATCTTTCCCTGATTCGTCTCGATCAGTACGGACAACATCTGGCTGGTTGACTGATTCGCCAGAAGGGTGATTTTCGAGCCTCCCAGGTATCCAACAATGGGCTCTGAAACGGTCATCACCGGAGTATACTCTGTTCCTGGGCCCACATTTTTTCCCCCGGAGGAGCCAGAAGCCCGAATTACTCTGGTTCCTGTATTGCTCTGGCTGCCAGGTTCGGTCCCGGCCAGGGTATTGGTCGGAACGGTGGACACATCCATCAGCATCACACCTTGCTTTTTGATTATATACTCATCTGAAACAATTCCCTCTATTGCCTCTCTGTAAGGAAGTAATCCTGCTTCGTTGCGTAGCATCTCGTAGCTAGAGGGAACTGCCATGGCGATAAACGCCAGCATGCATACCTTCTTCGTATACTGAATCCATCTGTTCATCTCTCTACCCCTCTTACTATTCTTTTCCTTCTAAAGGAACCACAGGTAAATGCTCACCTGCAGGAACGGTCATATTTACCAACCAGGTGCTCTCATCCTCCATGCCGTCTTCCGGCATCACCTGAACCGTAAAGCTGTAATCGTCAAAGAATCCGCCATAATGACTTTCATCCGCTTTAGCCAGGGAGTTATTCTGGATCGCGATGCAGTCATTAAGATTTTTTATCAGGGTCGCGGCATATTGGGCGGCCTTTTCCCCCTCTACTTCCGTCGTATCCACAAACAGCTGAGCGATGATCCGCTTCTCCTCGTCCTTATGGGAAAAATTAAAGGTTAAAAGTCCAGGATATTCCTCAGAGTCCTCATAGTAGCCCATCAGATCATCACTGACCTGATTCCACTCTAACTCTACATCGGTTACAATGGAAAAATCCGGCTGTGCCTTTACCTCTGGATCTAAAATCGTACTTTGAGTACACCCGACAGACAGTACCACAATGCAGCTCATAGCTGCCGCAAGAAGCATCTTTCTCATTTTCCTCATCCTCTCTTGTCTTATTGATTCGCTTTCTCTCTGCGCTCTCATCAAGCCTCATAAACTAGTATTTACACTAGATAACAATAGTGTATTATATCCGAACCGGTTCCATTTGAATAGGGTTTTTGAAAAATTGTCAGAAAATCTTCACAAATTTCACTTGCTTTTTTTTTCGCCTCATGCTATCATGTTCAATATATTAAAATATTATATTTTTTTGAACACACAACTAAAGCAGGAGGCCGATTTATGAACGAAAATCATCCATACCGTCAATTAAAAAAACGCCTGGATTGGATCACCACCTTGATCCCCCTGGTCGCAATTATCCTTTTGTGTATCCTCTTTTTACTTTATCCAGAGAGCTCCACTTTAATTTTAAATTCTATTCGCTTTTTTCTAGGGGATCAGCTGGGAAGCTATTACCTTATCATCGGGCTAGGCGTCTTCCTCTGTTCTCTTTATATCGCCTTCTCCAGATATGGCCAGATCCGCCTTGGCAATACAGAAAAGCCGGACTACACCTCTTTTCAGTGGGGTTCCATGATGTTTACTGCCGGCCTTGCTGCTGATATTGTGTTTTACTCTCTCTGTGAGTGGATTTTGTATGCAGGCGAGCCTCGCATTGCGGACATGGGCTCTGTCCAGGATTGGGCCTCCACCTACCCCTTATTTCACTGGGGTCCGATTCCCTGGAGCTTTTATCTGGTGCTGGCCACTGCCTTTGGCTTTATGCTTCACGTCCGCAAGCAGACAAAGCAGAAATATTCAGAGGCCTGCCGTCCCCTGCTGGGTAATCAGGTAGATCATATTCCAGGGCGGGTGATTGATTTAATCGCAGTCATTGCCCTGCTGGCAGGAACAGCCACTACCTTTTCCCTGGCTACGCCGCTGCTGTCCCTGGCTATTAGTGTGGTATTTCAAATCCACCAGTCCCATTTCCTCACCATCGCTATTCTTTTAATCATCGGAATCACCTATACTGTCACCGTATATTTCGGCATGAAGGGCGTGGCAAAGCTGGCAGCCTCCTGCACCTACTTATTTTTTGTGCTTCTTCTCTATGTATTAATCGGTGGCAATCAGGCTCGTTATATTGTGGAAACTGGTATCACCGCTTTGGGAAACCTGGCTCAGAACTTTATCGGTCTCTCCACCTGGACGGACGCTCTACGCACTTCCTCCTTTCCCCAGAACTGGACCATCTTTTATTGGGCTTACTGGATGGTATGGTGTGTTGCCACTCCATTTTTTATCGGTTCCATCAGCCGTGGGCGAACCATCCGGCAAACAATCCTGGAGGGGTATTTCTGGGGTTTATCCGGTACTTTTTCCTCCTTCATCATTCTTGGTAATTATGGGCTGGGCATACAGGTCCACGGCCAGCTAGATCTTATGGGGTTTTATGGAGCCTCTCAAGACCTGTACCAATCCATTCTTTTACTGCTTCAGACACTGCCCTTCGAAAAACTTGGATTGATCCTTCTTGCCTTGACCATGATCGCCTTTTACTCTACTTCCTTTGATGCCTTGACCATGGTCGCCTCCACCTATTCCTACAAAGAACTGCAAGAAGGCGAAGAACCGGCTAGAAGCGTAAAGCTGTTTTGGGCAGTGCTTTTGATCCTATTCCCCATCGCCCTAATCTTTAATGACAGCTCCATGACCAATCTACAGAGCGTATCCATTATCGCCGCCTTCCCTATTGGCATCATTCTTATGCTCATCATTGCAAGCTTTTTTAAGGATGCCAGCCAATATTTATCAGAACAAAAAAATCACCCCTCCTAATCGGGGTGAAACAATAAAAACGGCTGTCCAATGACAGCCGCTTTCTTTTAATTCTCCAATACCTTCTTTAACTTGTCTCCTGCTGCTACTTCATCCGCCCCATTCAGATAAAAGACAAGCCTGTTCCCCTGCGGATTCCAGTCACGTTTCATCTGGTCATAATCCTTGGCATTAATTCGCATGTCCATATCCTGGATGTATACATCACACGTAAATTGCTGCGCAATCCGGATAATATAGGAGATCGGCAGTGGACGGGCAGAGCGTGCAGCAATGTTAACTTGCTTCGCTAACAAATGCATCACCCCCATGAAACAACTCGCCCTTAAGTCACCCTTTAAATGCCACATTGATTTAAAGTATTTTTAGTATACTATTTTTTTGGCAAAAATACAATATGTAATTTATATTTTTTTGTTAAAATTTACGAATTATTTCCCAATTATATGGGAATGGTTTGTATTATTTTTCCAAATCTCGTCAATTTCTTATTTAATCAATTTTTTATTTACTTCAAAAAATTTCCATTTAAGTTCTTTGTCTCGGAGATGATATAAACCGGCCTATCTTTTAACTCAATAAATAGTATGGCAATATATTCCCCGATAATCCCCACTACTACAAATAGCATGGCAAACATGAAGCAGATTAGTACCACAATGGTGGCATAGCCACTGGGCGCGCCCTTCCATGTAAACAACGTATAAATCATCACTGCCACTCCTAGAAGCCCGGAAAATATCCCTGCATAAATCCCCAGCTTCAGCGGCATATTGGAAAAGCATAAAATCGTATTGACGGAAAAGCTAAACAGCTTCTTCAGACTGTATTTACTCTCCCCTGCCACCCTTGGGCTGGCCTCATAGTATAGAGATGTCCTACAAAAACCAATATTCTGTACATAGCCCCGAAGAAAACGGATCTTTTCCCGGTAGCTGGTCTTAAGTACCTTGGCAGCCTTCCGATCAACGGCAAAAAAATCCGACGCATTTGGCTCAAAATGAACGTCGGATATGGTATTAATCAGCCGATAAAAGGCCGTAGAGGTAAGGTTTTTGATCAGTCCAGCCCCCTTATTCCCAGTTCTTACCATATTAACCACCTGGTATCCCTGTTGAAAGCAGTCCACAATTTCTGGAAGGCATTCCGGTGGATGCTGTAAGTCTGCATCCATACATACAACTCCGTCCCCCTGACTGTGATCCAGTCCAGCAATCATAGCTGCCTCATGGCCAAAATTCCTGGAAAAATGAATTACTTTCACTCGTTCATCAGACTGAGCTAGCTGATCTAAAATCCTCCGGCTCCCGTCCTGGCTCCCATCATTCACAAAGATCAGCTCATAGTCCCAACTAAGAGATATTAATACTTTAACCGCTGCCTGGTAAAATTCCGGAAGTGCCTGTTCTTCATTATATACAGACACGACTACGGAAAGCAGCGGCTCCCGCTCTCCATCCTGCATCGATTGCTCCTTCCTTTCTGCCTATTCCTCTACCAAAATTTCAATTTGGGCATGGCTGGGACTTTGCTGCTCCTTAGGCGGCAGCTTCTTGTAATCCCCGTAAACCTGGGAGAGAACATGCTCCCATCCCTCTGGGCACATCAGGCGGGTATCCTCAAAGGGAAGTTCCACCACCCTTGTGCTCCACGGTCGTTCCAGGGTCACATAGAGATAATCCGGCTGGTAATTACTGTAAAATATCCGTTTCGTCTTTTTCTTCCGATCTTTTCTGGCAAAGGTATTCTGCATCCAGATCAACCATTTCATAGGAATCAGCCGCCCCAATCCTGCCAACCCTGCCACCAAAAGCTTCTGATGAACAGGATATTTCCCATAATCTAGGCTATATCGGTGCCCCATAGCCAGTCCGTAGATCCCGGCCTGGAATCCCTTGGCAATCCAGGCCCCTAAAGTGCTGTCCGGGAGGGCATCCAGGACGAAAATATCCACCCACAAATGGTTTAATTTTCCATCATAATAGGCCATCTCCCCATCCTCTTCCCGTATTCGGCTGTTTACATAGATAATTCTGGGAGTAAAATCGAAAAATCCTTTTCCGCCGTGATACTGGTTCGGCATAACCAGCTCCATCCCCTCGGGAAGCTCTCGCCCGGCCACCTTCAAGAAAGCCTCAAAGTTTCCTCTGGTCATCGCCACATCCGCGTCGTCATCCCAGGGGATAAAGCCCTGATGGCGAACCGCACCGATAAGTGTGCCAGAATCTAAGGTGTATCTTATCCGGTATTTCCTGCAGATCCGGTCTATCTCTTTTAACATTTTCAGATTTGCCCTGTGGGCGCTGGTTAAATCATACATGCGATGCCCCTTCCTTCCCGGTAACCCCCACAGACAAATGTGGCAACCTGGGAATCAATGCTGTAATCCTTTAGCAGCCTATAGCCTGCCGGATGATCTTGGCCATATAGTCAATCATTTCATCGGTCATCCCTGGGTATACCCCTACCCAGAAAGTATCCCGCATAATTCGGTCTGTTACCTCAAGAGCGCCGACGATCCGATATCCCTTCCCTTCAGCCCTCATTTGGTCAAAGCAAGGATGCTTGGTCAAGTTTCCGGCAAAAAGCATCCTGGTCTGGATCCCTTTCTCCTCGATGAAGGGCACCACCTGGCTACGGCAGGTATTTTCCCTACAGGTGATGAGAAAGCCAAACCAGCTGGGCTCAGCGCCTCTGCAAGGCTCCGGGAGGATCAGTTTTTCTTCCGTTCCTTCCAGTCCTTTCTTCAACCGGTCAAAGTTGTGGCGGCGCCTCTCCACGAATCCTGAAAACTTTTCCAGCTGAGCACAGCCGATAGCCGTCTGCATATCTGTTGCTTTTAAATTATATCCAAAGTGAGAGTAAACATATTTATGATCGTATCCTAAAGGCAGCTCTCCATACTGCCGGTCAAATCGGTGTCCGCATAGATTATCCTGGCCAGAGGCGCATGAGCAATCCCGCCCCCAGTCCCGGAAAGAACGGATAATCTTATGCAGCAATGGATTATTGGTGTACACGGCCCCTCCTTCTCCCATAGTCATATGATGAGGGGGATAAAAACTGGAGGTGCCAATATCGCCGATGGTTCCGGTCAGCCGCTCCTCTCCCTGGTACTCATACCGGCTTCCCAGAGCGTCGCAGTTATCCTCCACCAGCCACAGATCATGAGCGTCACAGAAAGACTTCACTGCTTCCAGGTCAAACGGATTTCCCAGGGTATGGGCCAACATCACTGCCTTCGTCTTCTCCGACAGGGCAGCCTCCAAACGAGTTACATTAATATTATACTGGGGGATGGTTACATCCACAAAAACCGGGACTGCGCCATACTGGATCATCGGCGTCACCGTGGTAGGAAAGCCCGCCGCTACCGTGATCACCTCATCCCCCCGTTTGATCTGCCGGTCGCCCAGAAGGGGTGAAGTCAGTGCCATAAACGCAATCAGATTTGCCGAAGAGCCGGAATTCACTACAGAACAGTATTTTATCTTCAGGTATTCTGCCAGTTTTCTCTCAAACTGCTCCGTGTACCACCCGGAGGTAAGCCAGAACTCAAGGGCAGAATCCACCAGGTTCACCATCTCCCGCTCATCGTAAACCCGGGAGGCGTAGGGGATTCTCTGTCCTTCCTGGAATGGCTTCTTTTGGTTATGATATGTTTTGCAGTACTCCGCTACCTGATCTAAGATCTCCTGACGCGCCTGCGCTTCTGTCTTATTCTCAAACATTCTTCTCTTTTCTCCTCATTACTGCCTCTGTTTTATTGGAAAAACTCCTGGATCTGCCGATCCGTTGTCCGAAGCATATTTTCCTTCGCCTGCCATGCCTTCCACCAGTCAATGGTTTTCTCCACAGCCTCTGCCACATGGTATCTGGGGGTCCACCCAAATACCTTTTTTACCTTGGAGCAATCCAGCTTAAGGAAATTCGCCTCATGGGGGCCTCCGTCATATTGGTTCACCCATTCCATCCCCTCGCCCCACATGGTACAGAAGAGATCCGCCAACCGGCCAGTGGTGACACAGTCACAGTCGTCCGGTCCCACATTATAATATCCTGCCTTCTCTGGATTCTTTGCCTGTTCCATAGCAATGGTGAGATATACGGCCAGAGGCTCCAGTACATGCTGGTACGGCCTGGTGGAGTAAGGATTCCTCAGGATAATGCGCTCCCCCTTTACCGCTGCCCGGACACAGTCCGGGATAATCCGGTCATTGGCGAAATCCCCGCCCCCGATCACATTCCCTGCCCTGGAGGTAGAGATCCTGCAGTGGCCGTCCGAAAAAAAGGATTTTTGGTAACTGTGCGTCACCAGCTCGGAACAGGATTTACTGTTAGAATAAGGATCATATCCGTCTAAAGGGTCACTTTCCCGATACCCGTACTCCCACTCCCGGTTTTCATATACCTTATCGGTAGTCACATTTAAAAAAGAGCAAACGCTATCCGTTTGCCGGACGCATTCCAGCACATGGACCGTCCCCATTACGTTGGTCTCATAAGTGTAGACCGGATGCTCATAGGAATCCCGCACAATAGGTTGAGCCGCCAGATGGAATACCACCTCCGGTCGAATACAGTCAAATACAGATCTAAGCCTTTCCTGATCCCGGATATCGCCTTCCACCGAGTCCATTTCCTTATGGAGCCCCGCTTCCACAAATAGTCCCGGACCAGGAGCCGGCTTTAAGGCATAGCCGGTAACCTTGGCTCCTGCAATCGTTAAGATTCGGCTGAGCCAGGCCCCTTTAAATCCGGTGTGACCGGTAATGAGCACCGACCTCCCCCGGTAATATTCCTCTAATTTCTTCAACGAATGATTCGCCATTTCTTCTTCACCTTTCAACAAGCTTCTTTTAACCTGACAGCTACCAAATCTTCCATGGCGCCTTCTGGCTCTGCCACAATTCTTCCAGCTGCATTTTATCCCGCTGGGTATCCATGCACTTCCAGAAGCCTTCGTGGGCAAAGGCCATCAGTTGCCCATTCCTGGCCAGATTCTCTAACGGCCCCTTCTCAAATACTGTCCGGT
The DNA here is from genome assembly GCA_949740725.1 of uncultured Lachnospiraceae bacterium. Lineage (GTDB taxonomy): Bacteria > Bacillota > Clostridia > Lachnospirales > Lachnospiraceae > Caccovicinus. Next base: position 28,175 of record CATJIO010000182.1, on the reverse strand, counting down.
CATCCTGGATATAGTCAAAAACTTCTGGATTCATCACCATAAAACCGCCGTTAATCCATGCACCGTCATTGTCATTTTTTTCACGAAATGCCTGGATCCTTCCACTGCTTTGGATGTCCAGAACCCCGAACCGCTGTCCCACATTTACTGCAGTAATGGTGGCTGTCTTTCCGTGCGTCCGGTGAAAACCTTCCAGCTTCTTTAAATCCACATCTGCCACTCCATCCCCATAGGTAAGCATAAAAGGCTCATCCCCCACATAGGGCCGAATCCGCTTTACCCGTCCTCCGGTCATGGTATTTAATCCGGTGTCTACCAGAGTAACCTTCCACGGCTCAGAATAATTGTTATGCACCTCCATCTGGTTATTCGCCAAATCAAAGGTTACATCCGACGTATGCAGGAAATAATCGGCAAAAAATTCCTTCACCACATATTGCTTATAACCCAGACAGATCACGAATTCATGAAAACCGTACTGGGAGTAGTACTTCATAATATGCCAGAGAATAGGTTTTTCCCCAATCTCAATCATCGGTTTTGGCTTTAGATGGCTCTCTTCACTGATTCTGGAACCAAAGCCTCCTGCCAGCAATACAACCTTCATTGTTCTCCTCCGTATATATTCCATCTCTGCTCTTCCAGAATCCCCAGCGCCTGCCGAATCTTCTCCGGTCCATGGTGATACTGAAATAAGTCCTCCAGCTCCTCATCAGGGATTTCCCTATAGCGCAGGGCCGCCGCCTCTACTCGGCATCCATATTCCTTCCGATAAGGCGCCTTCTTAAATTCTTTATAAGTAGTATAACCGTTTCCTGCCAGAATTACCAGAGAAATCACCACTGCCGCCGTCTTTATCGCCCCTGCCCTTCTCCTTGACTGGAAAAACAAGGCAAAGGTAAGGATAATCCCCAGAATTCCAGCCTGATACTGGAGAGCATACCGGGAGCTCATCCCATAATCGCTATTTTCAAAAATCCATCTAGCGCCTAAAATTAACAGATGATTAAGCCCTCCGGCAAAGATCAGCATCAGCGGCAGAAGGGAACGCTCATAGAGCCGCTCCTGTACTTGCATCCACAGTGCGATCACATAGGCCGCTATCACCAGACAACCTGCCAGGTAGCACAACCCCATCCCTGCATCCAGGCGGGTTAAGGCATCCATCATCACTTCCTCCCCCATCACCATAGAGGAGAAACCTTTCAGCAGAAACTTTGGGAAAAACAGCAGATTATCCCTTAGCACCTCTCCGATTCCCCGTCCTGTGGCTCCCGCGTGATCCTCCACCGCAAAAGAGCTGCTCACCAGGTAAAGCCCCAATGGAATCAGCACATGAATCCCGTAAACGAAATAATCGAAGCAGGAGCTCTTTCCCCCCCGCTTCTCCAAAAGGAAGCAAATCCCATAGGTGAGGAGAAGAACTGCAGAATATGAGGCACAGTAGGGTCCTGCTGTTCCCAGGGTAATCACCCAGGGGAGAATAATCAGCCCAAGCTTCTCTCCTTTTGTCGCCCTTTCCTTTGTCTGCCGCCGTTGAAAAGCGCGATCCAGAAGAAGATAATGGAAGTAAAATCCGGCAAAGGCCAGGAAATGGCACCAACCTGTTCCGTTAGTCAGCATCTCCCACTTATTCAAGCTGAAAAATACAGCCATGAGAAGGAGATACCAGCCCCACCCTACCTTCCTCTCCCGGCAGTAAGCGGTGAGAATCACTGCCGCCCCGCCATGGCAAAGCACCCCCAGCGCCATATCAAAGGTGGTGGAATACCCAAAAAAGGTCACATTGATGATCCGTTCCAGGAAATTCACCGGAATCCTGGTTAAAACATCTGCCACAAAAAATTTCTCCGGATTCCACACATCTGGCAGATAACTATTTACCAGACGAATATAGTCCGAATATACCACATCCTGGGTGGCTGCCAGCACATAACTAAGGCAAATGCAGATCCCCAGCAGTGGAATCAGATAGGTTCCCTTCTTTCCATTATTTTGTTTCATATCCAAACTACCACCAATCTTTTCCTCTCTATTCTGCTGTGATCTCCACTAATGCCGTCAGCGGCGACTCTCCTCTCTGCTCCAGGGCCTCCTGGACATAAAAATTACTTTCAATCCGGATGTCTAAAATCTGATACGACTGGGCGTGAATCTGAGCGTAGTAGATATTTTCCTCTACAAGTAGCTGCTGATTCAGCTCTCCGTCCACATAAATCCTAGTTTCCTCACCGCCGGAGAGTATTCCTGGATAGAGAAAGCGGAAAGACAGCTCTCCTTTCGGCCCCCCAAAAATGGAAAAGCTGCATTCCTGATCCATCCACCCATCCTCGTAAAATCCATAATTCACCTTAAACTTCTGCTCTTTTACAAACTTGGTGATATCCTGAAACCGGTTTCCCTCTGCATCCTCCCAGAGAACCACCATCTGTTTTGTAATCAGCCCTACATCACGGATGGTATCGATCTCCTCCACCTGGACAGCCTCTTCTCCAGGTCCCACACCCACGCGAAAAAATTCCTGAAGCTCCTGCTGTGTCATGGATTCCAGCCCTAACACATAAATACGCTTCGCAGGCAACGCGCCCCCGTACTTCTCCAGCGTTTCCTCTGTCAGGGAATTGTATTTCTCCTGGATGCGATAATCCTCTGATGTAAAGAGCTTTTCCCGAAAGCCCCAGGCGAAAGGTGCTGCCGTTAAAAAATAGGCGGTAAACAACCCTATAGCAATCTCTCTCCCATGGCCCCTTTTGGGAACCAGCTGCAAGGTGTGCTGAGCCTGGAAATTTGCTTCCGCCGTATCTCCGGTCTGTTTCTTCATCACCGCAATCTCCTCCTCGGAAGATATCACCCCGACAATATAGTTCAGAAGAAGAATCAGCACGCTGTAAACTCCGTAGAGAAAATACCCATCAGATCCAGAGGTATTTTCTTCCAAAAATACGAAAAGCACAATAGCTCCAAGAAAATATCCCGCGCCCTCCAGGTATCCCCCTCTTCCTTCCTCCTCTCGCAGGATCCGGATCAGAAACACGGCAAAGAGCAAAATCACGAACGCCAACATCCCCCACATTAAGATATGCATTCGTATCGAAAGTCCGATGGGAAAGCCAGGAATTTGCCATATCTTTTCCGGAAATAAAGTATGCCCGCTCATCAGGCGGATTAGAACCACCAGCAGAAACTGGCGCAGCGGCCAAAACCATTTTCGCAGTTGGAATCTTCGGCGAAAAAGCAACGCCAGATAAAACAGTGGAAGCAGCGCCAAATACCACTGGCAGACCAAGCATGCGCCAAAATACAGCCAACACGCGCCATGATAGTACCATATTTTTTCCTGTTTAGATGCCAGGTAAATATGAAGGCAGTACACTATACTTATGCTCAGCCAAAGCCCTCCGGCTTCCTGAAGCCCCAGCAGCCTAACCATTTGACCACCGGATATTCCGAAAAGAAGAAATAAAATTCCGCTGAAAAAACCATATATCCATCTTCCAGATATCCGTCTTCCCATCCGATAAACAAAGGCTGCCGCTAAGCCGTTGCAAAAGAGATGAAAGGGAAGCAGCCCCTTAACATGTGCCCCTGAGAGGAATATCTCCAGCCAGGCCACAAGACGGTAGAGCGGGGCAAAGCCCGTATACTCCGTAGAAAATAAGAAGGAGAAAAAGGTTTTCTCCCGATAGCTAGACCAAAAGAGCAGATCCTCTCCCCCAAGGCCTTTTATCTGAAACCCAGAGTAAATAAAATAGGCAAATCCCATTAGAAATCCGATGGCTATGATTTCATTTTTTATCTGCATCTGTTTTTCTGTGGAAAGTGGTCTCAACGCACCGCCTCCTTTTCTCTAACTTGTAACCTTCTAACGGATATTCCGCTCAAACTCAGCCACTGCTCCCGGCTCCATTGGATATTTTCCCTCCAGGTTTACCCGGGCAATCATGTTTCGATTTTCGTACCGGATGTCCGCCAGGCTTCCCTCTTCAATCAGATAGCGGATCACATCGCAAACCCTGGTTCCTTCCTCCAGGTAGTCCTCCTGTACATACACATATTCTGTCTGGGCAAACCGCAGAAATGCTTTAAAATCCGCCAAAGTCTTCACCAGTTTTACATTTCCCCCACTGCCGGTCACATCATAATAGCTCTGGACATTGCAGGGAAATTGCAGCACACCAGGATGCTCTCCCACAGCAATTACCCTTGTCCTTGGATCCTGGGACAGGATAGACCAGATCGCCTGATTCCCTCTGGTGCAGAAATCCTCATAAACCTGCTGCTGATGTTGATAATATCCCTTATGCTGGAAGGAAACTGGGGTAAATCCCACTGTTCCCGCCCAGTTTGCCCCCAGCATCACCGCGGCCTGGAAGAAAAAGCACCCTGAAATCAACACTCCTTCAAGGGCAGATCTTCGGAACCGCCAAAAGTCTGCCTGCGACAAAGGAAGAATCCCCAGAGGCACCGCCAGCACATATAAAAGCATAAAGTAGTTTCCGTCCACCTGCCAGAGCAAAAAAAGGCTTGCCATGCTGACAGCGATAACGGCGGCCCCAGCCCAGCTCATGCAGGCAAATGTCCTTCTCTCTGCATCACTGCGGCTTTTCACCCACCGCTTCCCCCACATCAGCCAGGCCAACAAAAACAGCGGAATTAATCCTGTTCCCCAGGCAATGATCACGTGGCCCATATCCTCTCCCGCCGGGAAAAAGAAAAAGCCGTACAACCGCGTCAGGAAAAATTTCAGGCTTTCTTGTAAGCTCATCCCAAAGCCTTGATCCGGAATAGAGGAAAATGCATAGGGCCAGCGGACAGAAAAACCTATTTTTTCCCAAATCGAAGTAAATACTGAAGTAGAAGGCACTCCTGTCATCTGGTAGGTGCGGAGCCATGTGCCTACCCATGCCCCCATCCCGGGAAGCAGCGCTCCAATTAAGAATCTTTTCTCCCTCCAAACCTCCCTCCACAAAATCGCCTCTTCCCTCCACAGGTAAAGCAGGCAAGCCAAGGAGATTACTGTGGAAAATACCACTGCGGTTGGCTTCATGGCAAAGCTTAAGAAGCAGCTACCTGCAGCAATGGCAAACCACCTTTGGGAGGTCTCCCGTGTTTCTGTTAGAAGACCTGCAGCTCCATTGAGAATACACAGCTGGCAGACTAATGTGGCGATGTCACTTTTTGCCGTAATGGCCATATTCATCACGCCGGGGATCATGGATACAAAAGCCGCTGCCCCAAGCTGTTGTCGGCGTGTGCCTCCTAAGAGACCGGTCAGCTCATAGACAAGAAATAGCGCCAACACAGCCAGCCACACATTAAAGCACAGTAAATACCCATAGGTAGCCGTTCCGGCCATGGGAAAGGAAAGTATCTCAAATCCCTTGGGATAGGTGTATACCAGATTAATATTGCCAAGATTCTCGTAAATCCCCTTGCCGTTGTCTAGGATATAGTGAGAGCGAAGCCCGTAATGAAGAGAATCATAATCAGCCCCCTGATTCAACCGGGCTAACTGAATAAATATCATGGTAAACAAGATCGCCCAATATAGCCCTTCTCCTCGTCCTCCCCGCCCCAGTTCTCCTTTCTGTCCCATTTCTTTCCCCATAGACTGCTTTTGGAAAAGCTCCACTGTTTTCCACAGCATCAACGAAAGGGTCAGGACGGCGGCCAGAAACCGGATACGGCTCAGTCCCCCGAAGGAACAGGCGGACAAGAGGCAGATCAGAGAGATCCATCCTCCCGCTCCCATAAGGAAATTTCCTGCAAGGCACAGCCAGGGCGCTGAAAAAGCATTGACGCCTCTCCTTCCGCCAACCAACGCTCTTATCCGTTCTCCCAATAGAAGGATTCCCAGAAGCCAGGCCCCAGAAACCACAAAGGGCAGAAAAATCTGATGGCACCAGGTCCCGGCTGCAATCCCCGCTCCAATCCCGGCCCACTTAATCCATTTCTTTTTGGAAAGGCAGCAAAATCCCAGCATCCATCCGAAAAACAGAATAGTCTCCCATACCGCCTTCCTACCCTCCCTGCAGACAAGATACGTCTCCAAGGTTCCTGAGCAAAGGAGCATAGCCGTTCCGGCAAACAGGCAAAGTATCCCCATCCCACCCCATATCCACTGTCTTTCCCCTCGATTTTCCATTCTCATTCCACCATCATTTCCATTCTCCACTTATATTTCATAGGAGTCATAAGCTTTCTGATAAAATTTCATCAAAAACCCTGCTGCTACCTCTGGCCAAATCCGCCGAAACATCCGCTCCTCCTCTTCAAACCGAAGGGCTCCTTTCATGCAGGTATTGGTCGCAGCCTCCGGGTGCAGCCGATGAAATACCAGCGGGCGTTCCACACAGATAAACCTCCCCGGCTCCTCTGCCATGGTGATCAGCTTATCCCAGTCCAGAGCAAACCGGAAAGAGGAATTAAAAAACGGCTGATCCACTCCTCCAGACAAAGTCTTGCGGTAAGTACAGGCAGGGCAGCAGATAGGATTGCCAAAACACAGAGCAGCTTTTTTTACCAGAGGCAAATGATTCAGTCCAGGAAACCGCAACGGCAGCCGCAGAAGTCTTTTTACCAGCTCCATCCGCTCGCCTCTGGCCAACTGTCGTCCTTTCACCGTCACATAGTCTGTGGTAAACAGGGTAACATCCGGGTAGACCCTCACCACGCGCTCCAGCTCCTTTACATAATTTTTTCCATATAGATCGTCCTGATGAGTGATGGTCACATACCGCGCATCCGCCATCTCATAGGCAAAATTCCAGTCCGCTCCAATCCCGCTCTCCCCTTCTCGCACAAAGACAGGCACATGGTACTTTTCAGCCAGTGCTTTGATATAGGGACTGGGGGTGGAAGTACACAGAATCACCTTGGTGGGCCGGCTCTGCATTGTCACTGACCGGATGCAAGCCTCCAGATAAGGAGAATCTCCAAAGGCGCAGATGGCAAAGGTATGTAAATTTTTCATGGTAAGCTCTCCCTTCTGGCCGCCTAATTTTTTTCCTTTTTGAATGGATTGGGCTTCAGCAGATATGCGGCAAATAAGCTTAGGAGGGAAACCCCCACAAAGGTATAGGTAACCCCAATCCAGTTTTTCGACATACTGTTCATTTTAATGATATCCGGCATCAGTGGGGTGAGTACCCCGTCCAGCCATATCAGCACCGGCACATGGACGGCCATAATCACCATACTGTTTTTCCCAAATAGAGATAACACTCTGGCGATAGGTTGGCAGTGGGCCAATATCCGCGACATGATAAATACCAGGTAGCAGCCGCATAAAGCCGCCAGGTAAAAGCTCCACAGCCCCCGATTTCCGAACCATGCCGCATTAATATCCACACGGCCATTTTGACGGACGCAGAGCAGCCAAAAGATAAGCGCCGGAATCGTCAAAAGCAACTCTGTCCGGTATTTCCAGGTTGTTGATTTCCCTTTCAGCCATTCTCCCAGATGCCGGGCCAGATAACCGGTATAAAAAAATCCCTGTGTGATCATGGCCAGTTCAAATCCCCAGGGCAGCCGGAACTCCCCAAGCTTGATCTGCCATCCTGCTGCCATCACAAGGCAAACGGCAATTCCTTCCAGAAGATAGCTCTGCCAAAGTTTCTTTCCCATATCTCCCAAACACAGGATCAGGTAAAACCAGATGTTCGCAACAAAAAACATGGTCAAAAACCAGATAGGCAGGTTGGGCAGGTAATTCCGGATCCCGATTCCCCACAACATTCCCACCCCATACTGCAGCATTTCCTGTTGATTATCCGGCCATGCATAAAGAATAGAAAACACGGCAAACAGGAAATAGGGCTGTATCAGCCGGTAAAATTTTTTTGAGAGGAAGAAGTGAAATGAATCCCTTCTCTCCATCCAGTAACCGCCGATTACCAAAAAAATAGGAAGCTGAACACTGTATATGATTTGATTCATTCTCCCGTCATAGGAAAAAAAGCGGTTCATATGGCCCAGTATCACCAAAAGAATACCAATTCCCTTGGCCACGTCAATCCATAAGGTTCTCTGCTTCATCGTCTGGCCTCTAAAAAAAACGCTCTTCCAGCATCAGGCAAAGCCCATGATAAATCGGCAGATGAAGTTCCTGAATCCGGTAGGTCTCCTCTTCCGGCACAATAATCGCCACATCGGCAGCCCTGCCCAGTTCGCCTCCGTCCTTTCCCGTGAGCCCGATAACCTTCATCCCCTTTGCCTTTGCCACGGCTACTGCATACAAGATATTTTTCGCATTCCCCGAAGTGGAAATCCCCAGGAATACATCTCCTTTTGCCCCATAGCCATAAGTCTGCTGGGCAAAGCCTAACAAGCCGTCCACATCGTTTAAAAAGGCGGTAGACAAGCCAGGATGGCCAGTCAAGGCGATAGCTGGCAGGGTTCCCTGAAGTTTTTTTGCCAGCTCTTCCCCCCGCTCCTTGTCTGCCTCGGCCAAGGAACGGGCAAAGTCCATGGACACTGGCCGCTTTTTGCAGAAGCCCTTCATCAGTTCCCCCACAATGTGCTCGCTGTCCGCGCAGCTCCCCCCATTCCCTGCTACCAGAAGCTTTCCTCCTGCCTCATAACACTGTTCCAAAATCTCATATGCCTGACAAATCTTCTCTTTCACCGGAGCAAGCACAGGATATCTCCGGATTAAGTCCATCAACTGTTTCTCTAGTTCCATGTCTATCATTCCTCTCTCTCACATCGTCACAGCCCGCTCTTCCTCCTGGCGAAGAACCCACATGGCCACATCCAATAAGGTATCTCCAAAAAACTCCATAGGATGCTGAACATCCCCCGGATCCTCTCCAGTTTTTTGGCATACCTCTTCATAGCACGCTCTCCCATATCCAGTCCCAACCAATGCGGTGTGAAGGCCGAATCTGGCCCCTGCCTGGATATCCAGCCATTTATCCCCCACCATATAGGAATGGGCCTTATCTACCGGCGCATCCCCGGCTGCTTGTTCAAACATGCCGATGTCCGGCTTCCGGCAACGGCAACGGACCTTATAGGGACCGATCCCTTGATCTGGGTGATGGGGACAGTAGTAATACGCATCCACATGGGCGCCCTGCTCTTCCAGAAGCCGGCTCATATATTGGTGAAGCAGCTGTACATCCCTCTCCTGATAATAGCCTCTGGCCACTCCTGCCTGATTGGTTACCACCACAACCCGAAAGCCCGCCTCATTCCACAGCCGGATAGCCTTGGCCGCCCCGGGAAGGAGCTTAAGATCTTCCTGGCGATGAAGATAATGCACTTCCTCATTGATGGTGCCATCCCGATCCAAAAAAACTGTCTTATACATGAAATACATACTCCTTATCTGGAAGCTGTACTTTGACCTGGCCGTAATCCCAGCGCTCTTCGTCCGAAGTCCAGCTCTGGGCGCCCCGCAGCTCAAAGTTCCAATCCGTTAACTGGCCTCCAGCCTGCTCCATTCGCGCCGCCACCTTATGGCGGACATTATAAGGACAGTACATCAGCAAATATCCGCCGCCACCTGCTCCCAAAAGTTTCCCCCCCAGGGCTCCCGCCTTTACCGCTTCCTCATAAAGGGCGTCGATCTGTGGGTTAGTGATCTTACTGCTCATCCGCTTCTTGCTCTCCCAGCTGTAATTCAACAGCCTGCCGAAGCTGTATAAATTCCCCTTCAGCAACTCATCCTTCATGGCATAGGCCAAGGCTTTTACCTCGCACATAGCTTCAAAGGCGTCCTTTTTTTCGTAATTGCGCACCTGATCTTTGATAATATTGGCGGACACATGGATATTCCCTGTATAGCACAGTAGAAGATTGTACTGCAGCTCATGGATAATATCCTTCTTAATCCGAAGTGGATTTACCACCACATTATTTCGCCCATGGAACTCGATAAAATTAAAGCCGCCGAAGGTTGCCGCGTACTGGTCCTGATAACCTCCTGCAATGCCCAGATCCTGCCGTTCCACCTGGTATGCCAGATCAGCCAGCTGATATCCGTCCAGCTCGATCCCCTTCCACCGGGCCATAGCCACCAACATAGCCACCATTACTGTGGATGAGGTTCCCAGACCGGATCCGGGAGGGGCGTCACACTGTAAATACACCTCGCACCCCTGGTGAATCTCCATGGCCTTTAGGGCCGCCTTCACCAGATCCAGCTTTCCGTCATAAACGTAATTTTCCTTTGTATTGTATTTTACTGTCATATCAAAGTCCAGCGAATGGACGATGATCTGGTCGTCCCCTCTGGGCACGATGGAGCAATAGGCATATTTATTGATGGTGCTTCCTAAAATCGCCCCTCCTTGCTCCACGCAGAAGGGCTCCACATCCGTTCCCCCGCCACCGAAACTGACGCGCAGAGGAGCACGGCCTCTGATTACCATAGTATCTCTCCTTTTTTCACATCCTCCTGAAACCGGAAATAATCCTCCGGCACACCGATATCAATAAAATATCCTTCATTTACCACGCCGCCCAGACGGCGTCCAGCCTCCATCCACCGGGGAATCATTTCATTTTCCAGGGAGACCTTGCCATTAGGGATCTCTTCCAGCAGACCGCGGCTCATTAGATACACCCCGCCGTTGATCGTTCCTGGTATGGCTTCCTGGGTCTTCTCATTAAAGCCTGTTAACCGGCCTTGGCAAAGACTGGCCCGCCCATAGCGGGATACATCCTCCACCTGTCTGAGCACCAGGGCAAAGTCCAGGTTCTTTTCTTCCTTTACCTCCCAGAGCCGCCTGTAATCCATCTGGTAAAAGGTGTCTGCATTTAATACATAAAACCAGTCGTCGCTAATCTGCTGCCCGGCATTTTTAATCGCCCCAGCAGTTCCCAAAAGCGCTTCCTCATAGGCGTAGGAAGCCCGGATCCCAAGGCTGTCTCCTTGCTGAAAATACTCCTCCACCATAGAGCCTTTGTAGCCCACGGCAAAGATAATCTCCTCAATCCCCTGCTTCTTTAACTGGCGGATCACATATTCCATAAATGGCCTTCCTTCAATCAAAGCCATGGGCTTGGGCCGATCCGCCACCACGCTTCTCAGTCTGGTTCCCAGACCTCCCGCTAATAATATCGCCTGCATCTTCTGCTCCTTTTCCCTGAATATCTGCGCTGGGCCTAGATCCCGGTAAACGGGTTATTGAAAGTCCTCCCGGATCCGCTCCCAAGCTCCATCCATGCTGAAATTCTGCCGGATGTACTCCTGGGTCCGCTCAGCCATCTGTTTCAGCTGATGGGGATCTTCATACAACCGGATTACCTCCCTGCCAAACTCCTCCGGTTCGTCAGCGATAGAAAGCACCTCTTCCACTCTGGGAATCCCTTCTGCTCCTACCGAAGTGGTTACAATAGGCGCCCCGTGATAGATTGCTTCCACCACCTTCCCCTTCACCCCTGCTCCGTAGCGCAGCGGAACGACCACCATGCGGCAGGCCTGATAAAGAGCGGTTAACTCTTCTTCGGACACAAAGCCCTTGATAACCACTCCGGGGATTTCTCCCTCCAAAGCGAGGATCTCCTCCGTTACCCTGGATCCTACCACATAAAACCGGATCCCCGGCAGCGTTTCCCGTATCTTTGGAAATACCTCCCTGGCAAACCAGAGAACCCCGTCTGCATTGGGCGGATGGGCAAAGCCGCCTACAAACAGCAGCCCTTCCCGCTGGGCAAAATCCTCCCGAATAGACTCCAGGAAAGATTCAAACACATACGCCGTGATTGCCTTCACCGGAAGACTTTCATCCACCCTGTGCACAGCATCTACCTCCACCTGGGAGGGGTAGTAGGACATGGCAGCCTTTCTCATCATCGTAAGCTCAATGGACTTCCAGTAATCAGACTCCCGCTTTTTCTTCATATCCCCGGTCAACTGGAATTCCCGCTGCTCCCGCAGGAAATGAAGGTCGTGACCATAGTAAATCACCTTTATTTTGGTATGATCCTTGATAAAATCTACGTATTTGCTGGCAATGTGAGGGCGGTTTAAGTAGGCAATAGCAATCTCGTCCCCATTTTGCTTCAGCCAGTCCCAAATTTTTGTCTGGTATTCATCCCCGTATAGAATCTCGATCCCCATCTGCTGAAGCACAGTAGAATACGGCTCCTCATGAAGGAAATTATCCCCCAAGAATTTCACCACATAGCCCTGATGCAAAAACAGTTTCAAATACTGGAAGGTGGTCTTTGACCCGGCATCCCGGTCATAGGTCGGTACATAGTGATCCACCACCAGGATGATCCTCTTTCCCATGCTCCTCTCCCGTGCCCGGAAGGGATTGGGATTTCCAGTATTCACACACTGGCTCTTTAACTCTGCCGCCCACTTCTGCCGCAGTTTTTCCCCATTCTCCACCTGATACCGCTTTAAGCCGGTCCCATTCACATCTGTACCATTAGAAACTCCTTCAAAGTGAATTACTTTAGATAGGGGCTGATACACTACCCGGTATCCCGCCTTGCGCACAGCAAAGGCCAGGTCAGAATCCTCGCAGTAAGCTGGGGCAAACCGCTCATCGAATCCGCCAATCTGCTGCCACAACTTTCGGTGAATCATAATCGCCGCCCCAGAAATATAATCTACATCCTTGACATAATTATATTCCGCCTTGTCCGGATCATCCAGCCTCCCATAATTCCACCCAGATCCGTCGCTCCAGATAATCCCTCCAGCCTCCTGGAGCCTTCCGTCAGGATAAACCAGCTTCGAACCCACCATCCCGATAGAAGAATCGGATTCAATCAGCTTGACCAAGCTGCTCAGCCATCCTGGGGTTACCTGGGTATCATTATTTAAAAACACGATGTAACGGCCTCTAGCATGCTTTGCCGCCTGATTACAATTTCTTAAGAAACCCTGATTAGTGGTGTTGCGGCTGATGACCAAGTTCTTTGTGTATTGTTCCAGCTCCCTGGTCGCATCCTCCGAAACATCGTCTGCAATAATCACCTCATAGGAAACATCCTCTGTATGATCGATGATCGAACAAAGGCAGGCATAGGTATAGTGTACCTGATTATAAACAGGGATCACAATGGACACTAAAGGAGGCTCCTTCTCCCATACCTGGAATACAAGCCTTCCCTGCTCCAGATATCCATTTCCGATAGCAAAATCTCCAGCAATCCGGTTCCGTCCCTCTGGGGTGGCGTACAGCCTCCCATAGCGGAGGGGGTGGCGGAGGGTATTCACCCCATACTCCAAAAGTTTTCTCCTTCTGGTTCCCTTGGGGAAGCCGTGGTTCACCCGATTTTTCACTTTGCGCCACACCTTAAATACCACGGCCTCATGGCGGTTTAAGTAGGTGAGAAGCTTTCCCATCTCATCAATCTCATGCCGCAGGTCTTTGATCATCGCTTCCAAGTTAGCGATATGGTTATTTGAAAGGCGTTGGGTTTCATTCCTTTTGCGGATCTCTGTGTTCTTATCCTCTACCTCCTCCTGGAGCGCAAGGATCCGCTCCCTGGCTAAGAGAAGCTCCTCATGCTGTGCCTTCAGCTCCTCCATAGAGGTCACCGGCTGTTGGTATCGCTCCAGGATCCTGCCTTCCTCCCCATGAACATAGTACTGGAAGGACTCCTCCATGGACCGGTAAATATCCGCGGTTTCTCTTCCCACACCAAATTGTTCCAGGTAGTCAGAAAGAAACGTATCCTTCCAACCCAGCACGCCCTTGAACCGCTCAAAAAAGTAATATAGGTTCCGATATTTTAAGAAGCCTATGGGAATGGGGAACGTAAATACCCACTCATAATCAATTACCCACACCTTGTCCTGGATCTCCATCAGATTCTCAAACAAACCGTCCACATTAGAAACCAAAAGGCTCCGATCCTTAATCTCTGGAATCTGTCCAAATACCACGCAAAATTCAGGGGTAATCGCAAACTCCTTTTCTGCCCCCCAAAAGAGCTGCTTTAAGCCTTTCTCCAGCACATCCTTTGCCGGGCATCCCTCCTGGATCTCTCTTCCCATCCTCTGGGCCATAGTTTCTCCAGATAAAAAAGGAAATCTTACCCGATCCCCCTCCTTGTCGGCAAGAGGTTCCAGCACAGAAAGGGCCGGATTCTGCCCGGAAAGCTTTCTCTGCTTCTCCTGAAATGACTGGATGTGAGAACGCCCGGCAGGAAAAAGAGCCGCCTTTTCCACATACCGCACCCCATCTTCTTCCAGTATACTGGTACGGATCTGATATTCCGGCCTTCTGGTCCGGTTATATTTTACATATATTATCTGCTTCATAGCTTCTCCCAAATCACAAAGAACGCGTTAGCAAACCGCGGGAAACCACCGATCTCCCCCACCGCGTCATAGGCCTCCTCCTCAGAAAACACACGGAACCTTGGTCTCTCATATTCGGCAAACAAGCTAGGGAGTTCTCCCTTTGGCGGCAGGTACCGGTCTGAATAAATGGCAGAAGGCAGCTTATAGTCCGGCATCGGGTAATAAAACTCCGTCCGGCCCTTAAGCTGTCCCAGAATCTGCTTAAGTCCTTCCAAGCTTGCAGACCATTCATCCGGATCCGACTCACCTCCAGCCCAGAGTTTCATCCCGCTGGTATTCTGTATGGCCAATGCCAACCTTCCGTTTTCCTTCACTCGCTCGGCGGCGCGGTGGATCAGCTCCGGCAGCTTGCATTCTCCCCGCCTGGGGCCGATGCAAAAGACCCAGGGAAAACACTCTTCTTTCAGCTCCTCCAGGCTGCCCTGCTGATAGTGGATATTTTCCAGATTTCCCCAGCGTCGTCTATTCACCTCCAGGTTCTCCAGCCGTTCATCCAGAACCAAAACTTCCTTTGACTTTTGGGCCAGGCATCCGGTAAGCGCTCCATAATCCGATCCAATTTCCAGCACCCGCTCCTCTGGCTTTATCTCAAGCCATTGGATTAAACTACTCCGCAGGGGAGACAACGCCATAAGAAGCTCCGGCTGGCTGCCCTGCTTCAATATCTGTTCAATCCCATCTTCCTGAACTCCATACTGCTCCATCAAATCAAGTATTTCATAGCTAATTTCTTTCACAAGCGATCCCCATCCTTTTTTACCGCCTTTACCTGCGACTCCATATCGTATACGCCCACCGTGTTCTTGTTAGAAATCACCGTAATGTTCGCCACATCATAAAGCCGGTGGTACACCACATGTTCCCCCTGTTCAAACCCAGTGCAACTCATCGATAATAAATACTCGCCTCCCTGAAGGGTCATCTTCTGGGTAAACTCTACCTGGTACTCCTCCCCTCGCTTTACTGGCTGAATATCTGCTCCCTCATACATGGTATTAGTTCCGGTCAGATCCGTCCCCTTTTTATCCTTAATAGTATAAGTAAAGATCGGCGCCTGGATATCCGCAGAAAAGCGGATGCACTCCCGTATGGTGAACATCTCTCCCTTTAAAAGAAGATTGGTCAGATTTCCCCGGGCATCAAAAAGCCCCAGATCATAGATCTCCGCCCTGCGATCCCCATATTCGGTCCGACTAGCGTTGATGGTAATTTGCTCCCTCATTAATTTCGATGGAGCTCCCCTCTCCATCATCCCGCCAGTAAAATCAGACAGCTCCACATCTGGCGAAGCCTCCTCCTTCAGCTCCTTATCCAGGGCTTCCATTTGCCCTGCCAGGATCTTTTTATATAGGTCCACCATATGGCCGGCACTGCCTTGGGCGACAAATCGACCCTTATTCAGCAAGACTACTTTGTCGCAATATTTAATGATACTTCCCATATCATGGGTTACCATCAAAATGGTGGTACCGCTGCGACGGATTTCTTCCATCCTCCGGTAGCATTTTGCCTGGAAAAACACATCTCCCACAGACAGCGCCTCGTCCACAATCAAGATCTCCGGCTCCACATTAATGGCCAGAGCGAATGCAAGGCGCACAAACATACCGCTGGAATAGGTCTTTACCGGCTGATAGACAAAATCTCCAATCTCTGCAAAGTCCAGGATATCGGAAAGCTTTTCCCCCATCTCCTTCTTGGAATAGCCCATCATGGTCCCATTCATAAAAATATTTTCAATTCCGGTATAATCCATATTGAAACCAGCTCCCAGCTCCAGGAGAGCGGAAATCTTACCATCTACCTTCACCTCTCCTGAAGTAGGCGTGAGCACCCCGGTAATAATCTTTAAGATGGTGGATTTTCCGGATCCATTGGTTCCAATAATCCCCACCGTCTGCCCCTTTTCCACCTCAAAGGAGATCCCGTTTAACGCAAAAAAGTCCTTATGGTACTCCTTGTGGGACAAGCTTAACGACTCCTTTAACCGATCGATTGGTTTCTCGTACATTCGATATA
Source organism: uncultured Lachnospiraceae bacterium (assembly GCA_949740725.1). GTDB lineage: Bacteria > Bacillota > Clostridia > Lachnospirales > Lachnospiraceae > Caccovicinus. Next base: position 11,881 of record CATJIO010000182.1, on the reverse strand, counting down.
TTTTCGTCACATCTTTCACTGATATGGCACATGATTTCATTTTCTCCGGCATAAGCTCCTCCATCCCTTCCGGAAATTATACCATAACTTCCCGTTTTTTCCTAGAGTGGGTTTGAAAATTGCTTTCTGCAATACCTGCTCTAATGCGCTTCCTTTTTCTGATAATGTTCATAGAAACCTGAAAGATTTCTCAAAGCCTCTTCTCCCGGCTCTCCTTCTGAATCTACAACAGCAATAATATTTCCATTTTCCCACCAAATATCCCTTAAAATCCCTTCTCGGATACAATTCTCCAGCAATCCATAACCCAGATATTCCTCTGCCATATTTCCTGCCTCCACATAAATATAATCCGTTTTGGCATAGTTTAAGTATTCCCGGAATGCTTCTGTGCTTTCGATCAGCCGCTCATTTCCGCTGGAGCTACTGATGTCTACATAGGACTGGACATTGCAAGGAAAGGCTAGCACCTCTGGGTGGGAGCCAAAGGCAATCACCCGGTTCTGAGGATCTGACGCCAAAAGCTTCCATATCTTCTCATTTCCTTTGTCCACCATGGCCTGATACTCCTGAGCCTCATGATCATAAAAACCCGGATTCCAAATCTGGATGGGAGTAAATCCCACAGACCAGGCTAAATTAGACATAGAGATCATAAATCCGCCGTAGAGGGTCAGGGGAAGAAGCAGGCTTCCAAGCCCACGGCGGAGCCTTCTGCCCTTGATTCCAGACAGACGGCAGCAACCATACAGGATCACTAAGGTATAAAGAAGGATAAAATAATTCCCATCCACCTTTTTTAAGCTATATATACTGTAAATGCTGGCAAATATCAGTGGCAGAAGCAGCGTGACACAGTGGGCCTTACGCTGCCTCTCCAGCTGGTTCGAGGCAGCGTTTCTTCTGACAAACAAGGAACACAGCCAAATCATAGCAAAAAATATTATGGTCAGTCCGCACCAGGCAATTAAGACCCGATCCATGCCCTCCCCATCCGGCAGAACAAAAACCCCAAAAAGCCGTTCCGAAAGCTGGCGGATCTCCTCCGCCATAGTCGGCTTTGCACCGTATTCCGGAAGATCCCACACCAGAAAAGGATAGCGTATGGAAAAGCCTACCCGTTGGAAGATTCCAGAAAAAATCGAAGTAGCCGGCACCCCCACGAATAAATACGTCCGATACCAGATACCCACCAGGGCTGACAGGCACAACATTCCCGCTGCCCATGCCCCTCTGGGCATTTCCCGGATTCCATCTGGCCAGGTGAAGAGGGGGAGGACTCTTTCCTCTGTTCTCTTCCTCATCAGCCATTCACCCAGAAGATAAAGCACACTCATGCCGAATACTGCCGTGGAAAAAATAATGGCTGTAGGCTTCATCGTCCAGGACAAAAGGAGTGCCCCAAAACTTAGTATCAGGCGCTCCCATTTTCTGTCCTGGATAAACCGGACCATTTCCAAAAGCAGAACCAGCTGAAGCAGCAGGGTAATCATATCGGTTTTCCCAGAAATACTAAGATTCATAATGCCAGGTACCCCGGCCATCAACCAGGGGACCACAAATGCCCGCTCTCTTGTCATGTAACACCTGGCCAGACAGTATCCCTGATGCAAAACCAGCACTGCCGTCCACAAATTAAAGGCCAAAAGGAAACTGTGGGACGGCAGGTCGCACAGTGGAAGGGTCAGGACCTCCCATCCTTTCGAATAGGTGTACACCAGACTGACGGTCCCCATATTTTCATAGATTCCCCGCGGGCCGTTATCCAACATATATTCTGAACGGACAGAATACCACAGCGTATCGTGATCCAGAGAGATATTCATCCGCCCTGCCTGAAGAAGCACCATCAAAAGGATAAATATCAGCATCCCTTTCCTCCAGGGCGCTGTAAAAAGCCAGTCCCACTGGCTTAATCCCTTAGATCCTCCGCGCCCCTCTCTTCGCCTGGCCCTCGCCTGAAACAAAAGTAACCCTGCAGTCAGGATTACGGTCACCCAGCGCAAATTAGCGATCTTTCCTATCCCCAAAGCAGACATGAGACAGAACAGAGTAATCAATCCCCCGCAGCCTAAGAGGAAGTCTCTTCCAACCCCGCCTTCCGTCTTCAGCTGAAAGAGCTCCCGTCCCATCCAATTCCCCAGCGCGCAGAGAAAAATCAGATAGGCCCCAGCAACGGCCATGGGGAGAAATACCATATGGCACCAGAAAAACAGCCCTCCAATTACTCCCGCCGCCACCAGTTTCCCCCTCCCTGAGGGAATCAAAAAGAAGCAAGCAAACAGCAAGCCAGACAGGAAAGCCAGTTCCAACATCATGGCATGATACTCTTTTGAGGCCAAAGCCCAAGAATAAATCCCCTGCCAAACCAGCCTATCAATTCCAAAAGCAATCAGCCCCAAGATTATTCCTGTTACCATAATCCATAAAACTATCGAAAGCATCGGATCATCTTCTCTTGCCCAACTCTTTTCTTTCATCCGATACGCCCCTTTCTTCGCCCCTTATACACATGATGCAGCGAACGGCACAGTTTCCTCACCACCCGTTCTGCCAGAAGTACCACAGTATTATCATAAATCACAGCAAACAGCAAACTGCATAAAAGGGCTAAAAAGGATTGAAACACCACAGCCAAACCTGCCAGAGGGCCTTCAAGTATCCTAGCGTCTAAATGGAAATGTTTATCCACCACCATAAACAGCATAAACCAGTGAATCATCAACACGGAAAAGCTGTACCGGCTTACCAGCTGCACACACAGCCTTCCCGGAGAGATTTTCTTTCCTTCTGCCCTCTTTAGGGAATCTTTCCGCCGAAAAAAGAGAAATATCCCCATGGCAAGCAATAGCAGAAAAATTGAATCATTCATCACTGAACTGGCCCGCTCCGGCAGGAAACATAGGATCGCGAAAATCATTGCTCCTCCAAACCACGCTCCCAGGTAAATCTTTTTGTCATAGACCCGCTCCGGGATCCTTGTTAGCCAATATCCCATAAAGAAGACGCCTTCCCAGGTAAACCAGGGTACGCTTATTATCGGGATGATTCCTAACAGGAAAAGACTGGTTTTCCCTCCTATTCCCAACAGAATCAGCGCTGCAAACCACTTCAGCGCAGACTCCGGCATATCTTTCACCATCCAGCGCAGCAGCGGAACCCCTATATACAGCTGAAGCAGGACATAGATGAGCCAGAAGTGGGGCACTAACTCCATGGGGCCGGATAAGAGCTGGATTACCGCGGAAAGAAACGACGTCAAGGAAAAGGATATCAGGCCAAAGCGGCGGAGGTAGAACAGGTAATATACTACCATAGGAAGAACTACCTTCATCATCCGCTTCTGAAAAAAGTCTCCCATTTCTTCCTCCCGGTATGGAATAAGGAGCGCCCCGCTGATCATCACAAAAAGGAGGTTACAGCATAGCCCCAGCCCGGAAACGCCGGTAAAGGCATACCACCACCCACCCGCTATCTCTGGCCGTTGTGCCGTTGCCTGCATGCTGTGAACCAAAATCACCAGTAATGTCGCCAGAAACCGGAGCTTATCCAGATATTCTCTCCGGCTTTCTCCATCCTTGTTCTGACCCAGGAGTTTCCGTCCATAGCCGCCCCAGCTTAATCCACTTTTTCTCCTATCTTCCTGATGTATCCGGCAGATCAACGCTGTTGCTGCCACAAAAACGCTCCATTTTATCGCTTCTTTCATTCATCACACCATCTGTCCATTTACTTTCAACCATTTTCTCTGCTCCCGATAATCTGGCAGTATCCGCTCCACTTCTGCCCAAAAAGCAGGAGAATGATTCATCTCTTTTCGATGCGCTAGCTCGTGGACCACCACGTAGTCCAAAACTTGTGGAGGCATCAAAATCAGTTTCCAGTGAAAATTAAGATTCCCTTTCCCGCTGCAGCTGCCCCATCGAGTCTTCGCCGCCCGAATGGAAATCCTCTCATAGCTGACTCCCATTTTCCGTGAAAAATACTCGGCCCGTTCCTTAAGCTTTACCCTAGCTAACTCCCGGTAACGCTTCTCCAGATCCGGATGCTTCACATAATCAGGCAGTTCCTGCTTACCCTCTTTCTTCCTCTTCCCTTCCATCATCAGGTATTTTTCAATAATCCATCCTTCCTTCTGCTGAGCAAAGGTCTGAAGCGTCTTATCCGCCATTTTTCTTGGAGACCGCAGCGTCACATGGCCGTCCCTGCCTACCTCCAGTCCTAACGTCTTCCGGTCTGAGTAAACAACATTAATCCATATCTCCCGCATTTCTCCCTCATAAGAAAATCCCAGCTTCATCTGTTTTAACATTCCATTCCCCCTGCTACATTTGGCTTTACCTCTGATAATGTGAAAAAAGCACTGCCAAACAGACGTTTCACAGTGCCCAGAGGCCTAAAAATACTACAAGACATCTGAAAAATGCGGCCGCAGACGTTTAAATACCTTCAGCCCCAAAAGCATCAGTACAATGGTTACTGACCAGAAGTAAAGTGTCAGGGTAGGCCTTTCCCAAAACCAATTTCCGGTCAGCATGCAGTCCCGATATCCCACCACGATGTAGTAAAAGGGATTTAGCTTAAACACAACCCCAATCCAAGGTGCCTTACTGATAAACAACCCTTCGTCATACATGATCGGAACCAGCCACATACCAAATTGAAGGGCTATGCCCACAATCTGGGTCATATCCTTAAAAAATACCTGGATAGAACTGGTGAGAAAGCAAAGCGCCAGAGCCAGCATAGCGGCAGCAAAAGAATAATACACCACCTGAATCCAGGTAGGAAAAAGCTGCCACCCATAGCAGACATACAAGCCAAACATAATCAACACAAAGAACCCATGCACCATCATACAGGAAATCAACTTAAGCAGAGGCAGAACCTCCACCTGGAATACCACCTTTTTTACCAGATAGCTGTATTCCTGGAGGCAACCTGTCCCGGAGTTCATCGCCTCGCTAAAGAAAAACCAGGGCACGATACCCGGTACCAGCCAGAGCACATAGGGCGCATTTACCGGAGGTCTGGAGGCAAAACCGTATGGGCCAAAAATAAGGAAATATATCAGCACGGTTACTATGGGCTGAACAAACATCCATACCACGCCGAAATAAGAGCCTACAAACCGTTTATGAAAATCCGCCTTTGCCAAATCCAATATTATTTTTCTCTTCTTTATAATCTCCTTGCCTAAGGAAAGCATATATCCCATAATCCAACCTGTCTATCCTTTCACGGCTTCCTTTACAAACATAAGGGAACCATCACCGTTACCCAGACTGATGCCAATAAAAGTCCAGCTGACACCCCAAGTACTCCCGTATGATACCACATATTTTTAAATCGCGCAACGACAGACCTGGACTGGAACAGAATATAGAGCAGATACAGGATGGGCAGATAGTATCTTCCCTGCACTCCGGCGATCTCCACTCGCCCTGGTTCCGTATAGGCAATATACATGGATGTCCACACCAACAGCGCGCTTCCCCCCAGCATGAAAAAGATCCACACTCTCTGCCAGGCGTTTAATGACCGCGGGCTGGTAATCCTTGTGTCCGTTACCACGGTAAAACCGGCAAGTCCGGCGGCAAGCCAAGTAAAGGGGCTTTCCATCAAATGACCCTGAAGGGAGAAAATATCTCTCCCAAAAAGCATCTTGGGCATAGTACGAAGAATATTTGTAAATAAAATCTTCAGATATCCAAAGAAATGCCCTAAAATATAGCTCATCTGTCCTGCCTCGCTAGTAGCCCCTCCCCGGGCATCTCCTGTATCTTTAGGCGCGATGAGCACCGGCAGAATGAAGGAGGCCAAAAGTGCGGCCAAAAGAAGAAGGATCCCTATCCTCATCATCACTTTCTGCCGCTTATCAGAAAATTTCTTTGCCGGAAGCAGCAGCAAGATCAGCACCAGCGGGGCATATACTGCCTTAGGGCTGCATCCTAACAGAAAGCACAGGAGGATAAACCCATAAGATTTCCAGGTAATCTTCTCCTCTGGCGTTAGAAGCTCACGCAAAAAGCAGGCGCTTCCCAAATAAATCCAGCCAGTTACCCAAGGGTCATAGGAATAGGTACAAGCCAGAAACAGAGAGGTGGGCATCAGCCCGATTACCGCCATCACCAGCTTGCCAACCGGCGTTCTCCGAATAGCAAAATACATCAGCATACTGTAAACAAGCAAATTCCCCAACCGGCCTGCCATCAGCATGAAGCCCCAGGGTATATGAAACCCTTTACACACCTTAAGCACCAGGGCCTGCCCCAGGTATGCTGGTATTGCCCCCTTAGGGATAAGGGGCTCCAGATGGATATCCCCCTGTTTATAATCTCCATTTTTATTCAGATACTCCAGAAGCATCTGTTGCTCTGCCAGAGAGCCTGGCTGATTTTCTGGCCAGGAGTCCAGATTCGGTATCATAAGGCTGAATACCGTCTGATTAATATTCATTCCCTTAGGATAGCTGGCTATCCCCATAGCCCGATATAGATGGGTCTCTTCGTCGTACCCCACCTTATTCGCAGGCATGGAACCGATGAGCAAAAGCCCCACCCCAAGGCACACTGCCAGAAATCCGGCCTCCGGGTGCTTCCCCAAATATCCCCGAAATAGCCAGAAATACGCCATAAGCCCAAATAACACCCAGAAAAATACCAGACGGTATCCATTGATCACCAGATCATTTTGTATCTCCATGCCGGTGATCACCAGAGGAAACTTGGACGCCTCCTCCCGGCTTCCTGCCTCCCCCAGTTCTGACCGGTCAATGACTAATACTATCGACTCCACCTTTTTCCCGATCCGGACGCTGGAAAAGGAAACCCGTTTATGATTTCGGTCGGAAAGGATTAGATCCTGATCCGGATCTGCCTCCCCATATTCATTATAGTAGCATACATATACTTTCGCATTCAGAAGATGTTCAAATTGAAATCGATAGCGAAACTGCTCTACATACACCCCCTCCAGGCCAATGGTGATGGTTCCCCGGTCCTCAGTCAGCAAAAACCCCTCCTGGGTCCGCTCAAATCCCTCAGCCGATGCCTGTTCCAGGGAGATCTCCGTCACTCCCCTCCGCCCACTTTTCAGTAAAGGAATATGGAAGAAATATTCCATAGCAGTACCTAAAAAAAACACGATTAAAATCGCCAGACCGTATTTCATCAGCTGTGATGATAGATTATGTTTCATGGCCTTTTTCCTCTGTCTCTTCCTTTTGTGCGCTCATCTCTTTGCTTTCCTCCAGCTCCAGCTGATAAATCCCTATCTTTTGTACCAGCTCTTTCACCTTGGTCTCCAGTTGGGACATGCGAATCGTCATAGAAAAAACCCGCATCAGCAGCAAAAAGATAATAAACATAAATAAAAAATTCACTGTTGCATAAATTCCTACAAGATGAGCCAGAAAGTCCGCTACTGGCGGACATATGCTGAATACTACAAACATCCCGGAGACCAGCACCCAGAAAATTGCATCCTCAATCTGCAGCTTTGCCTTCCGTATTTTCTGAATCATCAAAGTCAGCGTCCCTACGGACGCCAGAATCAAAACGATTCGTAGCATCATCGTCATCATTGTTTGTCTCCCGTCTTTTCCCAATAGCCACGGTTCATCGTACATCTCAGCCGAATTGATCTTGGCAGCACGTTATAATGTCTGCCCACAAGATATCCCATGTATTTCCATCCACTGTACAGCACCAGGTTGAAAATCAGCCAGGGACGTCCCTGGCTAGCCAGAACTGCTGCCGTCCGCTTCACCAGGCGGATCCCCTCTCCTTCTGAGGGCAGTCCTGCAAAAACCTCCGGGTGATCCGCCTGGGAAACCGCCAGATCAAAATTCCGACGAAACTGCTGAATCCCGCTATAATTATGAGAGTGAATTACCCTGGCCCCAGCCTGATAGACCACACTATAACCAGCTTGAATCGCACCTGCAGCAAATATCATATCCTCGTTAAAAATAGCTGGCTGGATAAATCCTCCCAGTTTTTCGTAAATCTTCCGTTCGTATGCACAGCACACATTAGAGGCAAAGTAAGTTTTTATTCCCAGAGAGGGCAGATCCGACTTCGATTTCACCCGGCTTTCCCCAGGATAGTTAAAGCTTCTGGTACACCGTTCTATCTGTCCACATTCCTTATCCGGAAGCTGCCTGGCATATACCATGGCAGGGCGCTCCCCCTTTAAGCCCCGCCGTGAAAAACCCTCCACTAGCTGCTCCACCAGGCGATTATCTGCAGGCACAGCATCATCGGTCATACACAGAAACAGATCCGCCTCCGAATAGGATATCCCCCGGTTCCTAGTTTCCCCATGGTCAAATTCACTCTTAGAGATATGGTGAACCTCCAGGTTAGGAACCGACTCATAACTTGTCTTAGTCCAGTACTGTTCCTCAGTATTCATCACAATTATTTTTCTGATAGGGTATGTCTGTTTTTCAAGCATAGTCAACAGACAGGAAAACTTCCTCCCCGGCTTATAGGCCGGGATAATAATGTCAATGGTTGGAGAACCCTTCCTCACTTGCTCTCATCTCCTTTTCTCCTTCCAGCCCCGAAAAGCTTTGGCAGCACCCCCAGGCTAAATCCGGTCAGCTGCAGCAGCATAAACAAGCAATAGGCCATAGCTCCGCCGAAAAGCCCTGCCCGGGATACCAAAAATGGCGCCAGCATCAAGGCCAAAAGAGCAGTTGCCAGATAGACGGCAAATATCCACCTCTGCCGCCGCATTATCACAAGGCTATAATACATCAAATTTGTCAAGGCGTACACCCCGCCGCCGAAAACAATCACCGTAAAGGAGGCATGATGCTGCACCAGGCTGCCTTCATACCCGGATCCCAACAAGCGCTCCATCAAAACCAGGACAAGTCTCCCCAACAGGATGCATCCTACAGTGGCGAGGGCAGAAAGCCCTAGGATAATCAAGCTGATTCGTTTCAAAATATCTCGAAAACCCTTTCGGTTTCCGCCATTCCAGCACGTCGTCAGCCTGGTAAGGAAGGGGCGGATAACAAAATTGGCCACCAGATAAATCACCGATGTAGGCATAAAGATCAGGTTAAAGTATCCGGAAGCTGCATCGCTCATCTGGCTGTCAATGGCATACTTTGCCGCTGAAAATACATAAAAATCTAAAAAAACCGAAAGGAACAAAAATCCGGATTGGGCGGTGAGCTTCCCGACTCCTCCCTTCCGATACTGATAATCCACCTTATCCAAAGCGCCAATCACCGAAAAGTCAAAGAGCACCACTCCCACAAGCTGAGCCAGCACTGCCAGAATGCAGGCGGGAACCAGCTGTCTTGTGACAACTAGAGTCAGAATAAAAGCGCATACCGATAAATTTGTCCGAAAGGTATTGGACTTACCAGTAAGATATAGGCTTCCCTGACGCTGAAACTCTGATTCATACACATCCGCATACCCGTCAATAATCTTATAGAGCGCCAGGAGAAAGACGGCAAAGGCCTTCTCTCCTCCGTAAGCGCCCTTTTCCCGCATCCATACTCCGTAAACAGCCGCGACAACTACCGCTAATATACAAGTAAACTTCCGATGAAAGCGATACTCCCCAAAAGAATATCCCCCAAATGCTGTCCCTCCGTCGGTGATCTGAAAGGGGCGGAGACCGAAGTACGCCAGCGTGAACATCTGCTGGCCAAAAGCGCTGAAGCCTACGGCAAAGACACCTCCTGCATCTTCTCCGGCTATGCGTATCACCAAAAAAGAGAGCACCATGCTGGCAAAAGCATAGCAGAAGCTTCCCGCCATATTCCATATTATATTTTTCTTTTCGATCTGCTCGCCCTGATAGACCAGCAGACTGGAAATTCGGTTCATCAAGCTTCTTCCCTCAATCCCGGATCCGGAAATTCTGAATCAGAAAAATCGAAATCATCATCCGAACCATATATTTTACCGCTACCCAGGGCTTTAAATAGCTCTCCCCAGCCAGACGCTCTGCGATCTTTACCGGAACCTCCGCCACCTTAGCTCCTTGCTTTACCAGAAAGGAGATAGTATCCGGCTCCGGGCCGTAATTCAGCTTCAGCGCAAATTCCCGGATCATCTCCCGGTTAAACATCCGCATCCCTGAGGTGGGATCTGCAATCCTCATCCCCGTAGTCAGACGGATCGCCCCGGAGATCAGACGGCTTCCCAGCATTCGTATGGAAAGATCCTTCTCCTGGTTTACAAACCGGGAGCCGATGACAATATCATAGCCCTCATCCATTTTTCGCCGGATCGCCTCAATATACTCCGGCCGGTGCTGGCCATCCCCGTCAAACTGAATCGCATAAGCGTAGCCCTTCTCATAAGCGTAAAGCATTCCTGCCTGGAAGCAGCCCGCCAGTCCCAGATTCACCGGGAGATTCAAAAGATGGAATCCCCTTCTCCGGCAGATCTCCGCAGTCTGATCCGTCGATCCATCGTTAACCACCAAATAGTCCAGCTGAGGAAACTCCGCTTCAAGCTCCCCCACGACCTTTTCGATATTTTTTTCTTCATTATAAGAAGGGATAATCAGCAAAATGTCCTGCATACCCATCCTCCTTTAAATTCCCTGCGTGGCTTTTATGCCACCTAGCCGGGTTCCACGGCACATTGGCTTATAAACCGGAACCATCTCCTATCAACTTAATACGATATCACAGATCTCATCCACAATATCCAGCGGCAGATCTGCATACATAGGTAGGGTAAGCACACCCATTGAAATCCGGTGGGCTACCGGCGTATCTTCTGGCCGATAGCGATCCTGGTAGCAGGCGTAAGCATTTACACAAGGATAAAAATACTTCCTGGGATAGATTCCCACAACCTCCAGCTGCGCCGCCACCTGATCCCGGCTCTTTTTATACCCGTCAAACACCACCGGCATATAGGCATAATTCCGCTTTACTCCAGGCGCCTCCGGGCAAAGGGTGATTCCTTTGATCCCGTCCAGGCGTTCCCGGTAGCGCCGGTCAATCCTAGATCTCTTTTTGATCTCCTGCTCAACGTATTTTAGGTTACACAAGCCCATAGCTGCCTGAAATTCATTCATTTTCCCATTTCCGCCTACCATGGCCACCGTCTCTTCATCCATAATGCCAAAATTTTTTAACCCATTAACCTGCTGCTCCAGCTCCGGATCGTGATAGGCCAGCGCCCCTCCCTCGATGGTGTGAAAGACTTTGGTGGCGTGAAAGCTAAACATACTAATATCTCCAAAATCAGCAGCCCCTATGCCATGCCGCTCCTCACCAAAGGCGTGAGCAGCATCGTAAATCACCTTGAGCTTATGCTTTTCTGCGATTTCCTGAATTTTTTCTATTTGACAAAAATTCCCATAAACATGAACCGGAAGAATTGCTGAAGTCTTGTCCGTGATCAGCGGCTCCAATTTATCTCCATCCAAGGTGTAATTATCTGGACGGATATCACAAAAAACAGGGGTCAGCCCATTTTGCACGATAGCATGGACCGTGGAGGCAAAGGTGAAGGGAGTGGTAATTACCTCTCCTGTTAGCCCCAATGCCTTTAAAGCCGTCTCCAGAGCTATATGACCATTAACAAAAAGGGAAAGTTGGTCTGCCTTCAGGTATTCCTTCAGCTGCCCTTCCAACCGGTGATGAAGCGCCCCCATATTCGTCAGCCAACGGCTGTCCCACAATTCCCGAATCATACCGGCATACTCCTCAAAGGGCGGCATGGAAGATCTGGCTACACGGACTGGCTCCCTTCTCTTTTCCATTTTTTTCCTTCCTTTCTAAATCTATCCTAAATCATTACATCTTTTCGTCATAATCGTTACGATTTTACAATATCGCCAAATAAATGTAAAGCTTCTCTTGCTTTTTTTCTCCAAATATATTAAAGTT
>CATJIO010000181.1 GCA_949740725.1 uncultured Lachnospiraceae bacterium | reverse complement strand
GTTTCCTTATATTGGTGCAGATTTGTCTAAACGTGTGAGTTTTAAGACGGATTATAAGTATGTGGTGTGGAATGATTATGTTGTGTTGTATAAGGTTGCCAAAGAGAACGTTGAAATTTATCGGGTAGTGAATCGTCATCAGGATATTACGAGGATTTTTTTGTAAATACTTTTTGCTATAATATTTATCCGAGGCTATGAAGAAATATCAGCTGTAGAATGGTATGTCAAGAGCAGATGGCTGTTGCCATCCGTTTTGGGCAGTCCTGTATTTATTCCGGCAGCCTGCCTTCATACATGATGCTTAGCTCTCCATAAACCTGTGCCCAGTTGCGGACCGTTGCAGTCCATTTTTTTGTGGCTTCAAAAGTTGCCCGATACAGGGCTTTCAGCAAGGCTGTATCACTGGGAAATACGCTTCTCTGGCGGTTCAGCTTCCGATAGGTGGAATTCAGCGATTCTATGGTGTTTGTCGTGTAAATCACCCTCCTGGCAGTTGCAGAAAACTTAAAAATCGGGGAAATGGCATCCCAGTTGTCCTTCCAGCGTTTCATCGGCACAGCCGAAAGGGCTTTGCCGATTTTTATTCGTTCAACCAACAATAACCCTTTCCTGCTCCAGCCGCATTTTTCCCTCAAGCATTTTTTCTATCACCTTCCAAAACTCCCCATAAGCCGGGTCCTCCCCCATAATTTTCAACCGTTCTCGATAAGAAGGCGTCTCAATTCTCAAAGCGCTATCCTTAAACTCCATCAAAGTGGCCTCATCCATTTTATAAGGCCGAAGCTCAGGAATTATTGATTCCTTTAGCCTGCGAAAAATCCGAAAACCGCCTATATCAATATCGCTCCAATGATAATATCTCATATTCTCATTTCCTCTTCTACTCCCCTCATAAATTTTCTGGAACCACACCCCTTTAACCGGGCTGTAGCATCCTCCATGAAACACAACCAGTTCCTCTTCCTTTTTCTCATGAGACAAATACCAGATATAGTTGGCCTTGTTCTCGATAAACATGATCTGCCGGATTCCCTCCATCGTTGTCTCTTTTACCTGTTTAACCGTATTCGAGTTGATGTAGGCCCCGTACTTTTGCGCGCCATAATCAATCACATCCCCATTTTTCATGAGAACCTTTATCTTTCCTGCAAATTCCATGACCTCCGGCCATCTCACAATCCCCTTCTCGCCCAAAAGCTCTTGGTCTTCCGGAATATCCTCTTCCCCTTTTTTCCAGTATTTCAGAATGGAAATCACTTTCCCTCTCACATTTCGCTCAAAATATTTACTGTCTCCGTAGAGTCCACTACTTAAGACCCGTTCCATCACCTCGTCATGGTTCCCCTCCATATACACAAGACATTTTAAAATATCCTCATTCAGCTGCTCATCATCAGTGAAACACCTTGGGACTCTTTTGGCATCGAAAATCTCCTTCAGCATTTCATCTAAAAAAAAGCCCAGTACTCCCTCTTTCTCCACCCCTGCCCTGCAACACCGGAGCTGCTCTTCCAGCCTGCTAAGCCTGTTCTTTTTGGAAGTCCTCCCCTGGCTTCGGTAACAGGATTCAATGGCTTCCTCCTCAGGAATCAGCCAAATTTTATCAACCAGATTTCCCGTTTCGTACTTTACCCAGGAATAATCAATCATTCCTTCGCCCTTCAATTCCCTAAGTACACCTAGAAACTGATCCTTCTCATCCGGATTTTCCATGATGCTCTCCAGAAGTTTTTCCTTTTCCATGTTGATGAAAATACGTTTTGAAAAAGTACCTGTTACAAATGCCTTGCTTTTTTCATACCTGGTCAAAAGCGTATCCAGAACCCACTTTCGATAATCCATACCTTTTCCCTTCCTCCATCCAAGCGGTTATTCCCGTTGTTCCTCCATTTCCTCCTCTATCTCTTTCGGACTAAAATATCTGGTAAATGAATGGTTGGTATCCTTATATACGGCAATATTCCGGTCAACCAGCGGCGCAATATCCGGGATCTTGTCCGGAGGAGCTGAAAAAACAGCCTGCAGGCCAAAGCGCCTCAGAAGATGAATGCTTTCCCGGATTCTCTCCCCATCCATCTTGCTGAAAGCCTCATCCAAAATAATCATTCGAATCGTATTATTCTGATTCCTGTTCCTGATTCTGCAAACCTGAGAAAAGGAAGCTAAAAGCGCAATGTAAAAAGGAATTTGTGTCTCCCCTCCTGACTTTTTCAGAAGAGTCTTTGAGAGCCTCTGTTCCTCACCTTTCTCATTTGTCACAATCAAGTCAAAAACCAGATACGTTTTATAATCCGTAAACTTGCGGATACTCTTCTCGTATTCCGCTTTCCTCTCTGCTGTCACATTGGTCTCATTTAAAATCAACAGCTGAAATAATTCATCAATCTCTTTCTGATATTTTTCATTAAAACTCTGAGAAGCAATATTCCACCCGCCTGTGTCCATCAAAAGCGGATCCATGATCATGTTGTAATAATTCTGATATTCTGACCGAGGTTTTTTTACAAATCGATAAGAATCCGTTCCAAACACACTTCTTTTTAGCGAGTCATTCAGCTCTTCCATCTGCTGGGTCACAGCCTCGATATTGGATTTAATCTTTGCAATAAAATCATCCCGAAACTGATTGTAAGCCTTTTCCTTGGAATCCTGGATTTTTTTAATATACTCCGGCAGCTTAATCTGATCCAAATCTTCCAGCTCTTTGTCAAAATACCGGTTGCTTTCCAGTTCAATATCATAGGGCATCTTATATTCCGCATTATACCGGGAACGCTTCTCTGTCCTGCTTCGCCTAAGATTGTCCCGCTTCTTCTCTGTCTGTCGCATGGCAGCAAAAAAGCGGTCTTTCAACGATACCTCCGAACTGTTTTCCCGAACCTCCAAAAAGCGAGGCTCCCCTACCTCCCTAATCCATAAATCTGCAAATTCTCCTGCGATTTCACTCTGCACCTTTGTTATCTTTCCTATAACATCCGGAAGTTTTTCCTTTTGAATAGTTTGTATTTCCATATCAAGAAATCCATTCTTCTTGTCCATTGCATGCCATATTTCCTTCTTATTCTCAATCTCAACGCTTAAATCCTTAATTCTTTTCTCCATCCGGTCAAGATACAGAAAATCCAGACGGTCATACTCTTTCTGCACTTCCTCTCTCCTCTTTAAAAGCTTCTCCAGCTCCCCCTGTTTTTCCACAGCCCCCTGATGCTGAGCGGCTTCAAACTCACTTAACACTGGTGTTTCCGAAACGTTTTTTACGATTCTGTGGCTGTTCTCGGTCTGATGATAAAGTTCCTTCTGTTGTTTCCATTTCTCTCGGTTCTGCTCTAGCATCAGTTCCATGGAATGCCGCCCGATAAAAGGGTTCTGATATCTTAACGGATTTAGTTTCCGGCTTACATATCCCTTGTACAGCATACAGGCCCTTGTGATTCCGATTTTGTACTGGTTTAGTTCGCTTACCTGTTCACATTTCATCACCTGCCCCAGAAGATAATCCGCATACAGGCGGGCATCTGGATTTTCTGTCTGTACTTCCTCTGCTAGGGAACCCGGCAAAGGTTTTTTCTTAAAATCAGCTTTCAATTTTCCTATATCTACCAAGCCCACATCATATAGATTCCCGTCCCGCTTTTCCTTATCATAAATCTGAAGGGCTTCTTTATAATAGGGTTCTGCCACCAGAAGATAAAATTTCTGCTTATCCAGATATGCCTCAATGGCATTTCTCCATTCTGGATTCCTAATCTCCAATAAATCCGCCAGAATGAACACATCTGCAGCCTTTTGAAATCTGGCAAATAACCGTTCTTCCAGCAGGCCTTTCAGCCCCACAACCTGTTTGGGGTAAGGCTTGATTCCCTTTTCCAGATTATGAATGATTGTCTCCAGTTCCCTGATCTGATCTTGTATCTGACCTGCGCGCTTTTTCAGCTCAGCCCGGTAATCATCGATTTCCTGCTTCATCTCCTTCATCACACATGCCGTGTCCTCAAAGGGGAAACTTCCAATCTCCTTTTCCCTCTGATTCTCCATATCCTCCACCAGTTTCCGAAAACCATCCTTCACCCAAAATCCCACCGGCTCCATGCGTATCAGCTGCTTCTTCCAGCTCTCCCCATACGCTTTTATCTGGATAAAAGCGCTGTGGATCCCCTCTTCTATCTGTCGGATCTGACCGGAAAGTTGTTCCAGCTGCCCCTTTAAATCCTTTTCCCTTTGGACCATATTGGAACCCCGATATTCTCGCTCCAGCTTTTCCAGCTCTCCATCCAGTCTCTTCCAGTCCTCCACTAAGACCGCCATTTCTTTCTTATAAAGATCAATCAATTCCCGTTTTTCTTGTAACTGCCTGTGGTATTCTCCTTCTTCACGGACATATTCCTCCTGCCCTGCCCGCATGACAATATATTTCTGCTGTAAATATTTATCTTTTTCCCTTTCATATTCCTGATTAACCGATCGGATTTCCTGGAGGCTCTCAATCCTTTTCTGGGTTCTCAGGGCATCTTGCTCCAAACTTTTATACTGACGGATATCGCTCTGCATCTGATCCACACAGATATTATTCTTTACATCGCAGATGGATTCGGTGATAAAATGTTCAATGTCCGCAATAGGAGAAAATGGAACTGCCTTCTTTAGCAGGATCCGATACTTATTCTTAATCTGTCCAAATTTTGCCAGAGTTACTTCTTGATACCGTTTATTGGTATCATAAAACTCATAAAAATTATTCTTCTTTTTTCCAATAGTGCGGGAAAGGAAGGTCCTCAGCTGCGGAATATTATAGGGAGTTCTGGTTTCTTTATCAATAAACAGATCTTCCGGCAATCCCTGGCTGTGAATCATGAACCACTTGAAATCAAAACTCTGATCCTTATACCCATCGCAGACAATCCCTCCGCAAAATCTGCTTTTCCGCTCCGTATCTTCAAATTCCAGAACCACATAACTGCTGAAACGGTCATTTCTCATATAGCGGAAACCTGTCTCCCCGTCATCTCCCAGTTCTCCAAACAAATAACTTTTCAGGGTTCTGGCAGACTTCTGATTAGCCGCTTTATTAAAAAAGGTTCCGGTGGTATCTCCCAGAAGTACCAGTTGCAGCGCGTCAATAATGGTAGACTTTCCCGCCGCTGTCTTTCCCGTAAGGAAATTAATCATGTCAAAGCCGATGACTTCCTTTTCATAATTATGCCAGTGTATCAGCAGCATTCTGGTCAATTTCTTCATCTTCATCCTCCTGTAATATTTCGCCCGGCTCTTCCTCCAGCAGCCTGTACATGTTGCTGATCCGCTCATTGGTAACGATGAACAGAATGGTGGGCAGAATCAACAGCTTTGTATCTGCATCCTCCCAACTTCCCTCCGGCTTTTCTACGATCCGAAATCGATTCAGAGTTCTTAACCCATCCCTCATCGCCTGATTGGCTGGTTTTTTCTTAATCACGCCAAGAGAAATCATCTTATGGATCAAGTCTCCTGTTGAAGTAAAAATATCTCTGGACAGCGACAGCTTTTCCCGTTCTTCCTCGTAAATCACCCGGAGCACATATATCATCAAGGTAGTCATCTTATCCAGCTTCACCCGGTTAAACTCATAGGTACTTGACAAAAAAATGACTCCGTAATTGCTGTCCCTCTCCAGGCGAAACCCGCTGTACTCCAGATATTCTTCAAATATCTCAAAATTCCTCTCCACAAACAGGTAATCCGGATTCGTTCTTTTCATGCTGTCATCAAATACATAACTATCCTGAAGCAGAAACGTGTGGGCCAGCATCCAATTTATGATTCTTTTAAATGACTCTTGCTCTGTCATACTCAACTTTTCATACTTCTCTTCAAACATCTTACCTTTCCCTCTTCTTCATAAATCTTGCCTTTGGCAGGCTAAATCCCTGACAGTCCACATTTCCCAAATCAAAATCTACTTTGTATCCTGCGCTTTTTTCTCTGCCCCGTATGGTTCCCAACAAGAACAAGATAAAGTCCTCCGACCCACTTATGGAAAAATCCTCTGTGTCAATCTCTATCCGTTCTCCGAAACATCTTTCCATATAATCATCTATCTTTTTGTTGCTGTACTGTTTTCTCACATCCTCCAGAAAACTTTGAATCAATTCCGTGTTATTTTCTTTTTCCTTTATGGGAAGTGGCTTCCCCTCGTTCTTTACCGTTCTTTTCACTCGGTCATAAAGCGACTGTATGTCCGCAAATCTATGATGATATGCCTCTACCGCCTGATTCATTTCTTCGTAAATATTGCGATTCTCCATATTTTTCAAAAGGGCAATCAATTTTCCCTTTGCGCTTCTGTCGGAATTCATCATATAACGGATCTTGTCTATGGATGCATTCGTATATTCTATATGTTTTTCGTCAATCTCGGCAATCATCCGTTCGATACTGTCATAAGTATCTGCAATGGAATTAATCATCGTCAGAGTCTCTTCTCTTCCGTCTGTCTCATCTTTAAAAATTCGCCGTTTGATTCCCTGATCCACAATAGATGAAATAATCTCCTCGTCCAAAAGCCATCCATTCAATATGGATAAAATGCTATATTTAAATCTGGGAACCGAGTCTATGGTTTTCAGCGGATAATAAATTGTATCCACAATCTGCTCTTTATAACGGTCAAAATGTTCTTCTAACAACTGGTTTACATCCACCTTATCCGCAATTCGTTGATGATACCGCTTGATATTGTTAAACAGTAACTTCAATTCATCCACCAGTTTCATGGTATTCTGATAAGCCGCCTGAAGAGCCTGATATAAATAATCAGGATTCTCCCTGGAATTTCGGAGAGCCGCATAGGTGGCATAGACATAACTGTTATATTCCTTTGTCCTCTCACTGGATAGATCATATAAAAGATTGATTACCGCAATAGCATAATCAGGGATTGTAATATTCTCATCAAAGGCCCCGCTCTCATATTCAATCTCTATCCATCCTGTATCTCGTAATTTCCGAATCAGAAGATGGGCTTTTCCCGATATGCCCTCAATCTCCTCTCTTCCTGTACCCATCTCTTCTGCCTCTTCGGAAAAATCCGCCTGCAGAATGCTGGTTTCCAGTACCCCCATAAGCATCGCCGTCAAATCCTCCCGCCTGATAATCAGCTCCGTCTTAAAGGCCTGTCTTAAAACAAAAAGCGCATCCACATATAATTCTCTTTTTTCTGATACCAGAATACTAAAAAATCTGGCTGGTATGTATTCAAACAGCGCCATATATCTATCCCTTCCTTAACTATCAATCTAGTGTGCTGTCTGCCTCGGATATCCTCCCCGCCTTTGGCTCCTCTTGGTGATTCTATTATAGGCTAAAAATGCCCGGATTACAATAAAAGCAGGGTAACGAATTTTTATCCTCCATCCTGCTCATAAAGCGAATCATCAAATTAATATTCTACAGATTTTATTGAATTCAAGATCCAACAGGTGTCCGACTGCCAAAATCATCGCTTCCGCTAAAGCCTGACCGGTTCTTCGTATCCAAAGCCCTCCAAGATTTACACTTATCTGTTTTATATCAAGGATAATCTCATACGCCACTATAACTGTCCTAAACTAATTGCCCAGATAAGTGTTTACAACGCTTCCTGCCCTGTGATAACAGATATTTTTCTTTATTTGGGGTAAACAGGTGCTGTCCCCTAGGTGAAGTCCACACGCCTTTAGGCTGTAGACAACTCCACAGAGTATTTTTCTGTGCAGCGGTATTCTTCCCTATCTGTTTTACCCGTCAAAAAGTTGTCCTTTTTCTCTATTAGCTGATTATAAAAAACTTCCGCAGATGGTCTAACCTTGCGTAGATATCCCCTGTTGTTAATCCAGCAAACAGGGCAATCTCTTTAGTAAAATAAAAACTGTTTGAATAAGATCAGCGTGCATCTTCCCATAGAGAAAATCAGAAAGAATAACCCAAAAGCGTAGGAAATCGAAGCCGACAACGCCGCAAGGCAGGAATGGAACAGGACAGTGGACATGGCGTTATTATCTGGGATTTCCGAAACAATAATTATAGAGATCCGGCAGACAGAGTAAGGAGCGTAAGGCATTAGAAGCGCAGATGCAGCTGGTAGAGAGGGAAATTTCCATAAAGCTGGATAAACTGCCCGATATTCTTAAAAGTGACGGCTATCCAGATGTGTAAGCGTTTATGACAGACTACCAAGAAGCAGAAGCCATTGTAGAACAGTATACCAGAGAACTTGCCAGGTGGGAACGCACAGTCAGGGAAAAGAAAGTATCAGCCGAAAAAGCAGGACGCAGACTACCCGAAAAAGAAAGTGTCAAAAACAGCCTTAGACAGTTGCAGAAGCAGGGCAGGCAGAACAGCCAGCCAAGACCGAGAACAAAATCATTTGACAAGGACTGCCGATAGGCACAGAAAAACCGCCGCTATGGTGTTATCCATAATCGGCGGTGTACTTATTACTATGACTTAAAAACATTGAGTATTAAAACCCATGCCAATCCATAGTATGTAATGATAGCAACAAGGTCATTAACGGTTGTAATTAAAGGACCAGAAGCAACAGCCGGGTCTACTCTCAATTTTTTAAATATAAGTGGAATCAGCGTTCCTGACAGGCTTGACAGTACCATTGCAAGTAATAGCGAAATACCCGTACATGCTGATATTGAGAATGCCATAGCCCCGGTTTGTTTTTTTAATGTAAATAAATAAATTCCTATAAATACAAATGACAACATTCCGAGTATCAAGCCATTGATAAAACCTACCCTTGCTTCTTTAGCAATCAGTAGAATTTTCTGTTTCCT
>CATJIO010000180.1 GCA_949740725.1 uncultured Lachnospiraceae bacterium | reverse complement strand
TAATTTGCCGCATTATAGATCGTTTATGCCTGATTATCACTTCCATCAGTAACACACTTTGGTTAAGTATAGGTGAAAATCCACCATTTGTCAATACTAATTTTCTCTTTTTAAAGCAACATGCACCAAACTGGTAGGCTTACCAGCGTCATTGCAGTGGAAAATACTACACATTTACTGGCAAACATAGTATCTCCTTGATACTTTGATGCCAAAATCGTGGTCATACAGGCTGCCGGCATAGCCGTTAAAAGCACTGCCACCCCAGTTACCAGCTCGTCGATCCCTGTCAATCGGCAACCCACAAAGATAATCCCCGGGAGAATCACCAGGCGGATCAGGGTATAACGGATAATATCCCAGGAGAACATTGATTGAATATCATCCACATCTGCCAGGATCATCCCTACCATCAACATAGAGAGAGGCGTGGTGCAGCTTCCCAGAGCGGATGCCGTCCTCTCCACAAATGCAGGGATCGGCGGATCAAAAAACATCAGAATCATCCCCACATATACCGCAATAATGCAGGGATGGGTTACCACCTTCTTCACTAGCGCCTTCTTATCCGGAGCTTCGGTAAATAAAGTCACCCCCGCTGACCACATAACAATCCGCTGAGGAATCAGAAATACTGATGCATACATTAACCCTGTGGCTCCAAACACACTTTCCGCGATAGGGTTTCCCATAAAACCACCGTTAGAGCACACGGTGGCATACTGGAGTACCCTCTTGGTCGGCTCCGGATATTTAAGGTAGAGCACCCGGCTCATGGCCCAGGCGAGCGCCTGTATGACCCAGGCCACCGCAAATCCGACTCCTAGATTCTCTAGCAGCTCCTGGTTCAGCTCAATGCGGAAGGAGAGCGCGATATTGCAGGGAAGGATCACATAAAGAATCAGATCTGTCAGTATCCCCTGGGCTTCCTTTGAGAAAAGCTGGCTCCTGCGGGTAAGGATACCGATAGCTGTAAGCAGGAACAACATGCCTTGAAGGGTCATTAATCTTCCAATATCCATTATTTTGAACTACTCATTCCAACTTTAAGGAGACGGAACATTCGATCCGCCGCTCCTTGGTAAAGCTCCTCTGCCCTTTCCAGCGCTTCCTCGATGTCCATAGCTCCGTTGATTGTGGGAATAATGCTGTCTATGCCAAATTCATATATTTTTTCCGCGCCTTTCCCCATGCCGCCTACGATGGCCACTGCTGGAATCCCCTTTCTTTTACAGCGCATGCCAATGCCGCTGGGAACCTTCCCGAAAGCGGACTGCCAGTCAATGCGGCCTTCCCCAGTAACCACCACATCCACACCCTCCAGCATCTGGTCAAAGCCAATCAGGTCCAGCACGGTTTCAATACCAGACTTTAAGGTGGCGTTTAAAAATCCGCACACCGCTGCCCCAAGTCCTCCGGCTGCCCCTGCCCCTGGCAAGTTGTCAATATCTTTATTCAGCGCCTTTCCCACTACCTGGGCGTATGACTTCATCCCTGCTTCCAGCTCATCCAGAATTTCCGGAGTACCGCCTTTCTGCTTTCCAAAGGTATAGGTAGCGCCCTCCGGCCCAGTTAGAGGGTTATTTACATCACACATTACGGTAAATTTCGTTTCCTTAACTGCCGGGTGCAATCCAGTTATATCTACCCTGGCAACCTTCGCTAGGTCAGAACCTACTCCCTTTAGTTCCTCTCCTGCTTCATCAAAGAACCTCACGCCCAAAGCCGCCATGGCCCCCATACCGCCATCATTGGTGGCGCTTCCACCCAAGGCGATAGAGATATCCCGAAAGCCCCTGTCCAGGGCATCCTTTATCAATTCCCCAGTGCCATAAGTGGTGGTATTTAAGGGATTGCGCAGCTTACTGGGAACCATCGGAAGCCCGGATGCTGCCGCCATCTCGATGATGGCGCTGGTATCGCTGATCCGGCCATATAGTGCCTTTGTCTCCTCCATCAGTGGACCGTGGACAGCCACCTCAATCATACTTCCCTTGGTCATGGCAATTACCGCATCCGCCGTCCCTTCTCCTCCGTCCGCGATCAGCGTTCCCGCCGTCTCGCAGCCGGGAAAGTTCTTCTCTGCCGAGAGGGTCAGGAGCTGGATGATCCTCTCGGAAGATAGGGTTCCTTTAAATGAATCTGATGCAAATAAAAATTTCATGTTCACGCCTCCTATCACGATTTTCCCATTCTATGTACATCCCTTTGCCAGGATATATTTTGTTTCCATACGGAAAACAAACCGGCTTCCTCACATCGGGATAACCGGTTTGTTATTCGCTTGCACAGCGGCAAAGGGGAGTCTAAATCAATCCAGCCTTTTCCATCTCACATTTGATCTTATCCAGAACCGGACCTTCTGGAGTAGGCAGATTGGGTGTGTAGGGAACGCCGATATCCCTTCCTCTTAAGTTTGCCATATCCTTCGCCGCTACCGGGAAGCTGGCCCCGTCCATAGACAGGCGAACCGGATTTAGCTTAAACTGGGCTTCCAGAGAACCCTCCAGATCCCCATCTATGTATTTATTATACACATCCGTGATTAACTCCGGCATAAAGTTCGCCGCTGTGCACACACCGCCAACTGCGCCATGGCACAGGGAAGCATATAATAAGGTATCCTTGCCTCCAAATACCTTAAAGTTCACATCCCGGTTTCTGCGAATAAATTCCGAGGTCTGAGTAATATCGCCACTGGTATCCTTCATTCCCACAATATTGGGGACCTCATGAGCTAATTTTTCCACTAAGTCAGCAGATAAGGTGTAGCCCACACGGCCAGGATTATTGTAAAGGAGAACTGGAGTTTCCGGAATTGCATCCGCAATGGTCTTAAAATGTAGAAACAGCTCATCCCTTGTTGGCTTTAAAAACATAGGCTGAAGAATAGACACGCTGGCCGCGCCCTTTGCCACAGCCATCTTTGCCAGACGGACTGCTTTCTTGGTGCTGATAGCACCAATGCCGAAATAAACTGGCACACGGCCCGCCGCCTGATCCACCACGATTTTTAAGCCACGCTCCATCTCCTCCTCTTCAATGACATAGAACTCACCATTACTTCCATATAAAAGGATACCGGTTACACCGCCGTTAATCACATAGTCCACCTGCTGGCGAATCTTTTCCTCATCGATCAGCTCCTCCTTATCGATGGGGGTAATCATCGGTACTACCACGCCCTTGATAAAATCTGTATTCATGAATTTTCTCCCTATACCTGCAGTGGATTGCCGCCCCTTCCATGATGGGGCGGATCCGACAGTCATTTTCGTGTATTGTCCAAATTAATCCAGACAATAAACTGGACTGCTTTTTCAGGTTTTTGCCCTTTTGCCCCTAATGTACTGGTATCATCACCTATTCTACGGTTACATTGCCGATCTTCTCATAGAACTTCACCAGGCTGGAGTGATCCTCTTTCTCATAGCCATCTGCCTTTAATGCCTGCATCATCTCCATCAACTGTCCGGTTAAGGGCACCGGAGCTGCAATAGCGTGAGCTGCGTTTAATGCGTTCGTCAAATCCTTGATATGCAGCTCAATGCGGAAACCTGGCTTGAAATTTCTGGATAACATCATAGGAGCCTTGGCATCCATAACCGTAGAACCTGCCAGTCCGCCGCGGATCGCCTGATATACTAATTCTGGATCTGTGCCTGCCTTCTTTGCAAATGCCAGAGCCTCGCCCACTGCCGCAATATTTACTGCTACTACAATCTGATTTGCCAGTTTTGCCACATTTCCGGATCCTAACTCGCCAACGTATACTACTGAGCCAGCCATTACCATCAACATGTCATAGTATTTATCAAATAATTCTTTCTCGCCGCCTACCATAACAGACAGTGTTCCATCGATAGCCTTGGGCTCGCCGCCGGATACGGGAGCGTCTAACATCTTAATCCCTTTCTTTGCTAAATCAGCGCCGATCTTTTTGGATTCCACTGGGTCGATGGAGCTCATATCAATTAATACGCTTCCCTCATGAGCGCCATCTGCAATACCATTCTCCCCTAAGGCGACAGAACGAACGTGAGGAGAGTTGGGAAGCATGGTAATTACAACATCACACTCCTTAGCAACTTCTGCTCCATTCGCCGCTTCTTTCGCGCCCATGGCCACTAGCTCAGCAACTGCATCTTTATTGAAATCGCAAACTACCAGCTCATTTCCAGCCTTTACTAAATTCTTGCTCATTGGCTTGCCCATGATTCCCAATCCGATAAATCCAATTTTCATTATTCTTTACCTCTTTCTTTCTCATTTTCGCCTATACCAGGCTCTCCTTTGGCTGCCGAACGACTTTGGAATCCAGGTCAGTTGATTCCTTTTCCGTTCTGATGGTATCAGTATAGCGAATTCTTTTACACCAGACAATGGTATAAATTTATAAATATTCTCTATAGTTTTGTATGTAATCTATAAACTTTCATTTTATCGAAACAATAATTCTTTTTTGTTTCAATTTTATCTCATATTGTTTTCATTTTAATCTTTCGTTTCATCCAAGCCATACCGCTTCATCCAGCGCCACAAGGTGGCTTTGCTGATTCCTAGCTCCTGGGCTGCCTTCTGGCGACTGCTTGGATATTTTTTCAGCGCCTGGCGCAGGCACTTTTCCCGCTCATCAGCCCACTCCCGGGCTTCAGCTTTGTTACCACTGTCGAGAAGAGCTGGATTTCCCAGCTCTTGAGCAGCTGCTCCAGCCTCGTTCTCACAAGCAAAAAGCTCATCCATCACCCGTTTTACCGCCCACTCATCCAGCGATCGTTTTTTAGCAGTCAAAATCAGCCGCTCACAAAAATTTTCAATCTGAAAGATATTTCCTGGCCAGGGATAATTTAAAAGGAAGTCCATCCCTCCATGGGTCAAAACATGATAGCGATTATATCGTTCACAGCTTTCCCGAACAGACAGCTCCAAGCGCCGTCTTAAATCCTCTCTTCTCTCCCGCAGGGGTGGGATTCGCAGATTCAATCCATGAAGCAGATAGTAGAGGTCCCATCGAAACAGTCCCTTTCTGGCAGCCTTCCACAGTACGGCCTCCTGTTCTACAGTGATCATCACCCGCACGTCCAGATGTTTATTCTGCTGCAGCTCTCTTCCTGTCCGGATCCGATAGCGAATAAGCTGCAGCAGGCGGTACTGATTCGACTGGCTCAAACTGTCTCCATCCTCTAACAGAAGAGTACCTCCATCTGCCTGTACTGCTGCTCCCTTTTCCCCGAAAAGCAGCACAAATTGTTCCTCATCAGTCAAACCGCTTAAGGAGGCATCGGCAAAAGGTCCCCGGTTCCGAAGGCCTGCATTATGGATACTCTGAGCCATCAGCCGTTTCTCGGTCCCTGCCTCCCCCTCGATCAAAACTGGTAAATCTGAAAGGGCGTAAAGCTTCGCCAGATGAATGCATGACTGCATGGATTCAGACTCCTGAAACAGATCAGAAAACTGCCCCAGAGCAATCAGTCCACGGGAATGGCGCTTCTGCTGGGACTCCTGCTCTGCCGTCAGCTTCTTCTGTATCTTGTGGCAGGTCAAAATCGCTCCTTCTGCCCGCCCCTCCAGCTCTACGGGCGCCAAGATAGCGAACACGGAAATCCCATTGATCTGTAGGAAGGTAGAGTATCCATCTCCTCCTTTTGACAAAATTCGATCCACCTGTCCCCGATCCAGATCTGGAAAGACTTCCGCCAGTCCATTGCCGGTCAGTTTCTTTCCGGAAATCCCAAGCATATCCGCCATCAGAGGATTAACTGCTGTTATCTTCCCATAGCCGTCAACATTCACCACGCCGCTGAAAGAATAATCCAAAAGCGTTTCCATCTGCGCCGCCTTCTTTTTCTCCACATCAATGGCAAAACCGATGCTCTTTGCCATTGAAAAGGCATTGCGAAGAGAATCCTCTGTGGTAGACAAAAAAAGAGAGGGCACTCCCTCTGACGTTGCCGTCTCTACCGCTACTTCCCCGCCGATAATCAGATCCACCTTCTCTTCCACCGCCTGTATGGCGAAAAGTCGCAGGCTGTCATTATCCGGGGCATAGAAGGTTCGTATCTCAATATCGTAAATACGGTCAAAGTAGGACATATCGCAAAACATATTGGCAAATCCCACCACGGCGATTACCGGATGCTCTTTTTTCAAAATCTGTTTTGCCTTAAGAACCAGGAGCGCCATCTCCTGAGCGGTAATCACGATCTCAATTACTGGAATGTCCGTGTACTGCTTAATCATGGATGCCTGCAAACCTCTGGCAATGATTATTGAAGCGCCGTCCGCGATCGCCTGTCTGGCCTCCATCACCACGTGCTTTGTCCGCACTACCCTCATACAGGTAAACTCAAACTGCCTATCCTGATAATCCTTCTCCTGAAGAATATTATGCGCCTGGTACACCATCTCTTCTCTGGGAACCAACAGTGCTATCTTACCCATCCTCACGTTCCTTTCTCTTCTGTTAAAAAAAGCGGAAGCCCTGCCTGCAGCAGGGTTTTCCGCTTCCTTCTCTTATCCTTGCTCTATGTCAGTTAAACGCCCGTTTTACTTCTAAATATTTTCCTGGTGCTGCTTTAGGAAATCATATCCTTTGCCAGTAAAACCGGGATTCCGCCATATACTCCTCGATTTTATTTAATTGTGTCTTACTGGCCGCCGCTACTAATCATAGTATACAATAGAATCTCTGGAAAACCAACTATTTCCCAAATAATCCCTGTTATTTTTCTACAATTTAATACTATTCACACGCTTACCATCTAAGGTCAATAACCGCAACATTTATGCTTCAATGCTATAGTTAGGCGCTTCCTTGGTAATATGAATATCATGGGGATGGCTTTCTTTTAAAGAGGCTGCAGAAATCTTAATAAATCTTCCGGTTTCCTGCAAGGTGGGAATATCCTTTGCTCCGCAATAGCCCATGCCAGCACGGAGTCCACCCAAAAGCTGGAATACCGTATCCTCCACCAGCCCCTTGTAGGCCACCCGGCCTTCTACTCCTTCGGGAACCAGCTTCTTCGCATCAGACTGGAAATAGCGATCCTTGCTTCCGTTTTCCATAGCCGCAATGGAGCCCATGCCCCGGTATACCTTATACTTTCTTCCCTGGTACAGTTCGAAGGTTCCCGGACTCTCGTCACAGCCTGCAAACAGGCTTCCCATCATACAGACACTGCCCCCTGCCGCAATGGCCTTGGTCACATCGCCAGAAAACTTGATCCCGCCGTCTGCGATAATCGGAATGCCGTATTCCTTTGCCACCTGATAGCAGTCCATTACTGCCGTTACCTGAGGCACGCCTATGCCGGCCACCACACGTGTGGTACAGATGGAGCCCGGCCCGATTCCAACCTTCACCGCATCCGTCCCCGCCTCGATCAATGCCCTGGCCGCCTCGCCAGTGGCCACATTGCCTGCGATAACCTGAAGCTGTGGATAAGCTTCCTTTATCATTTTCACACAGTGAACCACATTAGCTGAATGTCCATGGGCAGAATCTAGAACAATCACATCAACCTTGGATTTCACCAGCGCTTCAACCCGCTCTAGCACATTGGCGGTAATTCCCACAGCAGCCCCGCAGAGCAGACGGCCCTGGGCGTCCTTCGCTGATAATGGATACTTAATTTGCTTTTCGATATCTTTTATTGTAATTAATCCCTTTAAGTTGAAATCCTCATCGACAATCGGAAGCTTTTCCACTCTAGCCTTGGCCAGAATCTGTTTTGCCTCCAGCATAGTGATGCCCTCTCTGGCAGTCACCAGATTGTCTGAAGTCATGCACTCTTTGATCTTCCGTGAAAAATCCTCTTCAAATTTAAGGTCTCGGTTCGTGATAATCCCCACCAGCTTTTTTCCCTTGGTTATGGGAACGCCAGATATACGAAATTTGCCCATCAGCTCGTCCGCATCCTTCAAGGTATGGTCCGGAGATAAGGAGAAGGGATCAGTAATTACGCCATTCTCAGAACGCTTTACCTTATCTACTTCCTCTGCCTGCTCCTGAATCGACATATTTTTATGGATAATGCCGATTCCGCCCTGTCTGGCCATAGCAATAGCCATCCGATGCTCTGTTACCGTATCCATTCCAGCGCTCATCAGAGGGATATTCAGCTGGATTTTCTTCGTTAAATTCGTGGACAGATCAACCTGATTGGGAATCACTTCCGAATAAGCCGGAACTAAAAGCACGTCATCGAAGGTAATGCCTTCTCCAATAATAGTACCCATTCTCTTTTCCTCTCTCTCTATTTCTGCAAGCAGGAAGCCAGGTGCCCTGCAGGATATGCACGAGCATCTAGCGAATGCCGCGAAGGTCGAATTTCCCGTAGTTTACTTTGGGATATCCGACGAACCGATTTGTTGTTAGTAGCTAATTCTAGCAAAATTTCAACCGGTTGTCAAATGTTTGTAGAGGAAGATTCATTCATTTTACTTATAAATCTCTTTGCATCCTGCTTATCTTACCGCACCATTTTTTGAGGGGTGGTGTGGCGAATCGCTGTAAGGAGTTTCTCGTTGGGCTCCAGGATTACTTTGTAGCGCTGGGAACCCTGCTGATAGATCATGGTGTGAGTTTTTTTCTCCTTGCTATCGGAGGAACAGTTGAGAAGCTTCATATTATTGGTCTCGTAATCTTTAAGTACAAAGGAATCAGAGGGGGCGATGATAAGGAGTTCATCCTTGGAACACTCCAGCACTTTTTTGCGGCGGGCTTTGCCTAAGATCTTGTCAATGGACAGACTGCCGTCTACGTATAAATATTCATATTCAATATTCAGGGTCTGAAGAAGGAAGAATGTGCCTACGCCTGCTGCGGCCAGGACGAGAATACCCCAGGTGGTGGTGAGGGCGGTTAACAGGGATAGTGCGCACAGGATGCCTAGAAGGATGCGGGCAGGCCATGCGTAGGCAGGGTCTTTTCGTTTTACTAACCATTCTACATATGTGTCTTGATTCATTTGGGGGTGGGCTCCTTTCGTTTAGTTTAGGGGATAGGGGAGGGGACGCGAATTCGCTTTGCTCTTCGCGAGGGATGCTCGCTTGCGAAGAGCTTTGGGGCGCGGGACCTTGGGCTGGGAGGCGAAAGCAAGGAACGCAAAGCGTTCCTACCGCAACGGTAGCTCGAATCCGCTTCGCTCCTTCTCGCTACCGTTGCTCGTCAGATGCGAAAAAAGGGCCTGGCTCATGCTAGCATGGCCAGGCCCTTTTTCCTTATCTGACTCTGCTTTCGCTTACATCATTCCCCCCATTCCGCCGCCGGCGGGCATGGCGGGGGTTTCTTCTTTAATATTAGCAACAACAGATTCAGTTGTCAATAATGTTGATGCAACACTGGTTGCATTCTGCAGAGCGCTTCTGGTTACTTTTGCAGGGTCCAGGATTCCTGCTTTGATCATGTCTACGTATTCTTCCTTGTATGCGTCGAAGCCTACGCCTACCTGGGATTCTCTTACCTTATTAATAATAACGGAGCCTTCTAATCCTGCGTTTGCTACGATGTGATACAGCGGGGCTTCCAGGGCTTTTAAGATGATCCGGGCTCCGGTCTTCTCGTCGCCTTCTAAGGTATCTACGATGCCTTTGATCTTTTCAGCGGAGTGTACGTATGCGGAACCGCCGCCGGCGATGATTCCCTCTTCTACCGCTGCCTTGGTGGCGGCTAAGGCGTCCTCCATGCGGAGCTTGGCTTCTTTCATCTCTGTCTCAGTAGCAGCGCCTACGCGGATTACAGCTACGCCGCCAGCCAGCTTCGCCAGTCTTTCCTGTAGCTTTTCTTTATCAAAATCAGAGGTGGTCTCTTCGATCTGGGCACGGATCTGGGCTACACGGGCAGAGATGTCTGCCTTCTCGCCGCAGCCGTCTACTATAATGGTGTTCTCCTTCTGAACCTTAACGGATTTCGCACGGCCTAACTGGCTCATGTCTACTTCCTTCAGATCCAGGCCCAGCTCCTCGGAAATCACCTGGCCGCCGGTAAGAATCGCGATATCCTTTAACATCTCTTTTCTTCTGTCGCCGTAGCCGGGAGCCTTCACAGCTACTACATTAAAGGTGCCTCTTAATTTATTCACAATCAGGGTGGTCAGAGCTTCGCCCTCCACATCCTCTGCGATAATTAACAGCTTCGCGCCGGTCTTTACTACCTGCTCTAACAGCGGAAGGATTTCCTGGATATTCGAGATCTTCTTATCGGTAATCAGAATGTACGGGTCATCCAGAACTGCTTCCATCTTATCCATATCTGTAGCCATATATGCGGATACATAGCCCCGGTCAAACTGCATACCCTCTACCAGATCCAGCTCGGTCTTCATGGTCTTGGACTCCTCGATGGTGATAACGCCGTCCTTGGAAACCTTCTCCATGGCATCTGCTACCAGCTGTCCTACCTCATCATCGGATGCGGAAATAGCAGCCACTCTTGCGATCTGATCCTTGCCCTCGATGGGTTTGGACATCTCCTGAATGCAGTTTACCGCAGCTTCGGTAGCCTTCTTCATGCCCTTTCTTAATACGATAGGATTCGCTCCCGCTGCCAGATTCTTCATGCCCTCATTAATCATGGCCTGTGCCAGAACCGTTGCTGTGGTGGTTCCATCGCCTGCCACATCATTGGT
This sequence comes from uncultured Lachnospiraceae bacterium, assembly GCA_949740725.1. Taxonomy (GTDB): domain Bacteria; phylum Bacillota; class Clostridia; order Lachnospirales; family Lachnospiraceae; genus Caccovicinus. The sequence continues at coordinate 699 of CATJIO010000180.1, read as the reverse complement.
CTTAGTTGCCACTTCCTTTACCAGCTGGGCACCCATGTTCTCGAATGCATCCTCCAGCTCGATCTCCTTTGCAATGGTGACACCGTCATTGGTGATCAGCGGAGCGCCGAAGGACTTATCCAATACTACATTCCGTCCCTTGGGGCCTAAGGTAACACGTACTGTATCTGCTAACTGATTCACGCCGGACTCTAATGCTTTTCTGGCATCTACTCCATATTTAATTTCCTTTGCCATAATAATTCAACCTCCAATTTGTTTATACTATTTAATCACTCAGCTTAAAATACGATAGTCAATGATTACTCAATCACAGCCAGGATATCATTCTGCTTTACAATCACAAACTTCTCCTCGTCTACCTCTACATCGGTTCCGGAATACTTGGAATAAATCACCTTATCGCCAACCTTAACCTGCATGGTAACTTCCTTTCCATCTACCACTCCGCCGGGACCTACGGCGATTACTTCCGCCTGCTGGGGCTTCTCCTTTGCCTGACCCGGCAGTACAATGCCAGACTTGGTAGTTTCTTCTGCAACTAACTGCTTTAAAACGACTCTGTCAAATAAAGGTACTAACTTCATGATAATTCCTCCTATATATTGTCTTTTTGCCATTCATTTCCTCGTTTACTAACTACATGATATGTTATATCACTGTTTGTTAGCACTGTCAAGAGGCGAGTGCTAATTTTTT
>CATJIO010000179.1 GCA_949740725.1 uncultured Lachnospiraceae bacterium | reverse complement strand
GGCGAGTAATGATAATAGGAGGTCCTTAAGAATGTACGCGATTATTGCAACAGGCGGAAAGCAGTACAAGGTAGCTGAGGGCGATATCATTAAGGTAGAGAAGCTGGGCGTGGAAGCTGGCGAAACCGTTACCTTTGATCAGGTATTGGCTGTAAGCAATGGGGAGTTGAAGGTAGGCTGCCCCACCGTAGAAGGAGCGACAGTCACTGCATCCGTGGTAAAGGAAGGCAAGAGCAAAAAGGTTATTGTCTACAAGTATAAGAGAAAAACCGGATACCACAAGAAAAACGGTCACAGACAGCTTTTCACGGAAGTGAAGATTGAAAAGATCAATGCTTAATTATGATTTGTGTAACCGTATTTCAGGATTCCCAACAGCAGACTATCGGTTTGGAGTGTAGGGGGCATGCAGGGTTTGATGTGGAGGGGCGGGACATTATCTGTGCCGCGGTTTCCGCATTGACGCTGAATATGGCCAATTCCGTGGAATCCCTTACCCACGATTCCTTTACCGGGGAGGTGGATGAGGAGAGCGGCGGATTTTCCTTTCATTTCACCGGGCAGGTCAGCAGGGAGTCGAGGCTTTTAATGGATTCTCTTGTGCTGGGCCTGACCCAGATCCAGGAGTCCTATGGAAATGAATACATTGCGATTGGTTTTAAGGAGGTGTAAGAGATGTTTAGCATGAACCTTCAGTTATTTGCTCATAAGAAAGGTGTTGGTTCCACCAAGAACGGCCGTGATTCTGAGGCGAAGCGTCTTGGGGCGAAGAGAGCGGACGGACAGTTCGTTCTGGCAGGAAATGTTCTGTATCGTCAGAGAGGAACGAAGATCCATCCTGGCAACAACGTAGGCAGAGGCGGGGACGATACCCTGTTCGCCCTGGTTGACGGCGTGGTAAGGTTTGAGAGGAAGGGCAGAGATAAGAAGCAGGTTTCTGTTTATCCCAGAGTGATCAATGAATAATGAACCGGATAGGGCTTCATACTTATGGTATGGAGCCCTTCTTGAATGATAGATATACTTTGATAGATGCTTTACAGCTAGAAAGGTGTGGTGCACAGCGTGTTTTGTGACAGAGCCAAGGTTTTTATCAAGTCCGGGAAAGGAGGAGATGGCCATGTCTCCTTCCGACGGGAATTATATGTTCCCGCAGGCGGACCAGATGGGGGAGACGGCGGCAGGGGCGGCGATATTATCTTCCAAGTGGAGGATGGCTTAAATACGCTGTCTGATTTCCGCCATGTGAGAAAGTATGTGGCCGGCAGCGGCAAGGAAGGAGGAAAACGTCGGTGCCACGGCGCTAATGGAGAGGATCTGGTGATCAAAGTGCCAGAGGGTACAGTGATCCGTGACTTTGAAAGCGGGAAGGTGATTGCTGACATGTCTGGTGAGAATCGGCGGGAGATAATTTTAACCGGCGGGAAGGGTGGCCTGGGGAATATGCATTTCGCCACCTCCACCATGCAGGCCCCCAAGTATGCTCAGCCAGGACAGCCTGCCAAAGAGCTCTGGATCCAGCTGGAGCTTAAGGTAATCGCTGACGTGGGGCTAGTGGGCTTCCCCAATGTGGGCAAGTCCACCCTTCTTTCCCGGGTGAGCAATGCCAGGCCGAAGATCGCCAATTATCATTTTACCACCTTAAATCCTCATCTGGGCGTGGTGGATTTGGGCGAAGGCGCCGGCTTTGTGATGGCGGATATCCCAGGGCTCATTGAAGGCGCTTCCCAGGGCGTGGGATTGGGCCATGATTTCCTCCGCCACATCGAGCGCACACGGGTGCTGATTCACGTGGTGGATGCTGCGTCAACAGAGGGCAGGGATCCCATCCAGGATATTCGGGCCATTAATCAGGAATTAGCTTCCTATGATCCTGGGTTGTCCTTAAAGCCGCAGGTAATTGCAGCGAATAAGATCGATGCCCTCTACATTGATGAGGAGAATCCAGACCCTATTAAAGGGCTGAAGGAGGAATTTGAGCCAGAGAATATCCGGGTATTCCCCATCTCCGCAGTTAGCGGACAGGGGGTGAAGGAGCTGTTAGCTTATGTGAATGAGTTGCTGAAGACTGCTGCCCCGGAGCCGATTATTTTTGAGCGAGAATTTGACCTGTCCTCGATTCAGGTGGATACAAATCTTCCCTATACGGTGGAAAAAACAGAGGAGGGCGTCTATGTGGTAGAAGGCCCGCGGATCGAAAAGATGTTGGGATATACGAACCTGGAATCGGAAAAGGGCTTTGAATTCTTCCAGCGGTTTTTAAAGGAAAATGGCGTGTTGGATCAGCTGGAGCAGGCAGGGATTCAGGAGGGGGACACGGTCCGCATGTATGGACTGGCCTTCGATTACTATAAGTGACGCCCTGAGCCCCATTTTGCAGAGGTACAGAACAATCCCATTCAGCATAAATGAGGAATAATTCTGTGCTGTTGAATGGGATATTCGACAGAAGAATGTAGGCAGCGGGGGAATGGGCAGGAAAGCCCCCAGCGCCAGGCGGTGAGAAGGAGCAAGAAGATGACAAGCAAACAGAGATCCTATTTAAAGGGATTGGCAATGAATCTGGAACCGATATTCCAGATCGGGAAATCTGGCCTGACGCCGGAGATCACAGAGGCGGTTAATCAGGCTTTGGACGCCAGAGAATTGGTGAAAATTACTATTTTAAAGAATTGCCTGGATGACGGAGGGTCTGTGGCGGAGATGCTGGCAGAGCGGACACGTTCCCAGCTGGTACAGGTAATCGGGAGAAGGATCGTTCTCTATCGTCCAGCGAAGGATGAGACGAAGCGGAAGATCCAGCTTCCTTAATTAATATACTGGTGTGCTGTCTGTATTGTTTCATCAGCAAGGCGGTTTGCCTGAATACAATGCAGACAGTAGCCATAAGGAGAGGAATCCATGGCCAGAATCGGAATCATGGGTGGAACCTTTGATCCCATCCATAAGGGACATTTGCTTATTGGCAGGCAGGCAAAAACAGAATATCATCTGAGTCAGGTCTGGTATATGCCCTCTGGACAGCCGCCGCATAAAAAGGATCATCCGGTCTCGGAGGCCGCCAGGCGGTGCGATATGGTAAAGCTGGCCCTGGCCCATGAGGAGGATTTCGTTTTCTCTGACTTTGAGATCCGCCGCCCCGGCAATACCTATACCGCCCAGACGCTTGCTCTGCTTCAGAAGGAGTACCCAGAGCATGAATTTTACTTTATTCTGGGAGCGGATTCCCTGTATGAAATCGAGCAGTGGTATCAGCCAGGACAGATTCTGGCAAATACCACTATCCTTGCGGCCTGCCGGGAATATGACCAGGTTCATCCCAGCCTGGAACAGCAGATCCGATACCTCACTGGAAAATACCATGCCAGAATCCATCAGCTTCATAGCCCGGAGATGGATGTGTCTTCAGAGGATATACGAAGCCTGGTGGCAGACGGGAAGTCGGCAGAGGACTATGTCCCTGAGGCAGTCTGGGAGTACATTCAGGATCAAAAGATGTATCAGAAATAATGGTATCAAAAATCACCAGAGAAGGGACGGATGGAATCATGACAGAAGCCTTTAATTTAATTTTATCCTATCGGAAGAACCTGGAGATGAAGCTGGATCCGATGCGCTATGAGCATTCCCTAAGCGTATCTTATTCTTGTATGAGCTTGGCTATGTGCCATGGATGCGACCTGGAAAAGGCAGAGCTAGCCGGGCTGCTCCACGATTGTGGAAAACGGTATTCCGATGACATTATCCTGAAAAAATGCAAGAAGCATGGGATTCTTTTCTCCCCGGAGGAGGAAGAGGCGCCAGCCGTTCTTCACGCAAATTATGGGGCATGGCTGGCGAAGCACAAGTATGGGGTCAGCGATCCGGAGATCCTTTCTGCGATCCTCTATCATACCACTGGAAAACCAGAGATGACTCTTTTGGAGAAGATCGTCTATATCGCGGATTACATCGAGCCCAGGCGGAACAAAGCAGATAATCTGCCCAGTATCCGCGCCCTGGCCTATAAGGATCTGGATGAGACCATGTATAGGATCTTGAAGGGCACTTTAGAATATCTGGACAGGAAGTCAGGGAAAATCGATCCTATTACCTTGAAGGCTTTTGAATACTATCAGGAACTGCATCGGAAGCAAGCGCTGAAGCAGGTAATGTCTTCAGATGAGGAGGAAAGCGACGCTTAAACTGGGGAAGTAGAAAGCAGCAGGTATACGGTGTTGGAAAAGTTGAGCAGCGACAGATTGGAAAAATCAAGGAGGAGTGTATGAATCATTCAAAGGAAATGGTGAAGCTGGCATTTGCCGCTTTAGAGGAGAAAAAGGGGGAAAATATCCAGATTATTGACATTCAGGAAATATCCGTCCTGGCGGATTATTTTATCATCGCCAACGGCAACAATCCTAATCAGGTAAAGGCTATGGTTGACCAGGTAGAAGAAAGCCTGGGAAAGGCTGGATATGAGGTAAAACAGATCGAGGGCTATCAGACTGCAAACTGGGTCTTAATGGACTATAAGGATATTATCGTTCATGTATTCTGCAAAGAAGACCGGCTCTTCTACGACCTGGAGCGGATCTGGAGAGACGGGAAAACCATCGTAAGCATAACGGAACTGTAAGCCAATAATCCCGATGGGTAATCGGCAAAGCCAATCATGTATGGATTTAACATACACGATTGGCTCTTTTTTCTGTTTTCCCTGGATTCCGTCTGGGCTACATTAAGCGGATCAAACCAATAACCTTCCCGAGGATATGAACATCCGTGGAATAAATAGGCTCCATGGAATCGTTCTCCGGCTGCAGGCGGATCTGGTGGCTTTCCTTAAAAAACCGTTTGACTGTAGCCGAGTCCTCCAACAGCGCTACCACGATATCGCCGTTATCCGCATTCTCCTGTTGAGCCACAATAATGTGGTCGCCGTCGCAGATCCCTGCATTAATCATGCTTTCACCCTTTACCCGCAGCATAAAAGTCTCCTGGTTGGGGAGCATCTCCGCTGGAATGGGAAAATAATTTTCAATGTTCTCTTGGGCCAGAATAGGCTGGCCGGCGGCAACCGCCCCTACCAGGGGAACATTGACCAGCTCCCGCCGGGTTAAGTTAAAGCAGTCGTCCAGAATTTCGATAGACCGATTCTTCGCGGGATCACGACGGATATATCCTCTTTCCTCCAGGGTCTCCAGGTGTGAGTGGACAGACGAAGTGGATTTCAGATGAACCGCCTCACAAATCTCACGTACGGTTGGGGGGAAGCCTTTCTTTAAAATCGTTTCTTTAACATATTCTAAAATTTCCTGCTGCTTGGCAGAAATCCTTTCCTGTGACATAGGAACCTCCATAAATTATTCCGATAGCAGACAAAGCTCAGTAAATATTCTACGCTAATCATAACACAGTTTCCAATAAATTGCAAACAAAAAAACAAACTTTTGTTCGAAAAGTGATATGGCACTATTGACAAACAAATGTTCGGATGGTATGATAAACCCATAAAGAACATTTGTTCGAAAATGATTTAGTATTCAAACAAAGTAGATGGAAATTCAAAAAAGAAATCAGCAAAGCGGTTATACGGCCATTACATTAAGGAAAGGATTTAGCTGAGCGTAACAGGGGAGGGGGATATTTTATGAACGAGCGTTTACAGAGGACGATTGAGCGTTGCAGAGACGGGAAGAGCAGAGAATACAGGAGAGAAGACGAGGGACACAAGCTGGCGAACGCAATTACCATTATTTTGGCGCGAGAGCAAAAAGCGGAAGAGCAGCGACATCTGCGCCGCTTACAGGTATATAAGAACATATGTTTGTTTATCGCCGCTGTCGTTATCATTGGTATCCACACAGGAAACGATGTGAGGCACGCTTTTGCCAACACCTTTCAGATTTCTGTAGATAGGATGAAGGAAAACAGGATTGTCCAGGAGGCGGATAAGACGGACAGAGAAGCAGCGGAGAGAGGAGATATTGCTTCCAGGCCTGGTCCCCGTTACACCAGCATTCAGGTAGAAAACGGGGACAGTTTGTGGAGTATCGCCTCCCGCTATGCGAATAAGAGCCCTATGGATATCCGTGGATATGTAGAGGAGCTAAAGCGGATTAATCAGCTGGCCGGCGACACCATCCATGCGGGAAATTATCTGATGGTAGTTTACTATCAATAGTGTTCCTATCAATACAATTACCTATAGCTCTTCCTCATCAAAGTCTTCCTCATGATCGCAGTGATGATCATGACTTTGGCCTCCGTAAAATTCTTTTCCCACCACATTGCGGTTTTGTCTGCTTTCCTCCACTAATTCAGAGATCAGGAGGCGGATCTTTTTTGGATTGGAGATATTGCGGAGCGCGATCTCCGAGGAAGTATCTACCTTTGCCTTGATGATAATGTCCCCAGTATTAAAAAGCTTTCCGGCAAAGGACTGGTGCATAGTTAAATCAACAATGCGGTAGAGCAGGGTTTCATCCAGTGTTGTGTGAAAGAGCCCGCTTTCCAGCATGAGCCGGTCATTCTGAATGTAATATTTTGTGAATGACCATGGAAACCACATAAAATGCTTCCGATCCTTCCACAAGATTTCCTGTGTCTTGTTATGTTCAGCCATAATTAATATCCTTTCTTTTACTTTAATGACTATAATTAAATTGTTAGTTTCTTAGATTGTTAGTTTCTTTTTTCCCTGAGCTGGACAGCATTGCGGGCGCTTCGCCTTCGCTGATCTTCCAGTGCGGCATAGTGCTTTTTTGTCGTATTTACATCGGAGTGTCCTAGAACATCAGCAACTAAATAAATATCTCCCGTTTCCCGGTACAAATTGGTTCCATAAGTGCTGCGCAGCTTATGTGGGGTGATTTTCTTTAAAGGCGTAACCAAGGTTGCGTACTTTTTTACCAGATTTTCCACACTGCGGACAGAGAGACGTTTATTCTGAAGAGAGAGAAACAGCGCATCCTCATGGCCTGCTTCCGGAATCATAAATTCCCGCTCATCCAGATAATCCAGAAGCGCTGCCTCTACCTCTGTGCCAAAATAGACGGTGACCTCCTTCCCACCTTTACGGTGAATACGGATTCCCCCGCTATCAAAGTCAATATCATGGAGATTTAGGCCCACACATTCCGAAACACGGATGCCAGTGCCCAGCAGGAGTGTAAGGAGGGCAAGATCACGGACTCTGGTTTTTGCATGATATGCTTTCTGCTTTTCTGTAAGTTTATCCCCGGCTTCCACCTCATCTAAAAGGCGGGCGACTTCGTCGATTTCCAGACGAATGATCTCTTTATCATGGAGTTTGGGAAGCTGAACCAGGGCCAGGGGATTGGTTTTGATCTCCTCCAATCGGAAGAAATAATTATAGAAGCTTTTCAAGGCGCTGATTTTGCGGACAATTCCCCGCTCCTTGTTAATGATCTCCTGGTTCTTGTCATTAAAGCGATACTTTAAGTACTCCATATATTCTTCAATGTCCACTACCTGCAGCTCATCCAACTGGGAAAGCTTGAACTGCCGGATATCTCCCGAGAAATTCGGATGTTCCTTCACTAAAAAGTCAAAAAAAACCTTCAAGTCATAGGCATAGGCAATCCTTGTTCTGGAGGAAGTTCTGGGCTCGATTCCCCGGAAAAACTGAGCGCAGAAGAGTGGGAGCTCCTGCATTAACTGGCGCAGATGCAGGATATTATCCCGATCAATTTGTTCATGGTATGGCAGATTACTCAAAATGAATACCTTCTTTCTGGTAAATTCTCATGGAAGCTTAGAGGGATCTGGCTCTGGCCAGCCAGGGATATTCCCCTCAATAATTGCCCTGAACATTTGTTTTTTTGTCCCGGGATTTTCTAGCTCTAATTTCTTCAATAATGCCTTCACATATTCTCGCTTCGTATGTCCGTCCATAGGGCAAGGATTTTTACAAACTGGCAGTTGATATTTATTGCGAAAACCTACCACCTCCGCCTCAGACACAAAAATAAGCGGACGAATCACCGCCAGCTCCATCCGATCCAGATACGTATATGGGGAGAAGGAATAGAAGCGACCTTCGTACAGCATAGAAAGCATCATGGTCTCAATTAAGTCATCCTTGTGGTGGGCATAGGCAACCTTATTGCAGCCCAGCTCTTTAATTGCCTGGTTTAAAGCCCCTTTTCGCATTTTCGCACATAGAGAACATGGATTGGACTCCTGGCGGACATCAAAGAGGATTTTTCCAATATTGGTGGGGATAATTTGATAGGGAACCGATAATTCTTTACAGAGCTCCTTTACCAGATCCAAATTCATATTGCCAAGGCCTAAATCAACCGTTACCGCGGACAGGTTGAAGGAATTTGGATAAAATCCTTTGAGCTTTGCCAAGGCATATAGCAAAGTTAAACTGTCTTTTCCCCCGGAAAGCCCCAAGGCAATATGATCACCTGGTGAAATCATATGATAGGCATCCACAGCTTGACGGGTTAAACTTAAGAGACGTTGAAGTTTCATAAAACGAGATAAGGGCATCCTTTCTGATGGGCTTGTTTTTTCTTGTTTCTTTTGGTATTGTTTATCCCATATTATATCGTTCCTAGGATAAATAAGCAAGCAATATTTCCTTGGGAGAGTGGATCGGGAAATCCAAGGAGGTATTTTGCTGCACATCAAACTATTCGCGAAACAACACTTTAACGAATAGTTGGTGCAAATTCTTTGGCAAAGGCTTTGAAGCAGCTCTGTGTGGATGAATGGTCGTAAACAGCAAAAATAATGGTGTTAAACCTATCTGGAAAGAAATTGATTAACAGTTCGCGCCACCACATTGCGATCTTTTTCGGATCATTGCGGAATACGCCGCACCCATAAGCGCCCAGGATCAGATGACGGCAATTTTGTTGTGCAAAAATAGCTAAAGCCAATTTCATACGGTGTTTCATCACCTGTTCAGCCTCTTGGACATCTTCGCCCTTTTGCATTACCTGTCCCATATTTACTGCAGGCAGAGTCAGAACAGATGCGGTGATCGGCTGAAGAATCAGCTGAAATTTACCATTGCGGAAAAAGACGACTTCTGGAGAATAGATAGCATGGTCGGTATACATCATTGTTTTGCATTGGCGGTTTCTCTGATAATAGTCTTCATGAATGGTCTGGGTCTTGTAAAGGCCGCTGGATGCGGCAAGACTTTCCTCCTGTGCCATAGCACCGTTTAGAAAGCCTCCTCCTGGATTTTTGGCACTGGCAAAATTCAAGACAGCACATGGCTTCTCTTCTGCTGCTAGCTTTAAAATAGCGTCAACAGCAGAGCAATTCCATAGTCTCCAGTCTGGTTTCCCCGATTTTTTTGGGGATACTGGAGGAAATTGAGTGATTAAGCTTGCTCCTTGTTCTGGGGTTAGCAGGAAACTCCCGGCGATGGATTTTTCCTGAAGTTCATGAATACGAACTTGGGTTTCATTGATTTGATAGTAACCATTTTTTAAAATTTCTAAAGTTTCTCCGGCAATAGCCTTTCGGTCCATAATTTATTTCTCCCATTTTCTTCGATATAGTTTGGATGGACGGTGCCCTTGCCCTTCTCCTGAGGTGCTGAAAATAGTCTCCTCGACCAGCGGAATAACTTTCCGGCGGAATGCCGGCTTTAGCAGAGTTTTTCCGAGGATTACCTCATACACCTGCTGCAGTTGCGTCAGCGTGAACTGGTCTGGCATTAAATGCATGGCTAAATCAGTAGACTCCACTTTTCCACGGAGCCGTTCCAATGCCCGCACGATGATCATTGCGTGGTCGAATGCCAGCCCATGATTTTCCTTTATGATATATTCTACCGACTCAGAATTCTTGGTTTTTGTGGTCGTTTTTTCAATGAGAGCGTGAAGCGAGGGAACGTCATCGGAAGGATCTTCTGATTGTTGATGCGGCTGTAGGATAAGTTGAAATTGTTGGACGTGGATAACCGCTTGAATGTCTTTGGTAGAGGAATCCCGCCCATAATCCTTCATTTCATTGTATAGGTGAAGGGAAATGGAAAACCATCGGGCATTTGCCGCGTCATCTCCTGCCTTTAATGCGGCAGTCTGGCTGTCTACCAAAGCCATATAGGCACAGCTCATGACCCAGGTTCTTGGATCCCGATCTGGTGTGCTAAAGGTATGCAGCTGTTCCATGTAAACCTGTCCTAATCCGGTTTCCTCCTGCAGCTCTCTACGGGCAGTTTCCTCTGTGGTTTCCCCAGGGCGGACAAAGCCTCCGGGAAGAGCCCAGCAACCAAGAAATGGATGGACTCCTCTCTGAATCAATAGAAGTCCCAGCTTTTTTTCTGATAATTTTCGATAATTCTCTTCCCGTTGTTCTAAAATGGTAAAAATCGCCATATCAGTTGCTACAGAAGGACTGGGATATTTCTCTGGACAGTACGCGTTCAGATACTCTTCCTCTGTCTGACCTTGTTGATCTCGAATAGGATTACTGACCGATGTGTTCATCATCGTCCTCTACTCTCCTTCTCTTTTTCCAGTAAAATATCTCTCACTTCAGTTAAGACAAAACCAAGGAGATTTTTTCCTCTCCATTTTAAAGGATTAATGGCGTCTGGATTGTTTCTCTCCATACCAATCCCCCAAATTCGATCTCTAGGGCTGGCTTCTACCAGTATTCGCTTTTGTGTTGTTTTTAAATATTCCCATAAATCCAGATTTTGTGAAAATTTTGCCAGATTCCCTTCTTTGACCAGCGCATAACAAGACGCTTCCCATACTGCCTGATTAAAATTTTGGACAGCCCGCCCATAGGCCTTCATCTCTTTGGGCTGGTTGGCAGACATAATCCGGTTCCACATTTTGTTATCGTGGAATAAACGCGCCTTCTCTGCCATCATATATTGCTCTGCACAAGAATACTGAATCCCTTGGACAGTAAAATTGCACATCCACCATTGGCTGAGACAGGTTTCTGTAATTCGTCCATCAGAAGATGGGGTGGGTTTCCAAAAAAATACATATTTAACCCTTTCTCCGGAAGAATACCGTTCTTTTAATGCTTCCCAGGTATAAACCATATCCATACTTTCCCCTCCTATTACACTAAGTTTATTATTTCTTGAAATGTTAATATCAAAGTGATAGTATCAAAATATTAATATCATTTTGATACTATCACTTTAGCAGTAATCTTAGAAGCTGTCAAGTATTTTTAGGATAAAAATTTGAATGTCAAATGAATTAATTTACATAATTTTTTTATGTCAAATTGCATGGTATTTACAGGTAACGTTGAAAAGGGCGCCATTTACTTGGCACCCTTTTCAACGTTCTTCACTCGCTTCTTTTTCTGAAGGCACTGCTGCTTCAACGATTTCCCCTACTTTTATTTTAACTAATAATAATCTCAACAAGCTTATCAAACTCTGCTCTTTTTGCTCTTATTCCCTGATGCTATTCTATTCATGCTCTTTCCCCTTACTACAATATATTTAGGTACAGTAAGGAAGCTAATGCATACATCCTTGCTATACTTATCTAACATTTCCGTCATACCAATATTGATTGCATCCCACATATCATCTTTCATGATAATAGACATATTACTATCCCCATAGTTCTCTTTGGCATCATGGGCATAACCATCAAGTCCAGCAAGATAAATACTACTTACCTTAAGCTCTGTAAGAAAACGTATTGCCATCAGG
>CATJIO010000178.1 GCA_949740725.1 uncultured Lachnospiraceae bacterium | reverse complement strand
CCCTACATTATTGAACAGATCTACGAGGCTACTCATGGGGACGCCCTAATTGTAACCGAGGTGGGCCAGCATCAGATGTGGGCGGCCCAGTACTATCCTTACAAGAATCCCAGGACACTGCTGACTTCCGGGGGCCTGGGCACTATGGGCTACGGCCTGGGAGCAGCTATCGGGGCGAAGCTGGGCTGTAAAGATAAAACGGTAATCAATATTGCCGGGGACGGCTGTTTCCGCATGAATATGAATGAGATCGCCACTGCCACCCGTTATAATATCCCGGTGATCCAGATCGTGATGAATAACCATGTGCTGGGCATGGTGCGCCAATGGCAGACCCTTTTCTACGGAAAGCGCTACTCCCAGACCGTGTTAAATGATGCGGTAGATTTTGTGAAGCTGGCGGAGGCCATGGGGGCCAAAGCTTACCGGGTAACCAAGAAAGAAGAGTTTATGCCGGCGCTTAAGGAGGCTATGGAGTTGAATATTCCGGTGGTGATCGAGTGCCAGATTAATTGTGACGATAAGGTATTCCCTATGGTGCCGGCAGGAGCGCCTATAGAGGACGCTTTTGATGATACGGATTTGAAGATTCAGTAGAAAATCCTACATTTTACCTTGACAAAGCATTAACAAGTTAATAGAATGAAATCATGAAAATTTTAAGGAGGAGCAACATGAGCAGAGTATATAATTTCTCGGCAGGCCCTGCGGTTCTGCCAGAGGAGGTGCTGACGGAAGCAGCGGCTGAGATGTTGGACTACCGGGGTACAGGTATGTCGGTGATGGAGATGAGCCACCGGTCAAAGGCATTTCAAACGATTATTGACGAGGCAGAAAAGGATCTGCGGGAATTGATGAACATCCCGGAGAATTATAAGGTGCTTTTTCTGCAGGGCGGGGCTTCCCAGCAGTTTGCCATGATTCCCATGAATCTGTTTAAAAACAAGGTTGGCGACTACATTATTACCGGACAGTGGGCGAAAAAAGCATGGCAGGAGGCGAAGCTTTACGGCAAGGCCAACGCGGTGGCCTCCAGTGCGGATAAGACCTTTAGCTACATACCGGACTGCTCAGATCTTCCCATTGACGACGACGCGGATTACGTTTACATCTGCCAGAATAATACTATTTATGGAACCGTATATCACCAGCTGCCCAATACCAAGGGGAAGACCCTGGTTGCCGATGTTTCCTCCTGCTTTTTATCTGAGCCCATAGATGTGACGAAATACGGTGTGATCTACGGCGGCGTGCAGAAGAATGTTGGCCCGGCAGGCATGGTTATCGTGATTATCCGGGAGGATTTGATCACTGAGGATGTGCTCCCGGGAACACCGACGATGCTGCGGTATAAGACTCACGCCGCCGCCGGATCACTGTATAATACGCCGCCCTGTTACGGCATCTATATCTGCGGTAAGGTGTTTAAGTGGCTGAAGGCAAAGGGCGGATTAAGCGCCATGAAGGAATACAATGAGAAAAAGGCGAAGCTTCTCTATGATTTCCTGGATTCCAGCAAGATGTTTAAAGGAACGGTGGAGAAAAAGGATCGCTCTCTGATGAATGTGCCCTTTGTCACCGGAGATGAGGAGCTGGATGCTTTATTTGTCAAGGAGTCCAAGGCGGCAGGCTTGGAGAACTTAAAGGGGCATCGCACTGTAGGCGGCATGCGGGCCAGCATTTATAATGCCATGCCCATAGAAGGCGTGGAGAAGCTGGTTGAGTTTATGAAGGAATTTGAAGAAAAGCATGGAAATTAATAGGGGGAACGGACATGAAATTACATTGCTTAAATCCTATTTCTAAGTATGGAATGGCATTGCTTACGGATCAGTATCAAGTGACAGAGGATCGGAATGAGGCTGAGGGAATCTTAGTTCGCAGCGCTTCCATGCATGAGATGGATCTTTCTGACTCCCTCCTAGCTGTGGCAAGGGCTGGGGCCGGAGTGAATAACATTCCTTTGGATACTTGTGCTGAGGCTGGTGTGGTGGTATTTAATACGCCGGGGGCCAATGCTAACGGAGTAAAGGAGTTAGTGCTGGCCGGACTGCTGTTAGCCTCCAGAGATATTGCCGGGGGAATGAAGTGGTGCCAGGAGAATAGAGAAGATGAGAATATCGCCAAGTCGGTGGAAAAGAGCAAGAAGGCTTTTGCCGGACATGAGATCAAGGGTAAGAAGCTGGGGGTAATTGGCCTTGGGGCTATCGGGGCGGAAGTAGCTAATGCGGCCGCTGCTCTTGGCATGGAGGTATATGGCTATGATCCCTTTATCTCCGTCAATGCAGCCTGGATGCTTTCCCGCGATGTAAAGCACATCACCTCAGTGGACAGCATTTATAAGGAGTGCGATTATATTACTGTACATGTGCCCTTGATGGATTCCACAAAGAAGATGATTAATAAGGAAATCCTGGATTCCATGAAGGATGGAGTGGTTATATTAAACTTTGCCAGGGATCTGCTGGTAGATGACGACGCCATGGCCGAGGCCTTGGCGTCCGGTAAGGTGCACCGCTATGTGACGGATTTCCCCAACCCTAAATCAGTGGCCATGAAAAATGTGATTGCCATTCCCCATCTGGGGGCTTCCACCGAGGAGTCAGAGGACAACTGCGCGGTGATGGCGGTGAAGGAAATGATGAATTACCTGGAGAACGGGAATATTAAGCATTCAGTGAACTACCCCTCCTGTGATATGGGCGCTTGTGCCACAGCCAGCCGCGTGGCGGTAATGCACCGGAATATCCCCAAGATGATCGGGCAAATTACCGGAATTTTAGCGGAGCAGGGAATCAATATTTCCGACATGACCAATAAGAGCCGGGAGAAATATGCCTATACCTTGTTAGATTTGGAGAGCAAGGCAGAGGAAAATACCATTGAGAAATTAAGAGAGATCAAGGGAGTGCTGCGGGTTCGGGTAATCAAATAAAGACGTTTTTAGACGGCGGGAGGCCGGCGCAAAGGGATAAGGACACGCGGCCAGTGACTTAGCAAGTAGAGATAGAAGGGATGCAGGATGGCTGTTTGGCCGCATCCCTTTTCTGCATTTGACCGTAGGATTTCCCTTGCCGGGCTGTGCCGGCAGCATGCTGCGCGATATACGCGAATGGATGATGAGGAGGAATGTAAGATGGCAGTTGTGAAGCCTTTTTCAGCGGTTAGGCCGGTCCGGGAGAGCGCGGCCCAGGTGGCGGCCCTTCCCTATGATGTGTATAATCGGGAGGAAGCCTTGGAAGCGGTGAAGGGGAATCCCCTCTCCTTTTTGAATATCGATCGGGCGGAGACACAGTTTGCAGAGGAAGTGGACATGTATCAAGACTGTGTGTACGCAAAGGCAAAGGAGCTTTTAGAAGCCAGGATGGCAGAGGGAACCTTTATCCAAGATGAGACGCCCTGCTACTATATTTATCAGCTGACTATGGATGGAAGGAGCCAGACGGGTATTGTGGCCTGCAGCGCGGTGGATGATTATCTTCATCAGGTGGTGAAAAAACATGAGAATACCAGAGAGGAGAAAGAGCAGGATCGGATCCGACATGTGGACGTGACTAATGCGCAGACAGGCCCCATCTTTTTAGCCTACCGGTCAGTGGAGCGGCTAGATCGGCTGGTACATGGGGTGTGCCTGGGAGAGCCTGTATATGACTTCCTTTCAGAGGATGGGATCGGCCATAAAGCCTGGAAGGTGGCGGCGCCTGGACTGGTGAAGGAGATCGAGGAGAGTTTTTCCCATGTGCCGGCTACCTATATTGCAGATGGCCATCACCGGGCGGCCTCCGCGGTGAAGGTGGGGCAAAAGCGGAGAGAGGAACATCCAGGATATACGGGGGAGGAGCCCTTTAATTACTTTTTATCGGTGCTGTTTCCAGATGATCAGTTGATGATTATGCCCTATAATCGGGTGGTAAAAGATCTTAATGGGCTGACCGAGGAGGAATTTTTATTACGGATCGGGGAATCCTTTCAGGTAGAGGAGATGGGAAGCATCCCCCACGGGCCGGAGAAGAAGGGAAGCTTTGGGATGTTCTTTCAGAAGAGGTGGTATCGCCTGGAGGCGAGGCCGGAGATCCAGAGCGATGACCCGGTGAAAGGGCTAGATGTTTCTCTGCTTCAAGATTACCTCTTAGGCCCAGTGCTTGGGATCGGGGATCCCAGGACGGATCAGCGGATTGATTTTATTGGCGGTATCCGTGGATTAAAGGAGCTGGAGCGGAGAGGGAAGGAGGATATAGCGGTGGCCTTTTCCCTGTATCCCACCTCCATCAGCGAGCTGTTTGCTGTGGCGGATGCCGGGCTTTTGATGCCGCCCAAATCCACCTGGTTTGAACCGAAGCTTCGAAGCGGGCTGTTTATCCACAAGCTGGAAGAATGATAAAAATTAGGATGAAATCGTATGTATGAATACACATGGTATCAGTGGCTGGTGTTTTTTTTCTGCTACTGTTTTTTCGGCTGGATCTTTGAATCGTCCTATGTGTCCTTAAAGACCAGACGCCTGGTCAACCGGGGATTTCTACGGCTGCCCATGCTGCCTTTGTATGGCACAGGGGCAGTGATGATGCTGTTCGTCTCCCTTCCGGTGAAGGATCACTTGGTTCTGGTCTATCTTTTTGGGGTGGGCGCGGCGACCATGCTGGAATATGTGACTGGATGGGGGATGGAAAAGCTATTTAAGGTGAAATATTGGGATTACAGCAATCAGCGATTCCAGATCAAAGGGTATATCTGTTTAAGCTCATCCATTGCCTGGGGTTTTTTAACTATCTTCCTCACGGAGGTGATTCACAAGCCCATCGAGGAGCTGGTGCTGAGTATTCGCCTGGCGCCAGCCTTGATTTTGGTAAGCCTGGTGGGGATCGTTTTTGTGGCGGACGTTATCGAGTCCACGAAATCAGCCCTGGATTTGGGACGGGCCTTGGAGGCAATGTCCAAAGTGCGGACAAATCTGGAAGAGATGCAGGTGCAGCTTGCCCTGTTGAAAAGTGAGCTGAAGGAGCAGGCGGGCGAGCGTCTGGCTCTGGCGCAGAAGGAGGCCGCTCAGCGAAAGGTGATGATCCGGGAGGAGGCCGCGGCCAGGATGAACGGAGTGAAGGAGAGCAGGGTTGCCCGTATAGCAGAAGCTACCGCCGCCAAGGCAGTTCGGTTGCGGGAAGAGATTCAGTCTGAGGTGAGAAACCGGGTGGAGGAGTACAGCCTGGAGCATTTTGAACGGATCGTCAGCTTTTCAGAGAGGATGGAGGCTCTTAAGGAGTCCAAATGGGAGTGGAAGGAACGGATGCCCAAGTTTCAGCGGTTTTATTTTAGGGGAATCTTAAAAGGAAATCGGTTGACTGTGCCTGAAAAGCATCGGGAGGCGCTGAAGGAGCTTCTGGAGGAGCTGGAGAAAATTCCTAGAAGAAAATAAATACACCGGCATGTGCCGGTGTATTTGGGAATGGTAGGTATAAATAAGAAAATGTTTAGGGGGCCGGATAGCTGCTGCTATCCGGTATGAGTATGAAAAAGCTTTACTAAGCGGTTACCCTTTCGAGTAACTGTTTTTAGTATAAAGGGAAAATATGTACGAAGTGTGACAGCACAATTTAAAATTTATAAAATGTCTAAAGAAATTATTACCAAAATACGTAAAAATGATAAACTGCCCTAATGTAAATAAAGTCATTCCTATAGAGAAACAGACATTAAAAACCGCCGGAACACCGGCGGTTTTTCAGGAATGGTAGGTAAAATCGAGAAAATGTAAAGGGGGGGGCCGGATAGCTTTCGCTATCCGGTATGAGTATGAAAAAGCTTTATGTTTTCAAGGGTTACTTGAAACAAAGGCTCGTTGTTCTTTCGAACAACTGAGTACAGTATAACGATTAATTGTGACGAAAGTGTGGACTGGAAATGTAAAAATTATAAAATTTCTAAAGAAAATATTACCAGATGGATTTATCTCTGAAGGGATGTCTTAATGGGCGCAGCTGGAGGAAGAAAAAGGAAACAAAAGTCAAATAAACTTGAAAAAAGCCTTTGAAAACCGTTCAAGTTGGTATATAATAAAATAGATATAGTGGGCATTAATGCCTGGAAAAATCGACAAAGGATGAATAGATGCAGAGCATTTGACTTTCGCGGCATTTGCCAAAGGCTTGAGCCCTTGGGGCGCCCGGCCTACTGCCTGCGAAAATAAAGGGTAGAAAAAGGAGCATTGAACAGATAGGAAAGCCAGACAGGAGGAAGAAAGAATTATGTTTACAATGATGTCAAATGACATTGGGATTGATTTGGGCACTGCCAGCATTCTGGTTTATATTAAGGGAAAGGGCGTTGTGCTGAAGGAGCCCTCTGTGGTAGCTATTGACCGGGATACCAATAAGATCATGGCCATTGGAGAGGCTGCTCGCCTGATGATCGGGCGTACACCTGGAAATATTGTGGCGGTCCGCCCTCTGCGCCAGGGGGTGATCTCGAATTATAATGTAACGGAAAAGATGATGAAGTATTTTATCGATAAGGCTGTGGGGCGGAAGACATTGAGGAAGCCTAGGATCAGCGTTTGTATTCCCAGCGGAGCCACAGAGGTGGAGAAGAAGGCGGTGGAGGACGCTACCTACCAGGCCGGCGCCAGGGAGGTGACCATCATCGAAGAGCCGGTGGCTGCAGCTATTGGCGCGGGGATCGATATTTCCAAGGCCTGCGGAAATATGATCGTCGACATTGGAGGCGGCACCGCGGATATTGCAGTGATTTCCTTAGGGGGCACAGTGGTAAGTACCTCCATCAAAACAGCTGGCGATGATTTCGATGAGGCGTTGGTGCGGTATATGAGGAAGAAGCATAATCTGCTCATCGGCGAGAGGACGGCGGAAGAGATTAAGATTAATATTGGAGCAGCCTCCCGCCGGCCGGAGGTGCTGAGCATGGAGGTGCGTGGAAGAAACTTAGTGACCGGGCTTCCCAAGACTATTGTGGTGACCTCAGATGAGACGCTGGAGGCCTTACGGGAGCCG
Organism: uncultured Lachnospiraceae bacterium; assembly: GCA_949740725.1. Taxonomy (GTDB): domain Bacteria; phylum Bacillota; class Clostridia; order Lachnospirales; family Lachnospiraceae; genus Caccovicinus. Next base: position 32,316 of record CATJIO010000178.1, on the reverse strand, counting down.
GCCATGCAGATCGTGGACGCGGTTCACAATGTGCTGGAGCGGACCCCGCCAGAGCTGGCAGCGGACATCTTTGACCGGGGGATTGTGCTAACTGGCGGCGGATCCCTGCTTAGCGGCCTGGATACCTTGATCGAGGAGAAGACAGGCATCACCACGGTAATTGCTGAGGATCCGCTGACTGCAGTGGCTATCGGCACCGGGAAATTTATTGAATTTACCCATGGAGAGGGGAAGGAAGATTTCCAGTAAACCTTCCAGATAATATATGACAGCAGTAACAGGTTTTGTGGAACGAATTAAATATCGGAATGAGGATAACGGCTACACTGTCCTGAGCCTGAATGTGGATGGGGAGGAGACCATATTGGTGGGAACCTTTCATTACATTGGCGAGGGGGAGATGGTGGAGGCCGAGGGCGTCGCGATGGAGCACCCGGTATATGGGGAACAGCTGAAGGTGGAGCGCTATGAGATCAGGACGCCTGAGGATACTCTTTCCATAGAACGGTATTTGGGCTCCGGCGCCATTAAGGGCATCGGAGCTGCTTTAGCATCCAGGATCGTCCGGAAGTTTAAGAAGGACACCTTCCGGGTACTGGAGGAGGAGCCAGAGCGGCTCTCGGAGGTGAAGGGTATCAGCGAGAAGATGGCGATGGCCATCTCAGAACAGGTCCAGGAGAAAAAGGATATGCGCCAGGCGATGATCTTTCTCCAGGAGTATGGCATTTCCTTAAATATGGCGGTGAAGATTTACCAGGAGTACGGCCCTAGGCTGTATTCGGTGATCCGGGAAAATCCTTATCAGCTGGCCGATGATATTCCCGGGGTAGGCTTTAAGATGGCCGATGAGATTGCGGGGAAAGTGGGGATTATTACGGACTCGGATTTTCGGATTCGGTGCGGCCTCCTCTACACCCTTCTCCAGGCGGTGGGGAACGGGCACACTTATCTTCCCAGGGAAGAGCTGCTGGCCCAGGGGGCAGAGCTGTTAAAGGTAGACAGCCAGGAGATGGAAAAGCATCTGATGGATATGCAGATAGATAAGCGCATCGTGATCAAGAGGCAGGGAGAAGCCGGGACGGCCATTGTTTATGCCGCCCAGTATTATTACCTGGAGTTGAATACCGCAAAGATGCTCCACGATTTGAACATTCGGGGCGAGGCGTCGGACAGCCAGATTGCCGGGAAGCTTCTGGAGATCCAGGAGGAGGAAAACATCCGTCTGGATGAGCTCCAGAGAGAGGCGGTGCGCCAGGCGGCAAACTGCGGCCTCCTGATTATTACCGGAGGCCCAGGCACAGGGAAAACGACCACCATCAATGCGTTGATCCGCTTCTTTGAGCGGGAAGGTCTCTCCATCCTTTTGGCCGCGCCTACCGGCCGTGCGGCGAAACGGATGACCGAGGCTACCGGTTGTGAAGCTAAGACCATCCACCGGCTATTAGAACTGGCTGGAGGGGTGGCGGGAGAGAAGGAGAACAGTTCCGGTGGCATGCATTTTGAGCGGAACGAAGAGAATCCTTTGGAGGGGGACGTGGTGATTATCGACGAGATGTCTATGGTAGATATCCATCTGATCCACGCGCTCCTTCGGGCGATTACGGTGGGGACGCGGTTGATCCTGGTAGGGGATGTGAACCAGCTGCCCAGCGTTGGACCGGGTAATGTGCTCCGTGACATGATCGAGAGCCGGGCCTTCCCGGTGGTAAAGCTGACGAAGATCTTCCGCCAGGCAGCGGAGAGTGATATTGTGATGAATGCCCACCGGATCCATGATGGGGAGAAGATTGATCTAGGGAAGCGGAGCCGGGATTTCCTCTTTATTAAGCGGGAGAACCCGGACGCCATTATCAACGCCATGCTTACTCTGGTGCAGCAGAAACTTCCAGACTATGTCCAGGCCAAGCCATTCGACATCCAGGTGATGACGCCTATGCGGAAGGGCGCCCTGGGGGTGGAGCGGCTGAATGGAATCTTTCAGAATTTTCTCAATCCGCCCTCGCCAGAGAAGAAGGAGAGGGAAGCAGGGCAGACTATCTACCGGGAGGGGGATAAGGTGATGCAGATCAAGAATAATTACCAGATCCCCTGGGAGATACGAAATCGCTACCAGATCCCGGTAGACAAGGGAACCGGTGTTTTTAACGGAGACATGGGGGTTATCCGGGAGATTAATGAATTCGCTGAGCTGGTAACCGTGGAATTTGATGAGGGGAGACTGGTAGAATATAGCTTTAAGCAGTTGGAAGAGCTGGAGCTGGCCTACGCCATCACCATTCACAAGTCTCAGGGAAGCGAGTATCCGGCGGTGGTGATTCCCGTTCATTCCGGTCCAAGGCTTCTGATGACCAGAAACTTAATCTATACTGCAGTTACCAGGGCGAAGCAGTGCGTATGCCTGGTGGGAGTAGCCCAGGCCTTTCAGCAGATGGCGGATAACTGTGTGGAACAGCGGAGGTATTCGGGGCTTAAAAGCCGGATTGAGGAATTGGGGGCAGAATCGCTGGCCCTTTGACCAGGGGATATGAAAAGAGGCGGAAGATGGGATATGATTCAGAAAGAAGGATAACAGGAGTGCCGCCGGTGGGAGCGGCCAGACGCGTATCCATGGCCGATGTGGCAAGAGAGGGGGCGGTGGGCCTGATTTTTCCCAGGCGCTGTCCAGTCTGTGGGGATATCGTAAGGCCCAGAGGGAGACTGATCTGTCCGGAATGCGCAAAACGGCTCAGCTATGTCTCCGGCGCTACCTGCTTAAAATGCGGGAAGGAGCTGACCTGTCAGGAGGGCGAGTATTGTCTGGGATGCAGCAGACGCCAAAGGACCTTTGACCAGGGAATAGCTCTGTTAAATTATACAGAAGTGTCGTCCGCTTCTATGGCTCAGATTAAATATGAGAATAAGAGGGAATATCTGGACTTCTACAGCCAGGAAATCCTCCTCCGTTTTGGGGAACGGATCGCCAGGATGAACGCAGATGTGCTGATGCCAATCCCAGTCCACCCTTCCAGGAAGCGGGCCAGAGGCTACAATCAGGCGGAAGAGCTGGCCAGGCGGATTTCCAGACAGACCGGGATCCCCATTTCCGTAGATGTGCTCATCCGTATCCGGAAAACCCTCCCTCAGAAGGAGCTGACGGCCCAGGAGAGGCTAAAGAATCTGGAACAGGCCTTTGCTGTCCGGCAGGAGGCGCTGGAGCCATGGATGAGATCCGTGCTTTTGGTGGACGATATCTACACCACAGGAAGCACCATGGAGGCCTGCGCCCGGGTATTGAAGCGGGCGGGAGTTAGGCAGGTGTACTTTGTCTCCGTGTGTATTGGAGGGGACAGGTGAGAAGGATGCTTTCGCCAATCTTATGACGGCGAAGATAAGCAGTAAGAAAAACCTCTTGAAAATCCAAAGAAAGTGTAATATGATAAACGGAGTGAAATTGTATACAAAAAGATCAAACTCCTGTATTTATATTCAAAGTAGAGAGACAGGAGGAATCAAAAGGTAGAAAATACAGGCAGAAGGGGAGCGCGTGGCATGGCAGAGGGGCGTTACAGGAACAGGGAAGAGCTGGTATATGAAAGTCTGAAGCGGGATATCCTTGATTTGGAGCTGAAGCCAGGGCAGCTGTTAAAGGAGACGGAGCTGTGTGAACGGTTTGGCGTGTCCAGGACGCCAGTGCGGGATGCCTTGCGTATGCTGCAGGAGCAGGGATTTGTACTGACTGTCCCCTATAAAGGGATTTACGTCACCTTGTTAAATCTCAGCAATATTAAACAGATGATCTACATGCGTGTGGCAGTGGAGACCATGGTGATCCGGGATTTTATGAAGGGGGCGACCCCGATGGTGATGGAGGACATCCGCTATTTGATCCGGAAGCAGCAGGCGGTGATCCGGGAGCCGGATTTTAAGCCGGAGCAATTCTACCACCTGGATGCACAGATGCATAGTATCTGGTTTGAGGCGATGAAGAAGCAGAAGCTGTGGGAGATTCTTCAGGCCCAGCAGCTCCACTATACCCGGTTCCGCATGTTGGATTTTGTGACAGAGACGGATTTTACCAGGATTATCAAGGAGCACCGGCAGATGTTCGAGCTTATTGAAGAAAAGGATGTGGCGGGGCTAGAGGAGGCCCTGAAGGATCACCTGTATTACAGCATGAAGCGGATGCGGCGCCAGATCGATGTGGAATACCGGGAGTATTTTGAGGAAGAAGCAGAGGAAGGGAAATTTGACATTTGATGAAGAATATTGCACTGATTGGCTTTATGGGAACGGGAAAGAGCACAGTATCCAACTATTTGAAGGACGTCTTTGGGATGGAAGAGATCGATGTGGATGAGCGCATCGTGGAAGCAGAGGGAATACCCATCACGGAAATTTTCGCACAATATGGAGAGCCTTATTTCCGCGATTGTGAGAGCCGGGCGATTCTCCAGCTAAAAGATTGCCAGAATGGAGTGATTTCCTGCGGAGGCGGTGCGGTAATCCGAAAGGAAAATGTGGAGAATTTAAGGAAGAGCAGCACCATTGTCCTTCTGACGGCTTCCCCTGAGACGATTTTGGATCGGGTGAAGGACTCCATGGATCGTCCCATTCTCAATGGAAACATGAATGTAGAATATATTGAAGGGCTGATGGAAAAACGCCGGAAGATCTATGAGGAAGCGGCAGACGTGGTGATCTCCACCGACGGAAAGCCAGTGGCAGAAATCTGCAGGGAGTTGGTGGAGAGGGTGGAAGCAGAGGCAGCAAATTGGGAAGGGTAGAAAGGCGTTTTAAAAAGCCTGGTGAGAATGAATACCGGCAGAGGGAGAACCCTGTCTGCCGGTTAATCTAATGGCGCGGCGCGGTCAGCTGAGATAGTTCCGCATAATCTTCAGCGCGTTTTTCTCCAGCCTGGATACCTGGGCCTGGGAGATGTGGATCTCTTCAGCTACCTCAGTCTGCGTCTTCCCTTCAAAAAAACGCATATCGATAATGTGCCTCTCCCTCTGGGGGAGTTTTTTCATGGCCTCATTCAAGGAGATGTCCTCTACCCAGTTTTCCTCCAGGTTTTTCTTGTCACTGATTTGATCCATGACAAAGAGAGGATCACCGCTGTCGGTGTACACTGGTTCATAGAGGCTGACCGGGCTTTGGATGGCGTCCAGGGCATAGGTGACCTCCTCCTTGGTAGCGCCCACTTCGTCAGCGATCTCCATGATGGTGGGCTCTTTCATATTTTTTTTCATCAGGGCTTCTCTGGCGTAGATGGCTTTATAGGCAGTGTCCCGGATAGAGCGGGAGACCCGGATGCTGTTATTGTCCCGGAGGAACCGCTTGATTTCCCCGCAGATCATAGGAACTGCGTAGGTAGAGAACCGCACCCCCTGGGTGATATCAAAATTGTCCACTGCCTTCATCAGGCCAATGCAGCCGATCTGGAACAGATCATCCACGTTTTCCGTATTATTGGCGGCAAAACGTTGGATCACGCTCAGCACCAGCCGCAGGTTTCCTTTAATGTACTGTTCTCTGGCTTCTTTGTCCCCTTCTAAAATCCGCTGAAACAGGGCTTCCTTTTCCTCATTGGTGAGAAGAGGAAGCTTTGAGGTGTTAACTCCGCATATTTCCACTTTATAAACAGGCATGTGTCTTACCTCCGCATCATTCATCGAGTACAACTTTGCGTTGTCTTATAATGGAATGATGGACGTTTTTTGGTGGATTTATACGGCTTCAAAATTGAAAAAAACTTCCAGGAAAATGTGGATGCTATAATTTGGAAAATATCATCTGAAGGGCGCATTAAAGCCATGAAACAAAAGGAAGGCGAAATGAGCCGTAAAAAGGCGTAAAAAAGCGCAGGCTCTTAATATGAGCCTGCGTTCTAAAAACAAGAAATTCATTTCATGCGCCTTCCGCCTGCAATGCCCGGATGGCATCGGCGGTCTGCTGGTAGTCAGCGCTTACCTGGGAGAAAAGTTCCTCTACCTCCGGACTCCATCCATTCCTAAGGGCCTCGGTCAGCTGATGGCTGGACTGATAGAGTCTGGTGAAGCTCAGGTTCTGGCACACGCCTTTGATGGTGTGGGAGGCGCGGAAAGCTTCATCGTAATCCTTGGCCTCCAGAGAGGCGCAGAGATTCGAGTAGCTGGGGTCATCTAAAAATTTTAGTACAAATTTTCGTACCAGGCGCTCTGTGCGCAAACGGCCGATTACATCGTCATAATTGCCTTCCAGAGCAATATAGCAAGATTGTAAACTCATGAGGGTTCTCCTTTCATGGCGGCTCTGCCACTTATTTGTAAAGCATTTCCTTTACGATATTCTTCATCGCTTTCTGGTTATCATAGACAGGGACGCTGTCTTGAAATTCTTTTTGAATAACGTCCGCCGCTTCTGCCAGGCATTTGAGAAGCAAAGGATTAAAGGTGCCGCACTGCCCATCCATAATCATCTGAACGGCTACTTCATGGGTAAAGGCCTTTTTGTAGACTCGTTCGCTGGTCAAAGCATCGTACACGTCAGCCAGCGCCACGATCTGGGCGGCAATGGGGATATCGTCCCCTTCCAGCCGATCCGGATACCCGCGGCCGTCATAGCGCTCATGATGCCAGCGGCAAATGTCGTGGGCCATCTTGACCAACGGCTCATCCTGGTAGACTGGAAGCTCGCTTAACATATCCGCCCCGAGGGTGGTATGGGTTTTCATAATGGTAAACTCTTCATCTGTCAGCCGGCCGGGCTTATTTAAAATTTCACTGGGAATCCCAATCTTTCCAATATCATGGAGGGCAGAGGCGGTACTGATCAGGTTAATTTCCGATTGAGTAAGAGGATAACGGTCAGTAAAATGAATCAGATGCTGTAGCAACAGCTCAGTCAGTGTATGAATATGTAAAACATGAAGGCTGCTCTCTCCATTACGGAACTCAACGATATGGCTTAAGATATTGATCATCATATCGCTTTGCTTTTCCTTCTCATAAATCTGCTGTTCTACCATCTCGATCAGCTTTTTCTGCTTCGCATAGAGCAGAATGGTATTCACCACACGGCGGTGGACAATCACTGCGTCAAAGGGTCTGCTGATAAAGTCAGTGATGCCCAGGGCATAGGCGCGTTCGATATGGGATGCGCTGCTTTCCGATGAAATCATGATAACCGGAACATGTTCAATCCAATTCCTCTGGTTCATAATCTTTAGGACACCGAACCCATCCATATTCGGCATAACGATATCCAGTAAAACCAGGGAGATTTCTTCTGCATGTTCCTCTAAAATGGCGATGGCCTGGACTCCATCCTCCGCCTCCATAATGGTATATTCGTCCTCCAGCATATCCGTCAGAATTTCGCGGTTCATCTCGGAATCGTCGGTGATCAAGATACTCGGTTTGTACCCTTTGTTTTCGCTCATAAAATTTCTTCCTCACAGATAATGATAAAAATATGGAACAAATTAATTATATGAAATGGAGGGAAAAAACGCAAGTACTTCTTTCACTTTTTGGGGGATATTGTATTTTTTTCCTGACCAGATTATAATGGGATCAACGCCAAAAGGGTATGGCCTTTATGACTGCAGGAATGATCAGGGTTAGAAAACCTGCAAAAAGATAGAGACTGAAGGCGTTCCCAACTGGTGAGCGACTGAGAGCAGGTGAGAGGAAAAGGGATGTTATACCAGATTTCGAACGGGACAGTAATGGCAGGCGGAGTCCTGATTTTGTCCCACATTGATTTTGAAATAAGAGGAAAAGAAAAGATAGGGGTGGTGGGGCCCAATGGGGCAGGGAAGACCACCCTTTTGCGGTTAATCGCCGGAGAGATTTCTCTTGACCGGGATGATAAGCGGCAGGGTCCGGGAATTACTGTCTCCAGGCCGATTACTACCGGGCTGCTGAATCAGAGCCTGTGTTCCATTACTGATACGGGGAGGACTGTCGAGGAGATTCTTATAAGAGATTGCCCAGTACGGGATGCTTTTTCCAGAGAGCAGTTTTCCTGGGAGGTGGAATTTGACCGGATGTTTACTGGGCTTGGGTTTCAAAAAACGGAAAAAAAGCGCCCGTTTTTGTCCTTTTCCGGTGGAGAGCAGACGAAGATTGCCCTTATCCGTCTGCTGCTGATGAAGCCAGATATTCTGCTTTTAGACGAGCCTACTAATCATCTGGATGTGCCTTCAGTGGAATGGCTGGAGGAATACCTGAGAAGCTATGAGAAGGCGGCTGTCTTTGTGTCCCATGACCGGTTTTTCCTGGATCGGACAGCTGATGTGATCTATGAGCTTTCTGGGGGAAGGCTGACCCGATATCCCGGGAATTACACCCATTACCGGGAGCAGAAGCAAAAGGATATCAGCCTGCAGCAGAAGCGCTGGGAGAGGCAGGAAAAGGAGCAGAAGCGCCTTGAGGGGCTAGTGGATCGGTTTAAGCACAAGCCCAATAAGGCAGCCTTTGCCCGGGCAAAGAAAACTATGCTGCAGCGCATGGAACGGATAGAAAAACCGGAGAAGGATCCAGTACACATAGTTACCGGGGAGATAACGCCGACGGTGATGGGAAGCAAGTGGGTACTGGAGGTAAAGCATCTGAAAATTGGCTATAACAGCCCTCTGCTGGAGCTGTCCTTCCGGATAAAAAGAGGACAGAAGATCGGTATTATCGGGAATAACGGGGTAGGGAAGACCGCCTTTTTAAAGACTGCCGCCGGCCTCCTTCCTCCCCTTGAGGGGAAGTGCTTTCTGGGGAATCAGATTATTGCCGGGTATTTTGATCAGCATACGGCAGCGCTGGAGTCAGAGAAATCCGTGGCGAAGCACTTTCAGGATCAGTTTCCAGCCCTGACTGAGAAGGAAGTAAGGAGCAAGCTGGGGGCTTATCTCTTTAGCGGCAGGGCGGCGGTAAAGACGGTCAGCTCTTTGTCTGGCGGGGAAAAGTCAAGACTGGCGCTGGCGGAACTTCTGGAGAGCCGCCCCAATTTCCTTCTTCTGGACGAGCCCACCAACCACATGGATATCCAGGCGAAAGAAACACTGGAGTCCGCCTTCTGCGCGTACAGGGGAACCATGCTCTTCGTCTCCCACGATCGGTACTTTATCCGTCAGGTGGCGGATGCTCTTCTGATCTTCGACGGAGAGCAGGCCATGTATTATCCCTTTGGATACGAGCATTACCTGGAACACTGCAGGAAGAACCGGGAAGGAACTATGGTCGCCAGAATCCAGGCAGAGGAGCAGGCGCTGCTTGCCGGCATCCGGGCTGTTCCCAAGGCGGAACGTCACCAGTTAAAGGAGATTGATACAGAGGAGGCTTACACAGACTGGAGGCTGAGGCTGGCCGCAGAGCAGATGGAGCTGGCCGCGGCAAAGGCGGGACAGCTTTGGGAGGAGCAGGAGAGGCGGAGGGAGAGGAAGCTTGGGGAATGGATAGAAGCTCCTTGTGGAGATGATTTGGAAGAAGAATCAGCAAAGGAGCAAAGACTTTCACAGGCATGGGAGAAGTGGACAAAAAGCTGTCTGGAGTGGTATGAGGCCTATAATCATCGGTTCTTCTGATACAGGATCAGCAGCCCCTTTAACAGCAGGGCATCATCATACACAATCGCATGTCTGCACAGGGGGGTGACTAATTTCGCCAGGCCGCCTGTAGCCACCACGGAAACTGTTTCTCCCAGCTCCGCCTCTATGCGGTCGATGATGCCGTCGATCTGGGCAGCGTTGCCGTAGATGATGCCGCTGCGCATACAGTCGATGGTATTTTTCCCGATGACCTTTTCCGGGATCTCCAGGCTGATGTAGGGGAGCTGGGCGGCCTTGCCGCTTAAGGAGTCTAAGGAGACACGCAGTCCCGGGAGGATGGCTCCCCCGCAGTAATTTCCCCCCTTGTCCACCACAGACAGAGTGGTAGCTGTTCCCATGTCCACGATGACGATGGGCTTGGGGTGCTCATGGATGGCAGCCACAGCATCGACGATCATATCGCTTCCCACAGTCTTGGGATTATCCATCAGGATATTCAGCCCGGTTTTCATGCCAGATCCCACCAGGAGAGGGCGCTTTCCAAGGATTTTTTCTACGGCGCTCAGGATAGTGGCATTTAAGGGCGGCACCACTGAGGAAAGGATGGAGCCCTCGATCTGTTGGGGCTGGATGTGGTAGATTTCCAGGGTATCTTTTAGGTTTACCGCATATTCCAGAGCGGTCTTGGAGGGATTGGTGGTGATGCGTTCGACAAAGTAGGTTTTCTGCTGGTCGATGCCGCCCAGGACAATATTTGTGTTTCCCATATCAATGGCTAGAATCATGACAGGACTCCTTTCAAGCTTCGGTTTACCGTCCCTGTCCGAAAGGGGACTTGGTCCGTATTTATTCTATGGATAGATCTTTCCATAAAAGGAATTTTATGTTATACTGAAAATAGCGGGCTTTTTCAAAACCTTATTGTAACATGAAGAAGAGAAAAACACAATCCATTCAATGCCAGAAAGGCGGAAATGATAGATGTTAAGAGGGAAGACAGTATTATTAGGAGTTTCAGGAGGGATTGCGGCGTATAAGATTCCCAATCTTGCCAGCATGCTGGTGAAGAATCACGCCGATGTCCATGTGCTGATGACTGAGCACGCGGAAAATTTTATTACAGCGACCACATTTGAATCCTTGACCGGCCATAAGTGTATTATTGACACCTTTGACCGGAATTTTGAATTTAAGGTGGGGCATGTGGCATTGGCAAAGCGGGCGGATGTGCTTTTGGTGGCGCCGGCCACAGCCAATGTGATCGGGAAGATGGCTCACGGCATCTGTGATGATATGTTGACCACCACCAGCCTGGCTTGCCAATGTCCGAAGATTATCGCTCCGGCAATGAATACCCGGATGTATGAAAGCCCCATCCTCCAGGATAATCTGGAGATCTGCCGGAGATATGGGATGACGGTGATCCCGCCGGCTGCCGGCCATCTGGCCTGTGGGGATACCGGCTCAGGGAAGATGCCGGAGGCGGAGGAGCTCTTTGACTATATCTGCCAGGCCATTCAGTATCCAAAGGATCTGATGGGGAAGCGGATTCTGGTGACTGCCGGTCCCACCAGGGAGCGGCTTGACCCGGTGCGGTTTATCACCAATCACTCTACCGGGAAGATGGGGTACGCCATTGCAAAGGCGGCAGCCAGGAGAGGGGCTATGGTTACCTTGGTTACCGGTCCGGTTGCCCTGCCAGCTCCACGGTTTGCCCAGGTGATCCCGGTAGAAAGCGCCAGGGAGATGTTTGAGGCAGTGACCAGCCTGGCCGGGGAGCAGGATGCCGTGATCAAGGCCGCGGCGGTGGCCGACTACCGGCCGGCCAGAGTCTCTACAGAAAAGGTGAAAAAGTCTGAGGAAGATATGGATATCCCCCTGGAACGGACGGATGATATTTTGGCCTGGCTGGGAGAACACCGTAAAGAAGGCCAGTTTTTGTGCGGCTTTTCTATGGAAACCGAGAATATGCTGGAAAATTCTCGGAAGAAGCTGAGGAAGAAGCATATTGATATGATTGTGGCAAATAATTTAAAAGTAGCGGGTGCCGGGTTCGGCACGGACACCAATGTGGTCACCTTGATTACTGAAGGGATGGAGGAGGCTTTGGCGAAGATGAGTAAGGATGAGGTGGCGCACAAGATTCTGGACCGGATCTTTCCTCTCTAGGCCCAACATCATAATACATGGAGGATTTACCCTTGGACAATTTAACGGATGAAATAAAAAAACGAAGAACATTTGCAATCATTTCTCACCCGGATGCTGGGAAGACGACGCTTACGGAGAAGTTCCTCCTCTATGGAGGAGCCATTAATCTGGCCGGCACGGTGAAGGGGCGCAAAGCGTCTAAGCACGCGGTTTCGGACTGGATGGAGATTGAGAAGGAGAGGGGGATTTCCGTCACTTCCTCCGTGCTTCAGTTTAATTATGACGGATATTGCATTAATATTTTGGACACACCCGGGCATCAGGATTTCTCGGAGGATACCTACCGGACGCTGATGGCGGCGGACTCTGCCGTGATGGTGATCGACGGATCCAAAGGCGTGGAGGCCCAGACCATTAAGTTGTTTAAAGTCTGTGTCATGCGCCATATTCCCATCTTTACCTTTATCAACAAGATGGACCGGGAGGCCAGGGATCCTTTCGAGCTGATGAGCGAGATCGAGAGTGTGCTGGGGATCCATACCTGTCCAGTGAACTGGCCCATTGGCTGTGGGAAGAATTTCAAAGGGGTGTACGACCGGAGCACCCAAAGGATCACCACCTTTACGGCAGCCATGGGAGGAGCGAAGGAGGTGGCTCATCAGGAGTTTGAACTGGAGGGCACGGACGTGGACGCTCTCATTGGGGAGGATTTCCACCAGCAGCTGAAGGAGGAAATCGAGCTTTTGGATGGGGCCAGCGATGAATTTGACCAGGAAAGGGTAAGTGCCGGAGAATTGTCGCCGGTGTTTTTCGGGTCAGCCCTGACGAATTTCGGGGTGGAGATCTTCTTAAAGCATTTCCTGGATATGACCACCTCGCCTCTGGCCAGATCCACCACCACAGGAAAGGTGGATCCCTTTGACAAGGACTTTTCCGCCTTTGTGTTTAAGATTCAGGCGAATATGAATAAGGCCCACCGAGACCGCATCGCATTCATGCGGATTGTGTCCGGCCAGTTTAAGGCAGGGATGGAGGTTAACCATGTCCAGGGCGGGAAGAAGCTCCGCCTCTCCCAGCCACAGCAGATGATGGCCCAAGATCGGAAGATCGTGGAGGAGGCCTACGCGGGAGACATTATCGGCGTCTTTGACCCGGGCATCTTTTCTATCGGGGATACGCTGTGCACTTCAGGAAGATCTGTCCAGTTCGAAGGGATCCCTACCTTCGCCCCAGAGCATTTCGCCAGGGTGCGGCAGATAGATACCATGAAGCGGAAGCAGTTTTTAAAAGGCGTTTCCCAGATCGCCCAGGAGGGCGCTATTCAGATCTTCCAGGAATATAACACAGGCATGGAGGAAATCATCGTAGGGGTAGTGGGAGAGTTGCAGTTTGAAGTGTTGACATATCGACTGGAGAATGAATATAATGTAGAGGTAAAGCTGGAAAAGCTTCCCTATGAATATATTCGCTGGATAGAGAATAAGGATGAGATTAACGTGGAGCGGATCCAGGGTACCTCGGATATGAAACGCATCAAGGATCTAAAGGATCAGCCTCTTCTACTATTTGTCAACAGCTGGAGCGTGAGGATGGTGGAGGAGAGGAATCCAGATTTACGTTTAAGTGAATTTGGAACGAATTAAAGGCATTAAAAGGGGCTGTGCACAGAGCCCTGACTACCACAAAAAGAAAGGACGGAATAACAACTATGTACAGGAAAAAAATCGAAGAATATATTGACGGGCACAGGCAGGAGATGCTGGATGACATCTGCGCCTTATGCCGGATCAACAGCGAAAAGATGGCATATAAGCCAGGAAAGCCTTACGGGGAGGGGACCTTTATGGCTCTGACTAAGGCGCTGTCTATAGCAGAGGGCTACGGTTTCCAGATTAAGAATTATGACAACTATGTGGGAACCATAGACTTAAATGCTGGGAGCAGACATCTGGATATCCTGGCTCATCTGGACGTGGTGCCGGCAGGAGAGGGCTGGGAGGTGACCGAGCCATTCGTCCCGGTGGAACGGGATGGAAAGCTCTATGGCAGAGGAACCGCCGATGACAAGGGACCAGCGGTGGCGGCCCTTTACGCTATGCGGGCGGTAAAGGAGTTGGAGATTCCGGTGACGAAAAACTGCCGCCTGATCCTGGGCACAGATGAGGAGTGCGGAAGCTCGGACATCCCCCATTATTATGATGAGGAGCCAGAGGCGCCTATGACCTTTTCGCCAGATGGAGCATTCCCGGTAGTGAACATTGAAAAGGGACGTCTGGAGGGACACTTTACCAGAGAATTTGCGCCCTCGGAGGAACTGCCTAAGATCCTGTCTGTCCAGGCCGGAATCAAGGCTAATGTGGTTCCAGGCAAGGCTTACGCCTCGGTGCAGGGACTGGATTTGTCTGACCTATGTGATCTGGCAAAGACGCTGGCAAAGAAAAATAACGTCGAGTATGAGATTAAGGCGGAGCATGATGTGGCGATGATCACCGCCATCGGAAAGGGCGCCCATGCCTCTACGCCAGATGAGGGAGTGAATGCCCTGACTGGCCTGCTGTCTCTGCTGGTAAAGCTTCCTCTGGCTCCCTGCCCCCAGGTGGATGCCATCAAGGATCTGCTGAAGCTGATACCCCATGGAGACACCAGGGGCGAGGCGCTGGGGGTGAAGATGGAGGATGAGCTGTCCGGCCCCCTGACCCTGGCATTTAGCCTGCTGAGCGTAGATGGGGAGTCACTAGATGGAACCTTCGACAGCCGTTGCCCTCTGTGTGCTACAGAGAAAAATATGCTGGAGGTGGTGCGGAAGAAACTAAAGAAGAAGGGCTTTATTTTGTCAAATAAGTCTATGATCCCGCCCCACCATGTGGACGGGGAGTCGGACTTTGTAAAGACATTGCTCCGCGCTTACGAGCAGTATACTGGGCGGAAGGGGGAGTGTCAGTCCATGGGCGGCGGCACATATGTCCACAGTTTGAAGAATGGAGTGGCATTCGGTGCGGCCATGCCGGAGACCGATAACCAGATGCACGGGGCTGACGAGTTTGCTGTAATTGATGAACTTTTAACCTCAGCGAAGATTTTCGCCCAGGTGATCATGGATTTGTGTAAATAAGTAGTGGGAGGAAAACAGGATGAAGGATGCGAAATACGATGTGGTGGCATTAGGAGAGCTGTTGATTGATTTTACGGAAAACGGGGTAAGCAGTCAGGGGAATATCCTTTATGAGGCCAATCCCGGAGGCGCCCCCTGCAATGTGCTGGCAATGTTAAACCGTATGGGACGCAAAACGGCATTTATGGGAAAGGTGGGCGTAGACATCTTTGGAAATAAGCTGAAGCAGGTATTGGATGAGGTGGGAATCGACACCAGCGCCATGCGGATGGATCCGGATGTGAGGACTACGCTGGCATTTGTTCAGACTTTCGCGGATGGGGATCGGGACTTTTCCTTTTACCGGAATCCAGGGGCAGATATGATGCTCACAGAGGAGGAGCTGGATGAAGAGATGCTTCGCCAATGTCGGATTTTCCACTTCGGCACCTTGTCCATGACCCATGAGAACGTGCGGAAGGCCACGAAAAAGGCCATCGCCATCGCCAAGGAGGCGGGGGCGGTGATTTCCTTTGATCCAAATTTGCGGCCGCCCTTATGGTCTTCCCTGGAGCTGGCCAAGGAGCAGGTGGACTATGGCCTTCGCCAGTGCGATGTATTAAAGATATCGGACAATGAGATCCAGTGGTTTACTGGTAAGGAGGACTTTGACCAGGGTATCCAGATTCTACAGGATACTTACAATATCCCTCTGATCCTTCTATCTATGGGAAAGGAAGGCAGCCGGGCCTATTATCAGAAACTACGGGTGGAGAAAGCGCCTTACCTCCAGGAAAATACCATCCAGACCACCGGCGCTGGAGATACCTTTGGGGGAAGCTGCCTCCACTTTGTATTAGCCTACGGCCTGGAGAATCTGGACGAAGAAAAGCTTTCTTGTATGCTCTCCTTTGCCAACGGGGCGGCGTCCCTGATCACGACGAAAAAGGGCGCGCTGAAAGTGATGCCTCAGCCAGAGGAGGTTGAAGCGCTCCTTGCTGCCAGAGGATAGCTCCCTGGGGATATTCTATAGAAGGGCTTCTTAAAAGGGTGGTCCCGGGCCCTTTTCCGCATAAAATGGCAGTAAGAACTTGTGCGGCCGGAGGCGCTCCAATGAGGATTTGTGATTTAAGATATCGGGAAGTAATTAACGTTAGAGACTGCAGGCGGTTAGGCTTTGTGGGAGATATTGATTTCGATTTGGAAAAGGGCTGTATCCTGGCGATCATCGTGCCGGGACCACCTACCATCTGCGGCTTTCTGGGAAGGGAAAAAGAGTTCGTCATCCCCTTCTGCGACATCCGGCAGGTAGGGCCGGATATCATCCTGGTGGATGTGGAAGAGAAAGATATAACCGGAAAATGCAAATGACATGATAAATGTCACATTATGAGGAGGAAAAACATTGAAATGCCCCTTTTGTTATGCAATGGATACAAAGGTGATCGATTCCAGGCCTGCAGATGATAACAGCTCCATTCGCAGGCGCAGGCAGTGTGAATCCTGCGGAAGGCGGTTTACCACCTACGAAAAACTGGAGACTATGCCATTGATGGTAATTAAAAAAGACGAATCCCGGGAGACTTATGACCGGTCCAAGATCGAAGCGGGGATCATTCATTCCTGCCATAAAAGGCCGGTTTCCACCCAGCAGATCAAGGCCATAATTGATGAGATCGAGAATGAGATCTTTAATAAAGAAGAAAAGGAAGTACCCTCTTCAGTTATCGGGGAGCAGGTAATGAGCCGGCTTCAGGAACTGGATGAGGTGGCTTATGTGCGATTTGCTTCTGTGTATCGAGAATTCAAGGATGTCAATACATTTATGGAAGAAATTGGAAAGTTGCTAAAGAAAGAGAAGTAGAAGGAGCGACGGATGTATGATAAGCTATTTACCCCGTTTTACCCCAGGGTATGGGTCCAAAGCGCCTATGGGCTTCCTTATGAAAAGATGGCGGACAGGGGGATTCGGGGGCTGATCTTTGACGTGGACAATACGCTGGCATTTCATAATGCGCCGGCGGACAAAAAGGCCAGGGAGCTATTCTTTCACCTCCATCACCTGGGTTTTCAAACTTGTCTGTTGTCCAATAATAAAGAGCCAAGAGTCCGGGATTTTGCCCGGGAAGTGGACTCGGATTATGTCTTTAAAGGGGGTAAGCCAGGGGTAAAGGGATACCAAAAGTCCATGGAGAAGATGGGAACGGATCCAAAGCATACGGTGGCGGTGGGAGACCAGCTGTTTACGGACATTTGGGGGGCAAACCGGGCTGGAATTTACAGTGTTTTGGTGACGCCGATGAATCCCAAGGAGGAGATCCAGATTGTGTTGAAGCGGATGCTGGAGAGACCGATCCTCTGGGCTTATAGCCGGAGCCATGCCAAGGAGCCCTTTGGGGCCGGGAGAAAGCAAAAAGGTAAGGTAAGAGAATGATTACATCAGTTAAAGTACGAAATTTAATTCTGGGCCAGGGCCGTCCAAAGATCTGTGTCCCTATCGTAGCCCGGACCAGAGAGGAGATCCTTCAGTCAGCGGAAGAGATCCGATCTCTTCCCGCAGAGCTGGTGGAGTGGAGGGCGGACTGGTTTGAGGCTTTAGAGGACGAGGCTGCCTTGATCCAGGTGCTGGAAGGCTTAAGGAAGTGCTTTGGGGAAGAACGGGCGATCCTGTTTACCATCCGGACACAGAAGGAAGGCGGCCAAGCCAGGATATCCCTTTCCCGGTATCAAGAGTTAAATTTAGCGGCGCTTCAGACCGGGGGATTGGATTTAGTGGATGTGGAGCTTTCCGCCGGACAGGAGACTGCTTCCGCCATTGTGGAAGCCGCTCACCAACTGGGGAAAAAGGTGATTATGTCCAGCCACGACTTCTACCGTACGCCAGAGGTGGATGAGATGATCGGGGTGCTGAAACGGATGCAGGAGTGGAATGCGGATATTCCAAAGCTGGCGGTGATGCCAAAGAGCCGCATGGATGTACTGAAACTTTTGACGGCCACCTTGACCATGCGGGAACAGTATGCGGATCGCCCTATGGTGACTATGGCTATGGCGGCTGAGGGAATCATCACCCGCTTGGCTGGGGAGACCTTTGGATCCTGCATCACCTTTGGCTGCGCTTCCAAGGCTTCTGCCCCAGGGCAGATGGAGGTGGAGCCACTGCATCAGGTGTTGGAGATGATACATAACAGCATGAGCTCGTAGTCGCTGCCCTTAAACTTCCCTCACTTAAGACACCGGAGTGGACAGTAACAGCGCTTAAGACTTTTTTAAGGAATCCTGAAAAAAAGAGTTGAAAATGCACACAATATCGTTTAGAATATAAACGATAATGAGATGAACGCATTTCTCGGCGGCAGGAACGCTGGAGCGTTCTTGAGATTTAAGGAGGAATATCTTTATGATATCAGCAGGAGATTTTAGAAACGGCATCACCTTAGAGATCGACGGACAAGTCGTTCAGATTTTGGAGTTTCAGCATGTAAAGCCTGGGAAGGGTGCGGCGTTTGTCCGGACAAAATTAAAAAATGTAATTAACGGCGGCGTGGTGGAGAGAACCTTCCGCCCCACAGAGAAGTTCCCGGCAGCCAGGATCGATCGTGTGGACATGCAGTATCTGTATTCTGACGGCGATTTATATAATTTTATGAATGTGGAGACTTATGACCAGATCGCGTTAAATTCAGAGCTCATCGGCGATGCCCTGAAGTTCGTGAAGGAGAATGAGATGGTAAAGGTATGCTCCTATAATGGCAGCGTATTCTCCATCGAGCCGCCATTATTTGTTGAGTTGGAAGTGACGGATACCGAGCCTGGCTTTAAGGGCGATACCGCCACTGGCGCTTCCAAGCCGGCTACCGTGGAAACGGGAGCCCAGATCAATGTGCCTCTGTTCGTCAATATCGGCGACAAGGTAAAAATCGACACCAGAACCAGCGAGTACCTAGGACGTGCATAAGCGCCGCCGTTTTCGTATTCCCACAGATTATTTTTTTCAGCCTGTGTCTTCGGACGCAGGCTTTTGACGCTATTTTTAAGAAATGGGGCACACCTCGCGGCATCTGCCAAATGCCCGTGCAAGCAGGGCGCTTGGCTCATTGCCGGCAGAAATAAAAGGAGACAAGTATGAAGAAAATTCTTGAACGGATAGAAGAGGAACTAAAGGAGTCCTTTGCCGCCTGTGGCTATGAGGAACGTTTTGGAAAGGCAGTTCTTTCCAACCGGCCGGATCTATGTGAGTATCAGTGCAACGGAGCCATGGCGGCGGCAAAGGCTTATAAGAAAAAGCCCATCGATATCGCCGGCCAGGTGGTGGAGAAGCTTAAGGGCAGCCCAGCCTTTTCTCTGTGCGAAGCAGTCATGCCAGGATTTATCAACTTAACGCTGGATGAGGGCTTTGTGGCGGAATATATGAATCAGATGGCAGAGGATGGGCGTTTGGGGCTGGAGAAGGCCAAGGAGCCGCAAACCATTGTGGTAGATTACGGGGGAGCAAATGTAGCCAAACCGCTGCACATCGGCCATCTCCGCTCAGCGGTGATCGGGGAAAGTATAAAACGGATGGGCCAGGCGCTTGGCCATCACATGATCGGGGATGTACATTTAGGGGACTGGGGGCTTCAGATGGGGCTGATTATTGAGGAGCTTCGGGACAGGAAGCCGGATCTGCCCTATTTCCAGGAAGGGTTTGCCGGGGAGTACCCTGAGGAGGCGCCTTTTACCATCAGCGAGTTGGAGGAGATCTACCCGGCTGCCAGCCGGAAGGCGAAGTTTAAGCCGGAGGAAGGCAGAGAGGCGGGGATGAGCCAGGAGGAGATCCAGGCAAAGGAGAAAGAGTCAGAGGCATTTGCCCACAGGGCCCATTTAGCTACCAGAAGGCTTCAGGAGGGATACCCGCCTTTCTTGGCGATCTGGAATCACATTATGCGGGTATCTAAGGCGGATCTGGAGAAAAATTACGGAAACCTTGCTGTGTCCTTTGATCTGTGGAAAGGGGAGAGCGATGCCCAGAAGTACATCCCGGATTTGATCAAGGATCTGGAGCAGCAGGGGCTTGCCTATGAAAGTCAGGGGGCTTTGGTGGTGGATATCGGGGAGCCAGGAGACTCCAAGGAGCTTCCGCCCTGCATTGTCCGCAAATCCGACGGAGCTGCCCTCTATGCCACCTCAGATCTGGGGACCATCATCGAGCGGGAGAAGGATCTCCATCCAGATGCGTATATTTATATTGCCGATAAGCGGCAGGAACTTCATTTTACCCAGGTATTCCGTGTGGCAAAGAAGGCTGGTTTTGTGTCAAAAGATATGCCCATGAGCTTTTTAGGATTTGGCACAATGAATGGGAAGGACGGGAAGCCCTTTAAGACCAGAGACGGCGGTGTTATGCGGCTGGAGCAGCTTATTGGGGATATTAATGAGGCGGTTTATCAGAGAATTATGGAGAACAGGACTGTGTCAGAGGATGAGGCCAGAGGGACCGCAAAGCTGGTGGGGCTGGCGGCATTAAAGTATGGAGACTTGTCCAATCAGGCGGCGAAGGATTATATCTTTGACATTGACCGGTTTATCTCCTTCGAGGGGAATACTGGGCCGTACATTCTCTACACTATTGTGCGGATTACCTCCATCTTAAGTAAATACCAGGAGCTGGGAGGGAGGGAAGCAGAGGGTGTGATCCTTCCGGCTGGCTCAGAGGCGGAGAAGGGGCTGATGTTGCAGATTTCCAGATACCAGGAGGCCATGGAGGCGGCTTTTGTGGAGCGGGCGCCCCATAAGATCTGCCAGTATATTTATGAATTATCTAATGAATTTAACCGTTTCTATCATAATACAAAGATATTGGGAGAAGAGGATAAAGGGAAACAGAGGAGCTTTATCCGGCTGATTGCTCTGGCGAAGGACGTACTGAATGCCTGCATTCAGGTGTTGGGATTTGAGGCTCCGGAGAGGATGTAAACATCCAGGGAATCACTGCTCACAGGCAGTATCCCGCGGGGTATTGCCAAGCCAAAAGCCTGGCAGAAGGGGTCAGGAATGCCAAAGACTCTCCGGCAGGAAGCAGTCATCGGCAATATGGGAAGGCCCATAGGGGAAGGAGACTTGGTTGAAGATAAAACATATAACGTACAGTACATTCTGGAAAGGGGAGATGGGAATCCAAGCAAAGGTGGAGGAGGAGTCTTCCCAATACCAGGTGCAGCTGTATGTGCGGGGCAGTGGGGTGAGAGATTACACCTGTTCCTGCAAGGCGGGGAATTCTTATAAAGGGATGTGCCCCCACGCCGCTTTGGTGTGGGAGGAATATCAAAAGAATCAGGAAAAACAGGGCGTTGGCAGGAAGGAAGGAATCCAGGCTGTGGTTTACACCTCACCGGAGGTGCGGACCATGATTAGGGAATATACGAACCGGGAGGTGGCGCAGATCCAGTTGGAGGGACAGGAGGCGCGGATTAGTCTGATCCCTTTCCTGCGCATCGCTGCCTCAGGTCAGGAGGTGACGGTAAGTTTCCGGCTTCATAAGGAGCGCACCATTGCATTAAAGGATCTGGTGAGCTTTGCCCAGGCCATGAATACCGGGGCCTATGTGGAGTATGGGAAAAATTTTGCTTTCCATCACAGCCTGGATGCCTTTATCCCGGAGAGCCGTCCTTTGGCCGCCTTTGTCGCAGAGCTGGCTAACACTTATCGGGAGTATTATTCCCAATTCCGCAAATCTTCCTTTGAGACCCAGCCGCCTCTGCGGGAGTTGGGCCTGAACCGGGAGATGCGGGATAGGTTTTTCTCCATTATGGAGAATCAGAGCGTGGAGACCCAGGTGGGATCCGGGGGAAAGCGGACGCTTTTTGTCTGCCGGAAGAATCCACAGTTTCATGTGCAGCTCTGGAAGCAGGGGAAGGATGGGCTGAAGGTTTTGATGGAAGGGAATCCGGTGGCCTTTTTTGGAGAGCGCTGTCTGTATCTGGGAGATGAGTCCAGACTGTATCGATGTGATGAGGAATGCAGTCGTACGTTGGGGGTGTTTGTGGAGCAGATGATCCGAAGCATCCGGCAGACGGTGACGGTAAATGAAAAGGATATGCCCCTTTTCCTGGAGAGGGTGTTAAAAAAGATTGAGCCATACTGCATCTTCGGAGGCGAGACCATTGACTGGGAACGCTATCGCCCTGAGCCTCTCAGGGCAGAATTTCGTTTTGACTCCTTTCAAAAAGGAGAGCTGGAGATGGAACCGGTTTTGTCCTATGGGGATTATTCCTTCCACCCGGTGGAGGATGAGACGCTTCCCAGGACCGTATGCCGGGACGTGCCGGGAGAGTTCCGCATCAGCCAGCTTATTGCAAAGTATTTCCAGTATAAGGAGCCGGAGGAGAAAAAACTGGTGATTCGAAATGATGATGAACGGCTTTTCCAGCTTCTGGAATACGGGATCCAAGAATTTTCTTCCTTAGGTTCTGTAATGGTGTCGGATAGTGTTCGGAGGTGGAGGATCCTTCCTCCCTTAAAGGTGAAGGCGAATGTAACGATGGAGAGCCATTGGCTGGACATCCAGATCGATATGGAAGGGCTTACTGGCAGCGATTTCACAAAGATATTGGAGGCCTACCGGCAGAAGAAGCGGTTTTACCGTCTAAAGTCCGGGGAATTTTTAAAACTGGCGGATGACGGGCTGCTGGCGGTAGCCCGGCTGAGCGATGGGTTGTCTCTGCCAGGGGGAAGCCTCCTGGAAAAAGGCGTCCGTCTGCCGGGATACCGCGCCCTGTATCTGGACAGCCTGTTAAAGGAAGGCCCAGGCATCACCTTTTACCGGGATCAGCTGTTTAAAGCTGTGGTGCGGGGGATGAAATCAGTGGAGGACAGCGACTTTACTGTCCCGCCATCCCTGATGGGCGTGCTGCGGGGTTACCAGAAGCTGGGGTATCGGTGGTTGCGGACCTTGGATGCCTACGGCTTTGGAGGAATTCTGGCAGACGATATGGGCCTGGGAAAGACGCTTCAGGTAATTGCTTTGCTGGCAGATGAATATGGAGGAGAGGAGGGGGCAGCTCAAGGGAAGCTCCGCACCCTCATTGTCTGCCCGGCCTCTCTGGTATATAACTGGGAAAATGAATTTCGAAAATTTGCCCCACTCCTGCGGGTGCTGGCGGTAGCTGGAAGCGCTGCAGAGCGGGAGAACGTATTTGCCCTGCTGAAGGAGGAGGAGCTTCGGGGACAGGAGGGAGCTCAGATTCTCATCACCTCCTATGAGCTGTTAAAACGGGATATCTCCCACTATGCGGAGATGTGCTTCCGGTTTCAGATTGTAGATGAAGCCCAGTTTATTAAAAATGCCTCTACTCAGAGCGCTAAGGCGGTGAAGGCGATTCAGGCGAAAACCCGGTTTGCCCTTACTGGGACGCCTATTGAAAACCGGCTGGGAGAGCTGTGGAGTATTTTTGATTATCTGATGCCAGGGTTTTTATTCCTTTATCCCCGGTTTAAAAAGTCCTATGAGCAGCCAATCGTGAAGGAGAGGGACGAGGAAAGCCTCCGGAATCTTCAGCGGCTGGTGGGGCCCTTTATCCTGCGCCGAGTGAAGAAGGATGTATTGAAGGAGCTGCCAGATAAGCTGGAGACCTGTATTTACTCCCGATTCGAGGGACGGCAGAGAGAACTTTATATGGCTAATGCGTTGAAGTTAAAGGAGCAGCTGGAACACCTTGAGGATAAGGACTTCCATAATGAGTCTTTCCAGATCCTGTCCGCCCTGACCCGGCTGCGGCAGATCTGTTGTGACCCGTCGCTGTGCTATGAGAATTACAAGGGAAGCTCGGCCAAGGTGGAGACTTGCATTGATCTGGTGCGCAATGGAGTGCAGGGAGGGCATAAGATCCTTTTATTCTCCCAGTTTACCACGATGTTTCCCATACTCGAGTCACGGCTTCGGGAGGAGGAGATCGCCTTTTACACCCTAACTGGGAGTACGCCGAAAGAGGAGCGTCTTAAGATGGCGGAGGCATTCCAGACGGATCAGGTTCCGATATTCCTGATTTCCTTAAAGGCTGGGGGGACAGGCTTAAATCTGACTGCAGCGGACATGGTGATCCATTTCGACCCCTGGTGGAATGAGGCCGCACAGAATCAGGCGGCGGATCGGGCCCACCGGATCGGGCAGGAGAAACAGGTAACGGTGTATAAGCTGATCACTAAGGGAACCATTGAGGAAAATATCGTAAAGCTCCAGGAAACCAAACGTGATCTGGCGGAGCAGATAATTGGAGAAGGGGCTCATACCTTCCATGCTCTGGATCGAGAAGAGATCATTCGGATGCTGGAGATGGGGCTGGAGCTATGAATAGGCATTCTTTAAGAATAAATAATTGAGGTGAAGAGATGAGAGAGAAGAATTGGAGCTATGACTGGATGGAGGATCCCCGGGTATTTGGGGTAAACCGAGCAGAGGCCCATTCAGATCATCGGTATTATAGGAGCCGGAAAGAGATGGAGCAAGGCGGTGAGGGAAGCTTTTGCGCTTCACTGAATGGAACATGGAGCTTTGCGTATGCCGGGAACAGGGAGACGATACCGGAGGGGTTTTACCAGGAAGGTTTTGACCTGTCGGCTATGGGGACAATTAATGTACCAGGGCATATTGAGCTGCAAGGGTATGGGCAAAGACAGTACATTAATACCATGTATCCCTGGGACGGACAGGATGAGCTGCGGCCACCGCATATTTCTAAGGAACATTGTCCAGTGGGATGCTATGTCCGGGAGTTTACCCTGGAAGAATCCTGGGAAGGGAAACGGGTGTTCGTGTCTTTTCAAGGCGTGGAGACGGCCTTTTATGTGTGGTGCAATGGGGAGTTTGTGGGATACGGGGAGGACTCTTTCACCCCCACGGAGTTTGAATTGACCCCATTTTTGCGCTGGAGAGGGAAGGGAGAAGGAACACAGGCGGTAAACCGTCTGGCTGTGGAGGTGCATAAACGCAGCAGTGCCAGCTGGATCGAGGATCAGGATTTCTTCCGCTTTTCCGGGATATTTCGGGAGGTATTCCTCTATATGATTCCTGATGTCCATATCCAGGATCTGTTTGTAAAGGCCGGGCTGGAGGAAGATTACCAGACAGGGACTCTGGAGGTGGAGGTTTCCCTGCAGGTTTCTGAGGGCTGGACAAAAAGGCTGGAGGGGAAGGTAACGGAGGCTGGAATGACCAAAGAGGATCTGGAGAGAAATCCCTCCTGGGGAGCAAAAATTCAGGGGGAATTATTCGACCCGGAGGGAAGGCTTTTGATGGAGGTTCCCGCTGGTGGCCATGTATTTCAGAGGAGTGGCAGGTTTTCCCTGATGGCACTTAAGGGGCAGGAGGGAATCCAGCAGGTGAAGGCTTGGAGCGGAGAGACTCCAAACCTCTACCGTCTGGTGCTTACGGTCTCAGACAAGGCGTCAGGAGAAGTGATGGAGGTGATTTCCCAGAAGATTGGTTTCCGCCGCTTTGAGATGAAGGACAAGGTGATGCACTTGAATGGGAAGCGGCTTCTCTTTAAAGGGGTTAACCGCCACGAGTTCGACCTTTACCGGGGCCGGGCGGTGACAGAGGAGGACATGCTGTGGGATATCCGGTTTATGAAACGACACAATATTAACGCGGTGCGCACCTGCCATTATCCCAATCAGAGCCGCTGGTATGAGCTGTGTGACGAGTACGGCATCTACCTGATGGACGAGACGAACCTGGAGAGCCATGGATCCTGGCAGAAAATGAGTCTGTGTGAGCCCTCCTGGAATGTGCCGGGAAGCCTGCCAGAGTGGAAGGGATGTGTGGTGGATCGGGCCAAATCTATGCTGGAGCGGGATAAAAACCATCCTTCCATCTTGATCTGGTCCTGTGGCAATGAATCATATGCCGGGGAGGATATCCTGGCCATGAGCCGGTTTTTCCATGAGAGAGACGACAGTCGCCTGGTGCACTATGAGGGTGTTTTCTGGAACCGGGAGTTTGATGAGATTTCCGATATGGAAAGCCGGATGTATGCAAAACCGGCAGAGGTGGAGGAATATCTGTTGGATAATCCAGGGAAGCCCTATATTTCCTGTGAATATATGCATGCCATGGGAAATTCCCTGGGAGGGATGAAGAAGTACACAGATCTGGAACAGCATGATCTATACCAGGGAGGATTCATCTGGGATTATATTGACCAGTCCCTGCCGTTTACTGACTGTGACGGGAAGGAAATCCACGGGTACGGCGGAGACTATGGCGACAGGCCTACAGATTATCAGTTTTGCGGCAATGGTATCGTCTATTGTGACCGAACCATCTCCCCAAAGGCTCAGGAGGTGAAATTCTTATATCAGGATGTGAAGCTTATGGTGGATCGGAAGCAGGTGGTGATCCGGAATGACGCAAGGTTTTCGGATACAGGCGGCTATCAGTTCCAATACCAGCTGCTTCGGGAAGGCCGGCAGATTTTTGCGCAGTCCTTTGATGCCCTGGTCCCCCCTATGGCGGAGAAGGTTTTCCTTCTGGAGGATGTGGGGATAACTGGGATTTCCAGCCTGCTGGAGAAAGAGCAGGCTGGAGGCGAGTACACCTACCGGGTGCTGGCGGTGCTGAAGGAGGACACTCCCTGGGCAGAGGCTGGGTTTGAGATGGCATTTGGAGAGATGACAGAGGAGGTGGAAGGCCAAAAGACGGGAGACAGCGCAGGTGATGCAGATGAGAACCTGAGCCAGATGACGGTGGTGCACGGCGATATTAATCTGGGCGTCCACGGGGAGAATTTTGCGGTGCTGTTTTCCCGGCAAGATGGGGGGATTGTGTCCCTTCGTCAGGGAGAAAAGGAGTGGATTCCCCGGCCGCCGATGCCCACCTACTGGCGGGCTACCACAGATAATGACCGGGGGAATGGATTCAGCGTGAAGAGCCATGTTTGGATGAGCGCCGGGATGTTTGTGGGGTATCATAATACGGATATGGAGGTGCTGGAGGAGGAGGATCGGGTTACGGTTATCTTTACTTATCACCTGATCACCATGCCGGCCGCGCAGACCAAGGTGACCTATGTAGTGACGCCGGAGGGGAAGATCCAGGTGGAGGCCAGGTTCTTTGGGCAGCCAGGGCTTCCGGAGCTTCCGGTCTTCGGCATGAGGTTTAGGCTGCCAGGGCGTATCCGGGAATTTTCCTGGTATGGATATGGGCCTGAGGAATGCTATCCAGATCGAATGAACGGGGCCAGGCTGGGGATCTACTCCTCTACTCCGGAGAAGAATCTCTCGCCGTATCTAGTGCCTCAGGAGTGCGGCTGCCGGACAGGCTGCCGGTGGCTGTCCGTGGAGGATGAGAAAGGGCATCAGCTTTTGTTCCAGGCCGAAGCAAAGAAAAGCGTTTATTCCAGCGTTCTTCCCTATACGGCGCAGGAGCTGGAGCTGGCCGCTCACTGGGATGAGCTTCCTTCTCCCCAGTATACCAATGTGTGCATTTATTCCGCCATGCGGGGCGTAGGAGGCGATGACAGCTGGGGCGCTCCAGTTTATCCGGAGTACTGCATCAGTGGGGAAGAGGATCAGAGAGTGGCGTTTACCATAATGTGCAGTGAGAAAAAATGATGATCTACTTGAAACATTTTTCTATCCCCTCCTCTTGTGATAGGAAGGAAAAACATCAAATTGAGCATGAAGCGGGTCTTTCTCTGCTAAAGGAGGGGCTGCTTCAGGAGTTCGGGTTGAAGATACGGGATATTTCGGCTGCAGTGAAGGCAGGGGAGCGGGGGAAGCCTTATCTTTTCCAGTACCCGGATATTCACTTTAATATCAGCCACAGCGGGAGAGCGGCCGTCTGCGCTGTGGGAAAGAATGTGCTGGGGGTGGATGTGGAGTTGGTGCGCCCGGTGAAGCGTCCCTCCTTCCGGCGGATTCTTACTGAGGGAGAGAGGCAGAGATTGGACCACTGTCCTGCCAAGGAGAGGGATCGGGAGTTTTTCCGGATATGGACATTAAAAGAGAGTTATGCCAAGGCCCTTGGATCCGGCCTGGGAATGGATTTTACCTGCGTAGAGTTTCCGCTCCAGCCTGTCGGCGAGAATCTCTGGGAAGCCAGGGTCAGACAGCTGCCAGAGGAAGCATATGAGAAAACAGGCTGGAAGCTGGCACAGACCATCAGGAAAGCAGGAGAAGAGGAATATGTGGTCTCTGTCTGTGGGCTGGAGGAAGACCTATCTGGCGATATATGGAGCAGCACAGATTTTCGGAATTCCTGTTAGAATAAACTTCTGGCGCTGCAGACCAGGCGGGAAAACCGTTTTCCTGTCCGGCCTGCGGCGCTTTTATGCAAAGGAGGCAGAAGGTGAAGAAATACACCATTAAACGAATTCTGATTTCTTTCTTTACCCTGTTGACAATCCTGCTGGCGCTGTTTGTGCTGATGCAGATGATGCCAGGCTCCCCGTTTAATGATGAGAAGCTGAACAATGATCAGCGAATGGTTCTCTATGCCAAATACGGGCTGGATCAGCCGATTGCCGTGCAATTTTTCCGCTACGTTAAAAACATGCTGAAGGGCGACTTCGGGGTAAGCTATAATATTTCCAAGAATACCCCCATCTCCCAGCTGATTCAGACCAGGCTTCCTGTTTCCATTCGAATCGGCGGCTTGGCAGTCAGCATCGGTATGGTTTTCGGGCTGCTCTTGGGCCTGCTGGGGGCGCTGAAACATAATACCATATGGGATTCTTTGGCCACGGCGATTTCCGTTATGGGCGTGTCAGTGCCCTCTTATGTGTTCGCCCTGGCATTAAGCTATACCCTGGGCTTTCGACTGGGGTGGTTTCCCATGGTTTATAAGGAAAAGCTGGCTATACTTTCCAGCGTGATGCCGGGTATCGCCCTGTCCATGTTCACCATGGCCGGCATTGCCCGGTTTACCCGGAGCGAGATGCTGGAGGTGATGGGGAGCGACTACATGCTCCTGGCGGAGAGCAAGGGAATCACCGGCTGGGCGCTGTTCTTACGCCATGGCCTGCGCAATGCCCTGCTCCCCATTATTACCGTGCTAGCCCCACTGATTGTAGATCTGATGACCGGATCCCTGGTGGTGGAGAAGATCTTTGCCATCCCCGGAGTGGGGAGCCTTCTGGTAAATGCCATCCAGTCCAATGACTATAACGTGGTCATTGCTCTAAGCTTTATCTACTCATCGATGTACATCATCATTATGCTTGTGGTGGATATCCTTTATGGGGTGATTGACCCTAGAATTCGCTTAACAAAGGAGGGGGACTGAATTGATGGAAATGAAGACATCTCCAGGCGCTTCCTCTGATCTGGCCCTGGAGCCTTTCTACATGCCAGTGGATTCGGATTTCCGATTTAAGGATAATACAGGGGAAATTCCCGTGGATACCAATTTCGCGGCCCAGAGCTTCTGGAAGGATGTGTGCATCCGGTATTTTGGCAGGGCCAGCGCTGTATTTGGCCTGGTGATGATTCTGCTGATCTCGGTTATGGCGGCAGTGGGGCCGGGGATGAATGCTTATTCCTACTCCCAGCAGTCCTTGGACCAGAAAAACTTTGCGCCCAGAGTAAAGGGGCTGGAGATGTTTGGGATTTTCGATGGGAATGAGTCCATAAATACCGCTGCAGGGAGCAAGATGGTGAATCAATATCAGGAAAAAGGCCTGGAGGATGTATACTACTGGTTTGGAAGCGATAACTTCGGCAGGGACATCTGGACCCGCACCTGGACCGGCGCCAGGGTTTCTTTGATTATCGCCGTGGCAGCGGCAGTTATTAATATGGTCATTGGCATGGGCTATGGACTGCTCTCCGGATACTTTGGCGGATGGGTGGACATGGTGCTGCAGAGGATCCTGGAGATTGCAAGCGGTATCCCGCGCCTGGTGACAGTGACCCTTCTCCTCCTGGTGCTGCAGCCAGGAATGCTAACCATCATTTTCGCGCTGATGCTGACTGAGTGGATAGGCATGAGCCGAATTGTCCGGGCAGAGATGTTAAAGCTTAAGGAGCAAGAGTTCGTCCTGGCCTCCAAAACATTAGGGGCGGGGAGTTTGTTTATCATCTTTCGGGAGATTTTGCCGAACATCATTGGAACAGTGATTACCCAGGTGATGTTTTCCATCCCCACGGCGATCTTTACTGAGGCTTTCTTAAGCTTCTTGGGGCTGGGAGTCCCGGTGCCCCAGTGCTCTTTAGGCTCCTTGATCTCCGAGGGATTTAATAGCTTTACCACCCACCCGTACCAGATCATCCCGCCTATTGGGGTGATGGCTCTGCTGATGCTCAGCTTTAACCTGGCGGCGGATGGATTGCGGGAAGCTCTTGACCCGAAATTAAAAGAAAGATGAGGTGTGTCATGGCAGAGGAAAGAGAGAAAATCCTCCAAATACGGGATCTAAATATCACCTTTAAGACCACCGCCGGCCTGATACACGCCGTCCGGGGAGTAAATATGGATCTGAGGAAAGGGGAGACGGCAGCGATTGTGGGCGAGTCCGGTTCCGGAAAGTCTGTGGTCATGAAGGCCGTCATGGGAATCCTGGCGGGCAATGCTGCTGTAACTGGGGGCAGCATTGAATTTTCCTACCATCATCAGGATGACACTCCGGAGACCGTGGATATCCTGGCCAAAGATAAGAAGTGGATCCGCAGACATATTAACGGGAAGCGGATTGCCATGGTATTTCAGGATCCCATGACCAGCCTGGATCCCACAATGACCATTGGAAAGCAGATTATGGAAGGGATGATCTGGCACTTTAAAACCTCAAAGCAGGAAGCCTGGAACCGGGCTGTAGAGTTGTTAAAGGAGGTAGGCATCGAGGATGCTCAAAAGCGGATGAAAAATTATCCCCATCAGCTTTCCGGAGGAATGTGCCAGCGGGTAGTTATCGCTATCGCTCTGGCCTGCAATCCAGATCTGTTGATCTGTGATGAGCCCACCACCGCCCTAGACGTGACCACCCAGGTGAAGATCCTTGAGCTGATTCAGAAAATTCAGAAGGAGAGGGAAATTTCCGTGATTTACATTACCCATGATCTGGGCGTGGTAGCTAAGGTGGCGGATTATGTCAATGTGATGTATGGGGGGAAAGTTGTAGAAAAGGGAACCACCAATGAGATCTTCTACGATCCCCGTCACCCGTATACCTGGGGCCTCCTTTTAGCTATGCCGGATCTGCATACAGAGGATGAACGGCTCTACACCATCCCCGGCTCTCCCCCCACTCTTCTCCAGGATCAGCCGGGAGATGTTTTTGCGCCTCGGAACCAGTACGCCTTAGTGGCGGATGATAAGGCAGAACCACCTATGTTCCCGATTACCAACAGCCATTATGCGGCTACCTGGCTCCTGGATCCCAGGGCGCCTAAGGTAGAGATGCCAGAGGAATTGCGTGTTAGGATCGAACGGATGAAGAAGGAGGCGAAGAATGGTGGCAGCGAATTATTGTGAGGAACCTCTGTTAAAGGTAGAAGGATTAACCCAATATTTCCGGGTCAATGGCCGTTACACAGTGAAGGCGGTAGAGAATGTTTCCTTTCAGATCTATCCTGGGGAGACCTATGGACTGGTGGGAGAATCTGGTTCTGGAAAGTCCACCATTGGAAAAAGTGTGATTCGTTTATCTCAGCCTACTGGCGGGAGCATCCAGTTTAATGGAATGGACATCAGCAGGCGGATGGACAGAGAAACCAAGAAGGCGCTTCGCACCCAGATGCAGATGATTTTCCAAGATCCAATGGCATCGTTGAATCCCAGGAAAAAGGTGAGGGATATCATCGGCGAGGGGCTGGACATTCACCACATCTGTAGGAGCGGCAGAGAGAGGGAGAATAAGATTAAAGAGATCCTGGTGAAGGTGGGGCTGGCGCCTGAGCATGGGGGCCGCTATCCCCACCAGT
This sequence comes from uncultured Lachnospiraceae bacterium, assembly GCA_949740725.1. GTDB lineage: Bacteria > Bacillota > Clostridia > Lachnospirales > Lachnospiraceae > Caccovicinus. Next base: position 676 of record CATJIO010000178.1, on the reverse strand, counting down.
TTTCTGGCGGCCAGCGCCAGAGAGTGGGAATCGCCCGGGCGCTGATAATGAATCCGAAGCTGATTATCGCAGATGAGTGCATCTCTGCTCTGGATGTGTCCATTCAGGCACAGGTGGTGAATCTAATGAAAGATATTCAGGAGGAGTTTAAGACAGCCTACCTCTTTATCGCCCACGATCTGTCCATGGTGAAGTATATCTCTGACCGCATCGGCGTCCTTCATCTGGGACATCTTTTGGAGACCGGGACTACCGAGGAGATTTTTGGGAATCCTGTTCATCCTTATACTAGGAGCCTGCTCTCCGCCATTCCCGCGCCAAATCCAGCGATGGAAAAGGGCCGGGTGGCGGAAAGCTATGACTATCAGACTTCGGGAATCGATTATCGCCAGGGAAAGGATCAGCTGGTCTCCGGGAGCCATTATGTGAAGTGTACAGATGAGGAATTTGCGAAGTGGCGTAAGTGATAATTTGTCTGTGGATGCCTTGTGGAAAAATCCAGACTTTGAGATTTTCCCACAATACCGATGACTGCGAATCTCTCTCATTCCCCGATTTATAACCTGTTTTTATCACCCCATTCACACATTCCGTCTAAAATAGGAATTAAAGATTTTCCACGCTCTGTTAAGCTATACTCTACCTTTGGCGGGATTTGTGGATATTCTTTTCTATG
>CATJIO010000177.1 GCA_949740725.1 uncultured Lachnospiraceae bacterium | reverse complement strand
GTGTAATGGAATGGATAATGGTATGGAAAGTATGCTGGATACATACCTCTTTGAAACAAACTCCCTTTTGGACAATCTGGATGAGATGCTGATGAAGGATGAGAAGCTGGGTGACTTTTCCCCGGAAGACGTTAATGAGATTTTCCGCATCATGCACACGATTAAGGGCTCCTCAGCAATGATGGAATTTGGCTCCCTTTCGAGCATCGCGCATCATATTGAGGATTTGTTCTATTATATTCGGGACAAGGGGATCGATACTTTGGATCCTCAGCACAAGAAAGAGCTTTTTAACCTGATGTTCCGTTCAGAGGACTGCCTTCGCGGTCAGGTGGAAAAGGTTGAGAATGGAGAGCCTCTGGATACTGACCTGGATTCCTTTGCTGCTGAGATCAACAGCTTCCTGAAGAAGATCAGCGGCGCAGCCCCGGAGGCGGAGACCTCTTCCCAGACGGCGGCGGGTTCCGTGCAGCAGGGCCAGGCAGAGCCAGCCAACAGTCCTGCCGTTCCGGAGGATCTCCCCGACGATAAAAATGCCACATGCTTTCTCCATGTATTTTTAGACGAAGGCGTGGGGATGGAAAATCTCCGGGCATTTATGATTGTCAATTCCCTGAAGGAATGCGAGCTGGATTTCCGCTATTACCCGGAAAATATGGAAAGCAATCCCGATTCCTGTGCCGCCATCATTGAGAACGGTTTTTTCATGGCTTTTGAATCTATGGAAACCGCCCAGAAGGCGGGGGATCTTCTCCGGACGCAGAACCACATCCGCTCCTATGAGCTGGTAGAGCTGCCGGAAGAAGAGCCGGAAGCTGCCGCTCAGCCTCAGGAAAATCAGCCCGCCGCCTCTGTTGCACAGCCAGCGGCTCCTGACACAAAGCCTGCGCCCAAGTCCAAGGCCCCTGCCAAGCAGAACCAGGCCCAGGGACAGGGACCGGTGAAGCAGAACTTAATCAGCGTCAGCCTGATGAAGCTGGACAGTCTCCAGAATCTGGTAGGAGAGATTGTGATTACCGAGTCCATGGTTACCTCTTCTCCGGAGCTTAACCAGCTGAGCCGGGATGCCTATGATAATTTTATGAAGTCCGCCCGTCAGCTGAGAAAGCTTACCGATGATCTGCAGGATATTTCTATGTCTCTGCGGATGGTTCCCATTTCCGGCGTATTCCAGAAGATGAGCCGGATTGTCCGGGATATGCGGCAAAAGTTAGGAAAAGATGTGCGTCTCACCCTGATTGGCGAGGACACGGAAGTGGATAAGACCATTGTGGACAGCATTCAGGATCCCATTATGCATATGGTCCGCAATGCCATGGATCATGGGATCGAGGATACTGCTGATGAGCGTATCCATTCCGGGAAGCCCTCTCAGGGCGAGATCATCCTCTCCGCCTCTCATACCAGCAGCGAAGTCGTGATCTCCATTGCTGACGATGGCAAGGGGATGAATCCAGAAAAGCTTCTGGCAAAGGCGAGAGACAAAGGGCTTTTGACCAAACCGGAAAGCGAGTATTCCAGGAAAGAAGCCCTGAGCCTGGTAATGCTGCCGGGCTTCTCCACCAATCAGACGGTAACGGAATTTTCCGGCCGTGGCGTGGGTATGGACGTAGTAAAGAAAAACGTGGAAGCAGTAGGCGGCGTGGTATCTCTCTCCAGCGAGGAGGGCAAGGGCACTACTTTTACCATGAAGATCCCCTTAACCTTAGCGATTGTCGACGGCATGAAGGTGACGGTAGGCAAGTCCATCTTTACCATCCCCATCGCCAATATCCGCCAGTCCTTTAAAATTACGGTGGATGAGATTATCCGTGATGAGAATAACTGTGAGATCGTGGAACGTATGGGCATTTTCTATCCTGTAGTGCGGCTTCACCAGTTCTACAATATTGACACGGATGTAACCAGCCTGGAGGAAGGCATCCTGCTCTGGGTTGAGACCAGCGACCGCTCATTCTGTCTCTTTGTGGATGAACTGATCGGGGAACAGCAGGTGGTGGTGAAACCCCTTCCCGCTTTCTTAAACTACTTTGACCTGAAAGATTACGGTATTTCAGGCTGTACCATCTTAGGCGATGGAAATATCAGCATTATTCTGGATATCCAGAGCCTGCACATGGCGGCCTTGGAAAACAAATAGAAGGGAGGAACCAATCATGTCTGAACCAATGAATAATCAGGAAGTTCTGGATCCGGAGTTGTCTGACACAGAGGAAGCTTCTACCATTGAGCGCTGCCTCACCTTCGAATCCGGAGGGCTCATTCTATATATCAGTACTAAGCACGTGATTGAAATTATCAACAATCACACCATAACCACTCTCCCGCTGATGCCTCCTTTTATCAAAGGCATCATCAACCTGAGAGGCCAGATCCTTCCCGTAGTGGATATTCAGCTGCGAATGGGGAAGGAAGGTTCGGAATTCAGCAGCAATACCTGCATTATCGTGCTGGACATTGATTCCATTTCTTTGGGAATTATTGTAGATTCTGTACGTCAGGTAATTGACATCGATCTGTCCAACGTGCGCCCTATACCGCTGAAAAACCAGCAAAAGCTCCTGGACGGCATGGTAACTATGGATGACGGAAGCGTCTTTATGTCCATTGATTGTCAGGCGCTTTCCAGCCCCCAGTTTTAAACGTGAAATGACCGAGGTAATTTGTGATGCTGACATTAACTGAACATGATTTTCAACGCCTTTATGGCTATATTAAGCAGCACTATGGAATCGATTTAAGCAAAAAAAAGCAGCTGATCGTCAGCCGTCTTTCCAATACGCTTTCCGCCCAGGGCTTTAAGGATTTTTCTACCTATGTGGATCACATCCTCTCTGGCCGTGATCCCGAGATGGTCACGGCAATGCTAAACAAGCTTACCACGAATTATACTTATTTTCTCCGTGAAGAAGCCCACTTTAAGTATCTCTGGGATGTGATACTTCCTGACCTGCAAAAGAAGCACGCCCGGGATAAGGTGCTCTCCATCTGGAGTGCAGGCTGTTCCTCCGGGGAAGAGCCCTATACCATCTCCATGTATTTAAAGGAATTTTTCGGCCCTCAGGCAAATCAATGGGATACCCGTATCCTTGCCACGGATATTTCACAGAAGATTCTGGACAGCGCCATCACGGCTGTTTATAATGAAGAGAGCACAGCTGCTCTTCCGCCTGCCTGGCAGAAGAAATATTTTGTAAAAAATGGCCCGGACCGCTACACCATCGCGCCGGCGATCAAGCAAAATGTGATCTTCCGCACCTTTAACCTGATGGACTCCATAACTTTTAAGAAAAAGTTTGACTTGATCTTTTGCCGTAATGTTATGATCTATTTCGATCAAGCCACAAAGGATGCCCTGGTGCGCCGTTTCTATAATGCTACGGTTCCCGGCGGCCATCTTTTCATCGGTCATTCCGAGGGCCTTACGAAAGCCACCTGCCCTTACGAATATGTGCAGCCGGCAATTTATCGGAAAGCGTAACGTGTGCAGCATACAGGCGCTGCACCATTACCGGAAATCATAAGAAAGAAGGTTGCCCTATGAATCAGAAAATCCGTCTGATGGTTGTCGATGACTCTGTTCTGTTTCGAAGCTGGCTGGTTCAGAGTCTGGGTTCAGATCCCCGGTTTGAAGTGGTGGGATATGCGATCAATGCTTTGGACGCAAAAAATAAACTTCCTATCCTAAAGCCGGATATCATAACTCTGGATATTGAGATGCCTGGAATGAGTGGCCTGGACTTTCTCCGGGAGGTTCTCCCCACCCATCCAGTTCCGGTGATTCTGGTGTCTTCCTTGAATGTACGGGTATTTGATGCCTTAGCCGCCGGTGCGGTGGATTTCGTTCGAAAGCCTAATGAGCAAGACGGCGGACGGGAGGCATTTCTCACCACCCTGAAGGCGAAGCTTTCCATTGGCGCTAATGCCAAAGTGAGGCTTCCCTCCAGGACGGTAACCCTTTCCTCCATCACCGGCCAGCCTTCACCCTCTGGGCCAAAACCAATTTCCGGCTTTGGCCGCAGCACAGCTCCCGGCTCTGCCCTTTCAGGCGCCGCTCAGAACGGGCAGCTGCCTTCCAAGAGAACCGTGTCTATGCCCTCTCCCTATCCAGGAATTGATGTAATCGCTATCGGCGCTTCCACTGGAGGGACAGAGGCGATTCTGGAAGTGGTACGGCAGTTCCCTGCCAAGATGCCGGGGATCGTGATCACACAGCATATGCCGCCAGGCTTTACTGCCATGTATGCAGAGCGTCTGAATCGAATCTGTAAACTGGAAGTCAAAGAAGCCGCCCATGGGGATAAGGTTCAGCCTGGTCTGATTCTCCTGGCCCCCGGCGGTCTGCAGATGCGCATCGTCCGCATGGGCTCCGGCTATGCGGTAAGCTGTACTGATGAGGCGAAGGTCAGCGGCCATCGGCCATCGGTGGATGTGCTCTTTGACTCTGTGGCTATGCACGCCAAAAGTCACGCTATCGGCGTTATCTTGACTGGTATGGGCGCAGACGGCGCTGCCGGCATGCTGCGTATGCGCAAAGCAGGTGCCTACACCATCGGTCAGGATCGGGAGACATGTGTTGTCTACGGAATGCCCATGGAAGCTTATAAAATTGGCGCTGTATGCCAGCAGTCTCCCCTCGGCTCCATCGCTCAGGCGGTCATGAGCCATCTTGCGAAAGGATAAGTTGTATGTCAGGAAAGCAAAGCTTGCCTCCATTAAAACCAATTTCTCATTCCGCCAAAGAACCCGGAAAGCGGGGCTCCGCTTTCCGGGTTTTGTCGTCAGGCTCTGTAGCGAAATCTGGCGCAAAAAGGAATCCCACAACCTCCCGCGCCAGAAAATCGACAAAGAAACAACTGTCATCCCACGCAAAAAAACGTCCCAAAAAAAGCGCCATAGAAATATTGATTATCAGCAGCATCGCAGCAACAGCCTTTGCGATCCTATTCAGCCTGCTGTTCTATTTTCATCCCTTCTCACTGACAGATGTGCAAAACTTTGCCTCCTCTGTCCTTACCGACGCCCAAGAATGGAGCCAAAAACATATTTTTTCAAAAAAGGAGCCTGATGATGGGAATATGGAGGAAACTGCATCCCTTTCCACAGCGCCAACAGACTCCCCTGCCCCTATTCCTCTCACCACGGATCTGGGCGACGTGGCAGACTTTACCGCCGAGCCAGTTTTTCCCGATCAGGAGGACTCTATCTATTCCTGCTTTCTAGATACGGCTATGGGACCTATGCTGTACTATAATCAAGGCGATCTTCGCTGGAAATCCTATCTCTACGGCGGATCTGACCCATTAAGTAAATACGGCTGCGGCCCGGTCTGCGTCGCCATGATCGTCAATAGCTTTGGAAACATAGGCGTAACCCCCATTGAGATGGCCGATTGGTCCGCTGCCAATGGCTGCTTTGCCGCTGGAGGAGGCTCTTATCACGATTTAATCCCCAAAAGTCTTTCTGCCTTCGGACTTCAGGTGGAAAGCGTTACTGACCGCACCCCTGAGAATGTGGCGCGGCTCCTGCGCACCAATCATATCCTGGTTGCCTTGATGGGAAAAGGGACGCTCACAGACAATGGGCATTTTATCATCATTGCCCAGCTCACCAGCTCGGGAAATGTCTACATCGCCGATCCAGCTAACTACGAAAACAGTACAAAAGAGTGGGATTTGCAGCAGCTGATGGATGAGTTAAAGAGAAGCTATGACAGCGGCGGTCCTCTCTGGGCAGTGTCCTTTGGCCCAGGGGATTCTGCCTAAGATTCAGCGAAAAATTCATCCACCTGCTTTCGCTCTTCCTCTGTAAGCTGTCCCCGGATTACCTGAATAAGTTCTTCGTATCCGGCCCACATAGCCACCCGGAGGACAAATAAAAGGGCCTTCCGATCCCGGAAGTCATAAAATGCCCCGCCCAACATAGCGGCAACCTCCCGCGCCCCTTTCTCTCCTTTGCCCAAGCGCTCCATATCTTTGCGGAATGAGGAAACCATCAGCAGCGCCGCATTTTTCAAATAGGGGTTTTCTTTTAACAGCGCCGTGGTCAGCCGGACGCATTCTGACAAATTCCCATTATTGAAACAGCACATTGCCAGCAGCTCATAGATCTCCATTATCTTGGAGGATACCACCCCAGAGCGGAGCGCTGTCCCATAGCGTTCCAGGATCCCCAGAGAACGGCGGATGTGCTCCTCCCCTAACTGGTAATCCCCGCGATTCGCAAAATATCTTCCCAAAATGAAATCAAAATCCCCTTCTTCCGGCCAGGCGGTCACAGCAAAACGGTAAACGGCCATCAATTCCTCTGCTCTCGATTTCTGTCTGGAGAGCACTTTCTGTCTCTGATCTTTGGGGGAGTTTTCCCCTAGCGTCATAGGCGAAAGGGGCGGCTCCTGCTCATCCTGGGCAGTTTCCTGCCTCACCGCCAAAAGTTCCAGCAACCGAAACAAGAGCCCAGAGGTGCTAATGTCATAAACCCCGTGCAACTCCTTGGGAATCAAAGCAACAGCCTTTCGGTAAGCCTTCTCCGCCTCGTCCCATTCCTGGAGAGATTCATACTCATTCCCCAGATATCCAAGCATCTCATAATCATCGGGGCGCTCCTCCAGCTCGGCCATGATCAGATTTAGGTTTCTCCTGCTCTCACGCTTTGCCAGGCTCTCCGCTTCACCGTAACCTGTATGAAAGATAGACAGCATCTTTGTCCCATCCCAAAGACGGGGCGCACGCATCCCGTCAACCTTCAGCTGCTCATGGATCCTTCTGCGGTAACGCAGGTTCGGCTGGTTGCGGAACAGACGTATCTGCGCCTCTATAGCCATGATGTCACCGGCATTATTCAGATGTATCCATCCGGTTAAAATTCCCTCATACGCAGTATCCTTCAGCTTTTCTATACAGGAAAAAAGTTTCCCTGCATCCTCCTGAGAAAAATACTCATCCGCATCCAAAAAGGCTATCCACTCGCCCCTAGCCTTGCTAATGGCAAAATTTTTCGCCGCCGAAAAATCGCCGACCCAGGGGAACGAATAGACCTTTGCCCCCATTTCCTCCGCGATCTCCACTGTGCGGTCAGTGGATCCAGTATCCACTACAATCTGCTCCGCCACAATCCCTTTCCCCCAGGAAAGCGCTTGCCGGATATGCTTTTCCTCATTCTTTACAATCATACATTGGGAAATAGATGCCTTTTTACTTGAATTCTGAATCTCCATAGATTATCCCCGTATTCCTATCTTCCTGTTTCTTTCTGCCTGCATCTGGCTACAGCCCCATTGTTGTGTTACTGTGGCTTCTGCCCCATAGCCTGATCAACCAGTCTCAGCTCCTCTGGGCTAAACAGTCCCCTTATCCCTTGGGCAAGCTCTCCATACCCTGCCTCCATGGCCCCGCGCAAAAGAAAGAGGCGTTCCTTCAGCCCCTGGAGATTATAAAAATTTTTTCCCAGAAAGGCCGCTGCCTCCATCGCCCCCTCCTGTCCTCTTCCATTGGCATCCATATCCTGGTGAAGCGCGGACAAAAGCAGCACAAGCACCTTCATATCATAGGGTTTCTCTCTCAGAAGCGCGCTGGATAAGCGGACGCATTCCGCCAGATCTCCATTGTGGTAGCAACAGGTTGCTAACATCTGGTACGCGGTTTCAATCCTTCCAGACAGTTTGGCCGATCTGGCTGAATTTCCATATTGTTCTAATTTTTTCAAGGCCTGAGCCAAATACTGTTGACCAGATGGATAATTCCCCAGAGATGCATAATAATCTCCCAGGACATAATCATAATCCCCCTCTTCTGGCCAGCCTTCAACTGCCTGGCGATAAAAATCCAGAAGCTCCTCTTCCCTCACTCCCTGCTTTACCGATAAAAGCTCCAATAATCGAAACATACACCCAGAGGTGGTAATATCATAGATCCCCTGCATTTTCTCCGGCATATGTGACACAGCTTTCCGGTAGGACTCCTCCGCCAGCTCCCATTCTCCCGTTACCTCGTATTCATTTCCCAGGTATCCTAACATCTCATAATCCTCGGGATGATCCGCCAATTCCTCCAGAATCAGCTTCCGGTTCCTTCCCTTTTTCGTCTGGAAGGCCTCTGTGGTATAGCCCAGATGATAGATGGAAAGGTTATCTGTTCCATCCCAGATTCGAAGATCATGGCCGTCCGCTGCTGTCAGATGTTCATGAATCCGCTTCTGATATCGCAGACAGGGATCATTGCGGAAAAACCGGATCTGCGAATCAATGGACTTAATATTCCCCTGGTCATTGAGATGAATCCATCGGGTCATCACCCCGTCGCACTGGTGATTTTGCAGAATCCCTAAAAGCTGCACAAGCTTCTGCCGATCCTCATGGGGAAAATATTCATCCGCATCCAAAAAGGCGATCCAATCTCCTTTTGCCTGCTCTATGGCATAATTCTTTGCCGCGGAAAAATCATCAATCCAGGTAAAATGGAATACCTTTGCCCCCATCTGCCGGGCAATCTCCACTGTGCGGTCAGTTGAGCCTGTATCCACCACAATCTGCTCCCAAAGGATGCCCTTACCCCAGGACAATGCCTTCTCGATATTTTTCTCCTCGTCTTTCACAATCATACATTGAGAAATCCGAAGGTTCTTCCCTTTATACAAAAATAGCCCCTCCCTCCTAAGCATGTTCTCATCTCCCTGTATAGGGTTCAAACGCATCGAGGTTGAAGCTTACGAAACACAATTTCCCCTCTCCATCAGCATCCCGCGGACATAATTAGGCGACAGCCCTGATAGCTCGCATATCTCTTCCTGAGAATAGCGGCCAGAAGTAATCATTCTCTTTGCTGTCTTCTCTGCCTGTTCCAGAATCCCCCATGAGATCTGCTTTGATATTCCCTGAATCCCCTCTGGGTTCATATCCGAAAAAATCTTCTGCGCAATCTCCCTGGAATGCTCCGACGATATCCACTGGGAAAGATCACGGAAAACCTGCTGAGATATCACCTCAGAAAACTCCTGGGATAATTCCCGCGCATCATCTATAGAAAGTCCCCGGGTAATCTCCGGTGTCATTCCTTCTGGAAAGCTTTGGACAATCTTTTTCGTTATATTTTTCAAAACCACCTGGGAAACTGCCTGCCCCAGGGAAAATCCTGAATTGTAAACTACTTTTTTATCCATAGCGGACTCCAACCCCCTTCCCTATATCCTTCCTCTCATTTCCTCTTTTCTCTATATCTTACCACAAAAATTTTGAAATTGTCCATACTATTTTAACATTTCCTCTTCCACATCCAAAGCCGCTATTTTTCCCATTCATCCCAATCCATAAGCTCAAGGGTTAAGCCTAGTGGTAAGCTGGAGCTGCTCTTGCTCTTCTTCTGAAAAAAGATTATTTAGTAGGAATACCGCGAAGTCTTTGCGCCCTGCCCCTTCCGCTGTCTTAATCAAAAAAATCCTGTCCTTCAGCACAGAAAAATCGTACAACTTTGAAAGAACACCCAGAACCTCCTGATACATTTTCGATGCAACGCCGCCAGATTCTGCCTCAGGTATCAGAAGCTTTATCAGCCGCGCCAACACGCCCATCTCGTATGGATTATATTTTAAGTAGGTTACCGCGTAGGCGGCGCATTTATCCCGCTCTCCTAATTCATAGCAACAGGATACCAGGATATCATACGCAGTCAGAAGGTTAGCAGCAGTTAAGAGGGCCTTGTTATAGCAGCCATGACGCTCCAATTTCTGAATCGCTAATTCCAAATGTCTGGCTCCTCCCTGGATCTGTCCCACTGCCCCATAGAAAACGCCCATAATGTAGTCAAAATCTGCCTCCTCCGGCAAAAGTGTCACTGCTTTTTGATAAATCTCATAGATTTTATCCAATAAGGTCTGACACTCCTGGTCCGACAATCCTTCTCTTCCTACCCGAAGCTCCTCTGTCATAATGGAAAGCAGGTTGGAAAAGGTTAGGGCGCTTCTCTGATCCGAGCTGTCCAGGGATGCCGGCATTGCCTGAATCGCCTTCAAATACCATTCCCTGGCATCCTCTTTTTCTTTTACACTAAAGCAGTCATCCCCCATATACCCCAGCATCTCATGATCTTCTGGGTGCTCGTTTATTTCTTCTAAGATCAGCTTCCTGTTCCGCTTACTTTTATTCCGGCCAAACAGGAAAGCCGATTGATAGCCTGTGTGAAAAATTGAGATATCCTGAACCACATCTCCATACCGCAACTTCCTTCCAGATATGGAGCTAAGCTGCTCGTGAATCCGCCTGCGGTAGCGAATATCTGGATCATTCCGGAAAAAACGAACCTGAGAACCGGAAGAAAAAATGTTTCCATTGTCATCCAGATGCTGCCATCCGGTAAAAATCCCGTCAAGATTCTTACCTGCAATCTGTTCAAAGGCAATCCACATCTTCTGAATCCCATCTGGAACCATATATTCATCTGCATCCAGAAATGCAATCCAATCCCCTTTTGCCTGGTCGATAGCATAATTTTTCGCTGCCGCAAAGTCGTCAATCCATGGAAAAAAGAAAATCTTTGCCCCCATCTCCCTGGCAATCTCCACGGTCCTGTCTGTGGAACCCGTATCCACCACAATCTGCTCCCACATCATATCCTTACCCCAGGACAATGCCTGGCGAATATTCTCTTCCTCATTCTTCACAATCATACACTGAGAAATCCGAATCTTTCTTCCTGCCTTCAACTCCTCACTCCCCTCTGCTCCTTGGTTATTTCTATCTGTCTGCCCATAACACAAAAAGCCATCTCTTAGCCTCTGGCTGTCGAAATGGCTTTTTTGTAAAATACAATCTCCTGCGGGAAATACACACAAAAAATCGTACAGGCCCTGTTTGATTATGGCCCGGCTGACGCCGGGCCGAAAACTGCTTAATTAGCCAATCAGGCTCAAGATGCTCTGAGGTACGGAATTGGACTGTGCCAGCATGGACTGGGAAGCCTGCAGAAGAATGTTATTCTTCGTGAATGCCGTAATCTCATCAGCCATATCAGTATCACGGATACGGCTCTCAGCAGCAGTGATATTCTCAGAAGTAACCTTCAGGTTGTTGATGGTGTGCTCCAGACGGTTCTGAGCAGCACCGAGTCCTGCACGGTACTGGGATACTAAGTTGATAGCATCGTTGATTCTGTTGATTGCCTTGTTACCGCCAGACTGAGTAGATACATTGATCTTATTTGTCTGAGAGGCATCAGCAGTGATGGAATATACACTACCGCCGTTAGCAATCTGGGTTGCAGCATTCGTAGCCTTGGTAACGCCGCCTGCGTTCAAACCTAACGAGGTGGAGGTCATAGCAAACTTAATTACGTTGATGGTCTCCTTCTCGCTGGGGCCGATCTGGAAGGTCATATTCTTAGAAGTTACATTGTCAGAAGCAATGGGCTTAATGCCGTTGAAATCGGTGTAGTTTGCGATACGGTCGATTTCCTGAAGTAACTGCTCAACCTCCAGCTGCAGGTTCGCTCTAGCTACGGTATTGTAAGTACCGTTAGCAGACTGGCTGGCCAGAGTTTGCTGATAATGATGTAAATAAGGAAGATACAGATTTGGAGAGACTCTTACGAAAGGAATAAAGAATTGATTGAAAGAGTGATTATGGAGTTGAATGATATATTTTTTATAGATGATAGTTAAAGGATTGTAAAAATCCCCAAAAGAC
>CATJIO010000176.1 GCA_949740725.1 uncultured Lachnospiraceae bacterium | reverse complement strand
TGGTCCAATCCCTGGCAAAATGGAAACGGATGGCATTAAAACGCTATGGATTCCAGCCTGGAGAAGGTTTATATACCAATATGAACGCGATCCGGCGGGATGAGACTTTGGATAATCTCCACTCCTGCTATGTAGACCAGTGGGATTGGGAAAAGGTGATTACCAGAGAGGAGAGAAATCTGGATACCTTAAAGGATACGGTAAGAACTATCTTTAAAGTGATTAAACATATGGAACATGAGGTTTGGTATAAATATCCTCAGGCAGTAAAACGCCTTCCCGAGGACATTACCTTTATCACCACCCAGGAGCTGGAGGAACGGTATCCGGATAAGACCCCTAAGGAAAGAGAAAATTTGATTACCCGGGAACACGGCTGTGTATTCCTGATGAAAATCGGAGACAAACTGGCAAGCGGAGAGCCTCACGACGGCCGTGCGCCGGACTATGATGACTGGCAGTTAAACGGCGATATTTTATTCTGGTTCGATACCCTGGGATGTGCCCTGGAGATTTCCAGTATGGGTATCCGGGTAGACGAAAAGTCCCTGGATCAGCAGCTTACAAAGGCTGGTTGTGATGACAGAAGGAGTCTGCCCTACCATAAGATGCTGCTGAACGGAGAGCTTCCCTGTACCATTGGCGGAGGAATTGGCCAGTCCAGGCTGTGTATGCTGCTTTTGAACCGCGCCCATGTAGGCGAAGTTCAGGCAAGTCTGTGGCCGGAGGATATGCGAAAGGCCTGTGAGGAACACAATATTATATTGCTGTAGGGAATCCCTGCATCAGGAAAGCCGCCATTGGCGGCTTTCCTGTATTATCAAGGTTCAAAAATGCCTTCCGGAAGAAATCCGGCCAGCTTTTTAAGGGAAGTGTTCACTATCAGCTCTTCCGGAAAATCTATTTCTTCAAGGAGCTGGTGAATATAGGTGTGATTCCCCACGTCAAAACAAATGTGTGCATCGCTGTCCAAAATAATGTGGGTGTGGTATTTCCGGCAATATTCCAAAAGCGTCTTGTAGTTCTCACGGGTATTTTGGCGGAACCCCTTGGGATTGAGGGACGAATTATTGACTTCTAAAAGTTTGTGATGCTGGGCCGCTGCAGCTGCCAGGGTTTCGTAATCTGTAGGGAAACGGCTGTCGTCCGGGTGGCCGATAATCTGGATAAATGGGTTTTCCAGAACTTTCAGATAAGCGGAAGTGTTTTCCTGTATGGTTTTGCCGCTGTAGCAGGGCGGGTGGATACTGGCGATTCCGTAATCCAGCCGGGCCAGGACATTTTCGGGCAAATCCACGTTTCCGGCAGGATCCAGAATGTTCAGCTCGGCGCCCATAATGATCTGAATGCCGTAAAGCTTCCTGGGAATGACTTTAAAATTTTGAAAATAAAGACTGCCCATGGTGCCGGGCATAGTTGGAGTGTGGTCTGAACAGCCGTATAACTCTAAACCGTTATTTGCAGCGGCCTGAATCATCTCTGCCAAGGTGCTGTAAGCGTGGCCGCTGGCCAGGGTGTGGGTGTGAAGATCAATTTTATCTGTCATAAGAATCAGGATCCTTTCTGGTGCGTCAAACGGCAGATTTTCCTGCCTGTCGGAACTGTTATACCATATTCTGGCATAAGGTAAAAGGGCTTTCTTAAATTTTTGTTAAAACTGTAGCAAATTTGTTTTTTTTGTGCTTAAATAGTAGATGGGGAAATGGGGACTTTTCCCGACATAATGAGATTGATGGAAAAGAGAGGTACATGACAATGGGAGAAGAAATGAAGACAGAAAAGACAATGGCAGATGAGAATATTCAGGAGCCCCAGGTTACGGAAACCATGGCGGATTATGCGGACGAGCTGGAGGCTTCTCTGCAGAGAGTACGGGAGGGAGATATTTTAACCGGAACCGTAATTGGCGTAGATGATGATCGGATAGTGGTAGATTTAAAATACTACGCAGAAGGAATTATTACCAGAGAAAACGTAAGCGATGATCCGGAATTCAATTTAAAAGAGTCCATCCATGTAGGGGATGAAATCAGCGCCACTGTGGTAAAGACAGATGACGGGGAGGGCAACATTCTCCTTTCTAAGAAGGAGGCCAATGATGTTCTGGTCTGGGACAAACTAAAACAGATGATGGAAGAGCGCACCGTGGTTTCTGTTAAAATTAAAGAGATTGTCAAAGGCGGAGCAGTCGCATTTTTAGAGGGGATCCGGGGCTTTATTCCTGCATCCAAGCTGGCTGCCGAGTATGTGGAGAATTTAGAAGAATGGAACGGAAAGACCATAGAGGTTACGGTAATTACTGCTGATGAAGAAGAAAAGCGGCTTATCCTTTCGGGAAGAGAGGTGGCAAGAGAAAAGCAGGCTGCCGAGACACGCAAAAAGGTGGCAAAGTGTCAGGTAGGAGCCATTGTGGAGGGAGTTGTAGAGACATTAAAAGACTATGGCGCGTTTGTAACTTTGGAAAACGGTCTTACAGGACTTCTCCATATTTCTCAGATTAGCAGCCAGAGAATCAAACATCCCGGCGTGGTATTAAAAGAAGGCCAGGAGGTGAAGGTTAAGATTATTGGTTTAAATGACGGAAAAATCAGCCTGAGCATGAAGGCAATTGAGCCGGAGGATGAGCCGGAAGAAGTATTTGACTACAAAGAGACCGGCAGTGTATCCA
>CATJIO010000175.1 GCA_949740725.1 uncultured Lachnospiraceae bacterium | reverse complement strand
CCTGGGTTCAAGTCCCCGAAGGTCCACTCTTAAGACAAAACAGAATAGATGAAAGCATTGATTTAGCGAATATGGCCCGGTGGCTCAGCTGGTTAGAGCGCCGCCCTGTCACGGCGGAGGTCGACGGTTCGAACCCGTTCCGGGTCGCTGATACCAAACGGTATCATAAATATGTAGATGTATTTGCTTTGGGGTCTTAGCTCAGCTGGGAGAGCATCTGCCTTACAAGCAGAGGGTCATAGGTTCGAGCCCTATAGGCCCCATTGACCAAAGCATCACAGGTTAGCCGGCGTGGCGGAACTGGCAGACGCACAGGACTTAAAATCCTGCGGGACTAATCTCCCGTACCGGTTCGATTCCGGTCGCCGGCATTTGAAAACCCTTGATTTTTCAAGGGTTTTTCTTTTGCGTGTTACATGTTATGCTGCATTAGAATTGAGAATTTATTGTAGGCGATCAGAAATTCTCTCCGTGTGAAAGGGAGAGACTGATTATGCCAATGGGCGTTCCATGCAGTTTATGGCCAGAAGCAGCTTAAGATGTAGCTAGCGGTTTCCTTTTAAGCTTTTGATAAGAGATACGAATGAGGCATGATATCATGAGGAAAGCTGAGAAGAAGCAGGATTTGATGAAGTACCGATTAGCGGATTCCATCAGGGAGTGCATGAAAACCATACCAGTGGATAAGATTACCGTGCGGAATATTGTAGAGGGCTGTGGGACTACCAGACAGACATTTTATCGACATTTTTTGGATAAGTATGATTTAATCAACTGGTACTTTGACAAATTGGTGCTGGAATCTTTTGCCCAGATGGGACAGGGAGATACAGTATATGAAGGATTGGTGAAGAAGTTTATGTTTATCCTTCAGGAAAGGGTGTTTTTTGCTGGAGCCTTTCGCTCAGATGACAAAAATTCCTTGAAGGAGCATGATTTCCAACTGATTCTGCAGTTTTATTTAGATAAGATGAGGGGGAAGACAGGAAAACTCCCAGAGGATGAGCTGCGTTTTCAGCTGGAGATGTATTGTAGAGGATCAGTGTATATGACGGTGAAGTGGGTACTGAACGGAATGAAGAAGACGCCGGAAGAGATGGCAAGGTCTCTGGTGGAGGCGATGCCGGAGTCTTTGGGTAAGGAATTTCGAAGATTGGGATTGATTTGAGATAAGAGTAAGGTGACATTTGAGGGGGATTGTAACTTTCTTTTTCCTGTAGAGTTTGTTATGCTATTAACATAGCAAAGCGGAGGCATTAATATATCATTTTGGAAAAGGAGAAGGAACTTATGGCAAACAGAATTGTGTTGAATGAAACCTCTTATCATGGCTCAGGAGCGATTCAGGAGATTGCGAACGAGGCAAAGGCTCGGGGCTTTAAAAAGGCATTTGTGTGCTCTGATCCGGATCTGCTGAAATTCGGTGTGACGAAGAAGGTAACCGATGTGCTGGAGGGGGCAGGCCTGATTTATGAGATTTATTCTAACATTAAGCCCAATCCCACCATTGAGAATGTCCAGTCCGGTGTGAATGCGTTCAAGGCATCTGGAGCGGATTATCTGGTGGCAATCGGCGGAGGATCCTCTATGGACACAGCCAAGGCTATCGGGATCATCGTGGCGAATCCGGAGTTTGAAGATGTGAGGAGTCTGGAGGGGGTTGCGCCAACAAAGAATAAATGTGTGCCGATAATCGCAGTTCCCACTACAGCAGGTACTGCAGCAGAGGTTACCATTAATTATGTAATTACAGATGCAGAGAAAAATCGCAAGATGGTATGCGTAGATGTCCATGATATTCCAGTAATCGCGGTGGTTGATCCGGATATGATGTCTTCTATGCCCAAGGGGCTGACAGCAGCTACTGGTATGGATGCCCTGACCCACGCCATTGAAGGTTACATCACTAAAGGTGCATGGGAGATGACGGATATGTTCCACTTGAAAGCCATTGAGATAATTGCTGCTTACCTGCAGGATGCGGTAAATAACACTCCGGAGGGGCGTACGCAGATGGCTCTTGGACAGTATATCGCAGGTATGGGATTTTCGAATGTAGGCTTGGGGATTGTTCATTCTATGGCCCATCCTCTGGGAGCGCTGTATGATACCCCTCACGGTGTGGCCAATGCGATTATTCTTCCTACAGTCATGGAGTACAATGCTCCGGCTACAGGTGATAAGTATAAGTATATCGCAAAGGCTATGGGAGTAGAAGGGGTAGATGGCATGTCTCAGGAAGAATACCGAAAGGCCGCTATTGATGCAGTAAAGAAGCTGTCTCAGGATGTGGGTATTCCCGCAGACTTAAAGGAGATCGTAAAAGCGGAGGACATTCCCTTCTTATCAGAGTCGGCATTCGCGGACGCGTGCCGTCCAGGTAACCCAAGAGATACTTCCATAGAAGAAATTAGGGCATTATATGAGTCATTAATGTAATCAAAAAATCGAATGCGAGTACAGGCAGGGTTCTTGATGGAACCCTGCTTTTACGATTTTAGGAGGACTATCCTGGATCTAAAGTCTGGCTGTAATAGGGAAATAAGAGAGGCTTAGTCTTTTATAACAAAATAAAAATACGGACTGCCTTGAGATTCCAGATAAAAAGCAGTATAATAGGGATGAAATTTCGCTAATGGAAAGAAATGAGAAATTATGGGGTGGATTTGGAGGGGAAAAGATAATGTTTATTTTACTATTTAGCGTGTGGCTGATATTAAATGGAAGGATAACCGGGGAAATATGTATACTGGGCCTGCTCATTTCAGCCGCGCTTTTTTATTTTATCTGCCGCTTTATGGGGTACAGCCGTCAGAAAGAAATAATGATATTTCGTCTTATGCCGTTGCTGGTTCAGTATTTCTGGATACTGGTGAAAGAGATCGTGAAGGCAAATATGTGTGTGCTTAGACTCATAACTTCTCCCGATCTGCAGCCAGAACCGGCTCTGATTTATTTTGATTCAGAGTTAAAGACTGGACTGGCAAAGGTAATGCTGGCGGACTCTATTACCTTGACACCAGGTACGATCACGGTTTCTCTGGAGGAGAATCACTTCTGTGTCCACTGTCTGGACAAAGAGCTGGCAGAAGGGGTGGAAGAATCGGTATTTTTAGAGCTACTGGAAAAAATGGAGGCGGTGCTCCTTAAGGGAAAGGGGGCTGAGAGATGATGGGGATCCAGCAGGCATACCAATGTCTTTTCCTGGGAGCAGTGCTGATTTTGGCGCTTTTGATTATCATCAGCATGATTCGGTCTGTGCTGGGGCCCAGAGTGGCGGATCGCATTATTGCAGTAAATATGATCGGAACCATGACGATTATGATTATTGCCATTCTTTCGGTGTATTTTGAGGAAAATTATCTGGTGGATATTTGCCTGATTTACGCCATGATTAGCTTCCTGGGAGTGGTGGTGCTGTGTAAAGTGTATACTGGTGTTTATCTGCGGGATAAAAATATGGAAGCGAATATGGAGGCTGTCGAGGATAATCTGTCCCAACAGAAGCAGGAAGTCCATGATTATTATGAGAATGAATAGAAGGCTGAAGGCAAAAATAACAGCCTTCAAGGAATGGAAGGAAGTGAGAATATGGCCTGGCAGTGGTACAGGTTCGGGGCAGCGTCCCTTTGCTTGGTGACAGGAATTGTGTTTATGATTTTAGCGGTATTTGGGGTGAACCGGTTTCATAAGGCACTAAATCGGATGCATGCAGCGGCTATGGGGGACACTCTAGGAATTCTGTTTGTGTTTTTAGGATTGATCTTAGTTCGAGGGATTAGTTTTGACTCTCTGAAATTATTTCTGGTAATCTTATTCTTTTGGATGGCCAGTCCGGTTTCCGGGCATATGGTCAGCCGTCTGGAGGCCATGACTGATGAGGAGCTGGGGGAACTTCTGGTGATTCGTAGGAGCCGGAGGATAAAGGCAAAGGAAGGGGAAGACTCGCCAGAAGACAGGGGAGAATCCCAGGCGGAAAGATGAAAGGAAGAGTTAGAGGAAAAATCAAAGGAGGAAAAAGAGGATGAAACTGTTTGAATGCGTTTTGCTCCTTGGTCTCATTGTCTGTGCGGTTTCCGTGGGATTTACCAGAGATTTGCTTACCGCTATCGTTATCTTTATGTCCTACAGCCTGATTATGTGCGTGATCTGGGTGCTGCTACAGTCGCCAGATTTGGCCATCACAGAGGCCGCGGTAGGGGCAGGGGTGACCAGCATCCTGTTTTTTGTCACATTGAAGAAAATCAAGGCGATCCGAAAGGAGGAGCAGGATGAGCCGAAGGAAGGATAATTATGAAACCAGTCGCTGGAGGCAGTTTATGCAGTGGCTGGCGGGGGAGATCGATCCGCTGACAGCGGCGAAGGTGGGGATGATACAAGAGAAGGCAGAGACTTTACCTGATGAGAAGATGGAGCGAGGAAAGGTTTCCACGCTGCAGGCAACCCCGGGGAATGAATCGGATGAAAGAGAAGCCCATTCGGCTGCGGCGCAGGCAGAAAAAGCCGCTGGACAGGCAAAGTCAGCTATGGCAGCAGAACCGTGGCTGAATCAGCCTTCAGGGGAGAGCCGGGGGCTGCGGCTTTACCGGAGATTTTATCAGGTTATGTCGATACTTCTCTGCATGGGAATTATCAGCGTCCTTCTGTGGACGATCGCCTATCTGCCTATCTTTGGGAATGCGGGGAATCCAGATAACAATGAGGTTAGTGCGCGATATATTGAGAAGGGGCTGGATGAGACCGGGGCGGTGAATATGGTTACCGGGATGATTCTGGACTACCGGGCCTTTGATACCTTTGGGGAGTCCTGTGTACTTTTTATCGCTTCCTGTTGCGTGTTGGTACTCCTGCGAATTGACAATGATGGAGGGAGCGAATCTTGGAAGAAGAGGCAGACCGAGGCCAATGATCGGATATTTGAGCCAAAAAATGATATTATTCTCCAAAAATGTGCCTGTGTACTGGTACCCGTGATCCTGGTTTTTGGAATTTACATTATCTTGAATGGACATTTGTCTCCTGGAGGGGGATTCTCCGGGGGCGCGGTTCTTGGCTCCGGCCTGATCCTGTACTTAAATGCTTTTGGCTTTCAGAAAGCGGAGCGGATTTTTAACGGGAAAATATACCAAAGGATCACAGTCAGCGCTCTGACCTTTTACTGTTTGGCGAAAAGTTACTCCTTCTTCACCGGGGCGAATCATTTAAACAGTGGGATTCCTCTGGGGACACCGGGGAATATTCTCAGCAGCGGCCTAATCCTGCCGCTGAATATCTGCGTGGGACTGGTAGTGGCCTGCACGATGTACGCATTTTATACCCTGTTTCGAAAGGGGGGAATGTAGATGGCATCCCATTTGCTTTACAATATTGAAGAGACTGTGGCGATGATCCTATTTGGTATTGGGTTTACTATGCTATTACTCCACCGAAATTTAATCAGGAAGATTATGGGAATGAATATTATGGATACGGCAGTGTATCTGTTTCTGGCAGCGAAGGGCTATATTAAGGGACGGATGGTGCCCATTGTGACGGATGGGATCCTGGACGCCTCCGCCTATATGAATCCGGTGCCCAGCGGTCTGGTGCTTACGGGCATCGTAGTTTCCGTCAGTACCACGGCCCTTATGCTGGCGCTCACCATACGCCTTTATGAACGGTATCATTCCCTGGATTTAGACCAGATCCTGATACAGGTGAAAAAGGAGGAAGGGTCATGATGCTGGTACAGAATTTCCCCTTTTTCTCCATAGTGCTGGCCATGTTTTCTGGGATACTCTCATCAGTGCTTAATGGGAAGCAGGCCAGAAATGTGAGTCTGGGAGTAATTGGATCCACTATCATCATGTCAGCAGCAGTCTTTTTTTGGTGTCTGGGCAATGGGGAAAGTTACACGTATATGATGGGACATTTCCCGGCCCCCTGGGGCAATGAGATTCGGGCCGGCGTGCTGGAAGGGCTGACTGCGCTCTTATTCAGCGTGATTATGCTTTTATCTGTGCTGGGAGGGATGCGCCATACCTTTGAGGATGTGGAACCTTCCAAGGTAAATTTATTTTTTATTATGATTGACCTGATGCTCAGTTCTCTCCTGGCGCTGATCTATACCAATGATTTGTTTACCGCCTATGTGTTTGTGGAGATTAATACCATTGCTGGGTGCGGCCTGATTATGATCCGGCAGAAGGGGAGGAGCTTTTCAGCGGCGATCCGATACATGATTATGAGCCAGCTGGGATCTGGGTTATTTTTGATTGGTCTGACTCTGCTCTATGATGTGACCGGTCATCTGTTGATGAGTCCGGCCAAGGAGACGGTGGCCTCCATTGAGGCGGCAGGCCGCTATGAGATTCCAATGCTGGTGATTCTGGCGGTAATCAGTGTAGGTCTGGCCATTAAAAGCGGTCTTTATCCTTTCCATTCCTGGATACCTTATACTTATGGATATGCCACTCCCACCGCCAGCGCAATCTTGTCCGGTTTAGTTTCCAAGGGATATATCTTTCTGCTGATGAAAATCTTTTACCGGGTGCTGGGGCAGGAGAATGTGATTGCCAGCCGGATGGTCAATGTGCTGTTCCTCTTTGGCCTGGCGGGGATGATCATGGGATCCGTGCATGCAATTTTGGAGGAAGATACACGCCGAATGATCGCCTATTCTTCGGTGGCCCAGATCGGCTATATCTATATGGGAATCGGCCTGGGAACGGAGAGCGGGATGGTGGCAGCGGTATTTCACATGTTTACCCACTCTGCCACAAAGGCTCTTCTATTTATCAGTGCGGTGGGGCTTTACGAGGTTTCCGGGGAGAAGAAGGATTTCCGGAGCCTGAGAGGAGCTGGATACCGGAATCGCCTGGCAGGGGTGGGCTTTACTGTGGGTGCTTTGTCTATGGTAGGCTTTCCCATGTTGTCCGGATTTATCTCAAAGCTTTTATTTGCCACCTCAGCGCTCCAGAGTCCTCATAAGATGATGCTTACGCTGATAGGCCTGGCAGTGAGTACGGTGTTGAATGCCATTTACTTTCTGCGTCTAGTGATCACTCTGTACGGGAGAGCGGAGCAGGTGGCGGTGAAGGGAAAACAGAGATGCTCCTTTGTATTCGGCGGCGCCATTGTCTGCTTTATTCTGCTGAACTTATTTTTGGGTCTGATGTCTCAGCCAGTGGTGCGTGCCATCACAGAAGGTCTGGAGATGTTTGATTAAGGATGATGGAAGATGTTGATTTGTGACTCCATTTTCCCATAACTCGTGCTGGAGCGGCGAACAATCAAGGTAACAATGGAGGAGATACCATATGAAAGGAAATATGATATTACTATTGCCGGTAGTGCTTCCGGTGCTGATGGGGGCTATCGCGCTTGGGGGAAAGGGGTTTCGGGGGAACCGCCCTTTACTTCTGGGGGTGGTTTTCACCGGATTGGCAGGAGGGCTTCTATCCACTCTCCTGGCAGTGACTGGGGAGGCCAAACTCCGCCTGTGGCAGCTGACGGAGAGTGTGGAGATTGGGTTTCAACTAGATGGAGTAGGACGATTTTTTGCGGTTTTAACCGTGGTGGTTTGGTTCTTAGCAGGACTTTACTCCGTTACTTATATGACCCATGAAGAGGATGAGAGCCGATTTTTCGGATTTTATCTCATTGTCCTAGGGGTTTTGATTGGACTGGATTTTTCTGGGAATCTGATCACTTTCTACGTATTCTATGAGATGATGACCTTGACCTCCCTTCCCCTGGTGCTCCATGAGAGAAGCAAGGAAGCGGTGTCGGCTGGGCTAAAATATTTATTTTACTCGGTGGCAGGGGCATTCCTTGCCTTGTTCGGGATTTTTTTCTTTACAGCAGTGCTGGGCGATTTGACCTTTGTGCCAGGAGGCGTGGCAGAGGCCGCTTCCTTTAGAGGAAAGGAAGGAGTGCTTTTAACCGCAGTTTTCTGCATGGTGGTGGGATTTGGAGCCAAGGCAGGTATGTTCCCCCTACATGGATGGCTGCCTACGGCCCACCCAGTAGCTCCGGCGCCGGCCAGCGCAGTGCTTTCCGGCGTGATTACCAAATCCGGGGTGCTAGCTTTAATCCGTGTGGTATTTTTCATCGTCGGGCCGGAGCAAATCCGGGGAACGTGGGTGCAGCAGGCGTGGATTTTCCTGAGTCTTTTGACGGTATTTATGGGGTCAATGTTGGCCTATAAGGAGCCGGTAATGAAAAAGCGCCTGGCTTATTCCACAGTTAGCCAGGTGTCTTATATATTGTTCGGTCTAAGCCTTTTGGAGCCCACGGCTTTTGTGGGAGCGCTGTCTCATGTGGTATTTCACTCGCTGGTGAAAAATGCCCTTTTCCTGACAGCTGGCGCAGTGATTTTCCAAACCGGCTGGAGGAAGGTGGAGCAGATGCGGGGACTGGGAAGAGTGATGCCGGTGACATTGGGCTGCTATACGGCAGCGTCTTTGTCTTTGGTGGGGATTCCACCAGCCAGCGGCTTTATCAGCAAATGGTATCTGGCCCAGGGAGCTCTATCCTCCGGCTGCGGCGCCTGGACTTGGATCGGTCCGGTAATCCTTTTAACCAGTGCTCTTTTGACCGCAGGATATCTTTTGCCGCTGACTATCAATGGATTTTTCCCTGGAGGGGATTTCGATGGAAGGGAACTGGAGGAGCGAAAGCTGCTGGGAAAGGAACCTTCCTGGCAAATGCTGCTGCCAGTACTGTTGCTCTCTGCCGGCGCAGTGATTTTCGGGTGTTTTCCAGGGCCTCTTTTGAGGATGCTTTCGGAAATAGCTGAAACCGTTCTTTGATAGGGGGATGAGGAATGAATCAGATATTATTGTGTGTGCCGGCTCTTCTCCCGTTGGCAGGAGTGATGGCGCTGTTAATATCCGGCATATTTGGAAGCAGGAGGGAGACAGATTCGGGAAAGGATTTGATGGAAAAGTATCTCTTCTGGTATGTGGCTGCACTGACCCTGGCAAACAGCCTAGTGCTTTGGAGGCTGATTCTTTGGTCTGGAGAGGGAGAAAGCCTTGTGCTGTTCCGCCTGTACGGGGAATTGAAGGTGATGTTCTGTCTCGACAAGATGGGCAAGGTGTTTGCAGGGGTGATTAGCGTACTGTGGCCGTTGGCAGTGCTTTATTCTTTTGAATATATGAAGGGGGAGAAGCGGAAGTACACGTTCTTCTCTTACTATCTGATGACCTATGGGGTGACAGCAGGGATCGCTCTGTCAGGGAATTTGATGACGCTGTATCTCTTCTATGAGCTGTTGACGCTGGCTACCTTCCCGTTGGTGCTATTTCCGATGACAAAGGATGCACTTAAGGCCAGCCGGAGGTATCTCTATTACTCCATCGGCGGGGCGGCCTTTGCCTTCCTGGGGTTGGTGTTTGTACTCACCTTTTCCATTACGGGGAATACAGCCTTCCTACCTGGAGGGATTCTGGACTTGGGCAGAGCAAACAGCCGGAGGAATACACTGCTGTTTATTTATCTTCTGGCCTTTTTTGGATTCGGTGTAAAAGCGGTGGTCTTTCCGTGCCATCGGTGGCTTCCCCTGGCGACGGTGGCGCCCACCCCGGTGACAGCCCTGCTCCATGCAGTGGCGGTGGTAAAGTCCGGGGCCTTTGCCATTTTACGTCTGACCTATTTTAGCTTCGGCACAGAATTCTTATTGGGAAGCTGGGCACAGTGGACGGTGATGGCGGCCTCTATGGTGACTATTCTGTATGGTTCTACTATGGCTGTGCGTGAGGCGCATTGGAAACGGCGTCTGGCTTATTCTACGATCAGCAATCTGTCGTATATCTTGCTGGCGGCATCCATGATGAGTTCCCTGGGATTAGCCGCGTCTCTTTGCCATATGGTCGTTCATGCATTTATGAAGATTTGCTCTTTTTTCTGCGCCGGTGCGGTGATGCATCAGACAGGAAAAACATATATTTATGAACTGGATGGGCTAGGGAGAAAGATGCCCATAACCTTCGGATGTCTGACAGTAGCCAGCCTTTCTCTGATTGGTATTCCTATGTTTGCTGGATTTATCAGCAAATGGAATATTGCTGGGGCAGCATTTGCCTGCGGGATGGAGGGTTTGGAGCGCTTCGGGAGTTGGGGGCTTCTTCCCTTCGGAGCAGTGGCGGTACTTTTATACTCTGCGCTGATGACTGCGGTTTACATGTTGACTGTAGTGATCCGTGGATATTTTCCACAGATTAGCCGGCAGGCTGGAGGAGATCTGAGCAGGCCGGGGGCTAGGCAGAATACTCCGGATATCCGGCAGGGGAATCTGGATCCTGGCTGGAGGATGCTTTTGCCGTTGGTGATTTTCGCGGCGGTGATTATCGGGGTTGGACTTCATTCCCAGCCCTTGACAGAATTTTTGATGGTGATTGGAGGTGAAGGGGCATGAAATTTGGACTAGAATGGGACATTGCCGGTTTTTGCGGTATGGGACTGCATCTTAAGCTGGATGGGTTCCGCCTAATCTATGTGGGGATCGCGGTACTGATGTGGGCAATCAGCTGGGTATTTTCTGCGGAGTATATGGCCCATTACAAAAATAAGACAGGATATTATGTATTTTTTTGGATCACTTTTCTGGCTACGGCAGGAGTATTCCTCTCCGCGGATCTATACACTACGTTTATCTTCTTTGAAATTATGTCCTTCACCTCCTTTGCATGGGTACTTTTTGATGGAAAGAAGGAGTCGATCCGGGCAGCGAAGACCTATCTGTCAGTGGCAGTGATAGGTGGCCTGGTGATGCTGATGGGGCTGTTCCTGCTCTATGACCTTTTGGGTACACTGGCAATCGATGAGCTTAAGGAGAAGGCACAGACGGCAATTCAGACAGGAGGCCAGGCTCAACTGTACGCGGCGGGAGGTTGTCTGCTTTTTGGCTTCGGGGCTAAGGCGGGCTGCTTTCCTCTGCATATCTGGCTGCCAAAGGCCCACCCGGTGGCACCAGCGCCAGCCAGCGCTCTCTTATCGGGAATCCTGACAAAGACAGGGGTATTTGGAATCATAGTGCTTTCTTGCCAAATCTTTGGAAAGGATCCCTGGTGGGGGCTTTTAATGGTAGGGCTGGGGTTTATCACCATGTTCCTTGGCGCCCTTCTGGCCATGTTTTCCATTAATTTAAAACGAACGCTGGCTTGCTCCTCAGTTTCCCAGATGGGCTTTATTCTGACCGGGACAGGCATGTACAGCATGCTGGCGGCTGCTGGGGAGAATCCTATGTTAGCCGCCAGAGGCGTATTTCTTCATATGATAAATCATTCCCTCTTTAAGCTTACCCTCTTTTTGTGCGCCGGTGGAGTATTTATGAATCTCCACCAGCTGGACTTAAATGAAATTCGCGGCTTTGGAAGGAAGAAGCCAGTATTGGCTTTCTGCTTTGCCATGGGCGCCTTGGGGATATCGGGCGTGCCCCTGTGGAGCGGCTATGTGAGCAAAACACTTCTTCATGAGAGCATCGTGGAATACAGCCATTTGGCCGCGCAAGGGCTGAGCCCTCTCAGAGGCGCGGCGGGAAGCCCCCTGCTGTGGATGGGAGCAGAATGGCTCTTTCTCCTTACCGGAGGGATGACGGTCTCCTATATGTTGAAACTGTTTATAGCAATTTTCGTGGAAAAACACCCAGAGCGCCAGATTGAGTTTGACCAGAAGAAGCCCTGTATGAAGCCGGCAAGTGGCATGGCGCTTCTGATCCCCGGGGCTCTCATTCCGATACTGGGTTTATTCCCCTCTCAGACCATGGATAGGCTGGCGGATATGGGGCAGGCATTCTTTGGCATCGCAGAGTTGGGGCATTCAATCCACTACTTCACTGTGGGAAACCTGAAAGGAGGCGGCATCTCTATCCTTATGGGAATCCTTCTGTACGTTCTGGTAATCCGGAGATTCCTAATGGTAGAGAACAGGGAGCCTGCAGCGATAAGTATTTACCTTGACCGATGGCCAGGGTTTTTGGATCTGGAAAACCGGCTATACCGTCCAATTCTGCTGATCTTCCTACCAGGCGCCTGTGGGGCGGTCTTTGGATGGCTGGATCGCTACTTTATTCAGGCATTCCTTTCCATTTTTCTGGCTATTTCCGCTGTGGTTTGCCGTGGAATGGATCATTTGGCAGACAGTATGATTGTCCTGGCACGGTATACAACCCATCGGCCCTTAGGAGAAAAGATTGCCCGCCCTACATCGGCCAGGGCAGAACGCTTCAGGAAGCAGGAAAAAGCCATTTTCCGCCTGGGCAGCCAGGTAGAAGAAAGCTTTTCCTTTGGACTGATGCTTTTCGGCATTGGTCTGTGCCTTACTTTGGGATATTTGCTGTATGAATTTTTTCATTTGTAAAAAACTATGTTTATTGGGCACAGCCCTGGCGGGCGGTGCCCGGAAACACGCTGAGGGAAGGCTATAGAATGGTCATTTCTTTGCAGCCCTTGAGGTTTTCCAGACGTTTATCCACAAGGGATGCCTCCCAAGATGAAATCGGTGAATCGTTAGCTTCAGTGACACAAAAGTTCAGTCAAATATTCAGCCATTAAAAGAAAATGATTGACGAATATTGAAAGATGTGGTATAGTTAACGAGCGAATGGAAGAAGTAAGGTCTTTTTTTTATGCCCAAAATAATGAAAAGATCGGATCAAAAAACGATAATTTAAGTGGAGGTGGAAGTCGTGCGCACGAGAATTACATTGGCATGTACAGAATGTAAACAACGCAATTACAACATGACTAAGGAT
>CATJIO010000174.1 GCA_949740725.1 uncultured Lachnospiraceae bacterium | reverse complement strand
TACCTAGTTCACGACTCCTAAAGCCACCGCGAATTCCTTAGCCAGCAATTCACCTGGCCTTCACGGCTCACTTAACCAGCGACTCAATAATATAGCAATACCCTTTTCTTTTTCCGTAACTATATTCTTTCCTCTTGACATATATAGATTATCGATATATAATCGTAATACATAGATTATCTATATATCAAACTTTACCAATATAACGGTAAAAGAAAGGAGCCCCCATCAATGTCCATTGACAAAAAACTACTATCCGGCAATACCTCTATGCTGCTTCTGCAGCTTCTCTCTGAAAAAGACATGTACGGGTATGAAATGATTGAAACCCTGGAGCAGCGTTCCAATTTCCTGTTTGAGCTGAAGGCTGGAACCCTCTATCCTCTGCTTCATACTCTTGAATCCCAGCAGCTTTTAGTCTCCTATGAAAAGGAGGTGCAGGGAAAGGTACGAAAATATTATCAAATTACAAAAGAAGGCCGGAAATGTTTAGAAAAGAAGAAGCTGGAGTGGAATAAATACTCGAAAGCAGTTTCCCAAGTGATCGGAGGTACCGCCTATGCTGAAGGATAAATGGCAAAAGGATATAAAGCAAAATCATCATATGCAAAAAAATAATCCGCAAAAAGGCAGCGGCAATCTCTTATCCAGTCCCAGCGCAGAAAACTATTTAGAGACATTGGCCAGCCAGATCCGCAGCCCCAGAGCCAGGATCGCGGTTCGTGAAGAGATCGCCGCCCATCTGGAGGATCAGGCTGATGCCTACCAGGCAAAAGGGATGGAGCGCGACGCGGCATTCACAAAGGCAGCCGCGCAAATGGGAGATCCTATTGTGGTTGGCATGGATCTGGATCGGATTCACCGGCCTAGATCCGGATGGCAGATCCTGCTCCCCATCCTGTTCCTCAGCCTTCTGGGGCTATGGGCCCAATATTTCTTTTACTACCGATTCTCCGATGCCCTGCTGGAATCCCGAAATTTCAGCGGCGTTCCCCAGGAAGTCTTCCTCACCCAGTGCATGGTAACTCTTTTGGGAATCGGGGTAATGACGGTGATGTATTTCCTGGACTACAGCACCCTGGCCTTCTTTTCCTGGATCCTGGGCCAGCTCTTTTTCCTGGGAATCCTGGGACTGTGCCGGCCAGGGATACTTCCTCGAGTAAATGGCGGATACACTTACTTAAAAAGCCTGCTGTATCTATTCATTCCCATTTACGGCGGTATCCTTTCCCGCTGCCGGGGCACTGGGATTTATGGCGCTGCTGCCTGCTTTCTGTGGATGATGGCCACCTTTTTTCTGGGAATCTACCGGATCGGCGGAGGTTTTGGGGTTAGCCTCGACATGCTCGCCATCTGTTATGTAATGTTTCTCATCGCCATTGCAAGAGGTTGGTTCTCCCTGCCTTTCCGACGGCTGACGCTTTTTACTGTTGGTGTCATTCTGCCGGCGATGGCCACCTTCACAGGCCTTCGTCGTATGACTGCCTACCAGACAGACCGTATCCTGGCAATTCTGCACCCGGAGCAGTTTCCCACAGAGCAAAATTATCTCATCAACATCGCCAAAACCATCACATCGACTTTGAGCTTTTATGGTTCTGACTACCATGCCCGGATGCTGGAAAACCAGCTTCCTATGCAGAGGCTGCCCAATGTCCGCCATGAGTACATGATGCTCCAGATCGCCAGCATCGGCGGCCTGGCTGTAGTGATCCTCTTTATCCTCCTTCTCTCTTGCCTCTATCTCTACCTGGCAAAGATGAGCTTTCGCCAGAAAAACCAGGCAGGACAAATGATTGGCCTGGGCTGTGTGCTGGTGCTTGCCTTAGAGACTTTCCGGAACCTGTTTAATAATTTTGGCTTTTACACCATGTCCACTGGTGGGCTCCCCTTCTTCACCTACGGGAAATGCCATACCATCATGGTCTATGCACTACTGGGTGTGCTTTTAAGTATCTATCGGTATCAAGATGTAGTGTGGGAGTTGCCTATGAGAAAAACAGCTTCTCCGTCCCCCTAGCTCCCCACAGGTAGAGTCATGCCACCCAAATATGCATATATGCGGATCAATGTCCTCATAGAACGATTTCCCCGACTGTATCCAACAATCGGGGAATCTTTTTGTTAAATTTCCGTTAATTTCCCCTCCCCCCCATTGCCCCATCCCCATTTATCTATTATACTGGAGGATATTTCTTTTTCCGGCGGGCCTTTCCTACACAGTATCCCTGCTTTTCCCCAGCTATTACAAAATTCTCGGTTGCTGTTCATGTTTTCGCTGTTCTCACCGCGGCAGGATGCTTCCGGTGACCTTCACCCACAGGAAAGGCCTGGCAGGATACCAACACAAACCGTAACGATTCTCGCTCTACTCTCGCGAACACAAGAAAGGAATCTGGTAATCATTTGAGCATCAAGAAAAAATTAAAGGAAAAATGGCAGGAAGCCATCCAGGCGGTCCTGCCGATTATCACCATTGTTCTCTTTTTATGCTTCACTGTGGCCCCCATCTCTCCCAGCATCCTGCTGTGCTTTCTCATGGGGGCTGTGCTGATTTTAGCCGGCATGATGTTTTTCACCCTGGGGGCAGAGACAGCCATGTCCCCAATGGGGGAGCGGGTGGGCTCCTGTCTGACAAAAAGCAGGAATCTGGTTGTCATCGTCATTATTTCCTTCCTGCTGGGCTTTATCGTCACCATCTCTGAGCCGGATCTCCAGGTTTTGGCCGGTCAGGTGCCGGCTGTACCAAATATGATCCTTATCTTGTCGGTGGCTGTGGGTGTGGGGGCATTCTTAGTCCTTGCCCTCCTCCGTATGCTTTTTACCATCCCTCTGCCGCCTCTGCTCTTGGGATGCTACGGCCTGATCGCTCTTCTAACTCTTTTTGTCCCGGAAGATTTTTTAAGCGTTGCCTTTGACTCCGGCGGTGTAACCACTGGGCCTATGACAGTGCCCTTTATCATGGCTTTGGGTATAGGTGTCTCTGCTATTCGAAATGATCGCCATTCCACCGATGACAGTTTCGGCCTGGTGGCTCTTTGCTCTGTGGGCCCCATCCTGGCAGTCATGATTCTCAGCATGATTTTCCGGCCACAGGGAAATGTTTCTGCTGGTTCCATCCTTTTAGATGTAAATGATTCCCGGCAGCTGGGACAGCTTTTTGTCTCTGGCCTGCCCACCTACATGAAGGAAATTTTCCTTTCTCTCCTTCCCATTGTCTTGTTTTTTATGATCTGCCAGGTGCTGATGCTTAGACTTTCCCGACGGAAAATGATCCGGATCTTAATTGGCCTGGCCTATACCTATGTAGGGCTTGTGTTGTTTTTAACTGGCGCCAATGTGGGGTTTCTTCCTGCCGGGAATTACCTGGGGCAAGTGTTGGCGTCCCGGCGTTACCCGGAAATCCTCATCCCCATCGCTATGGTAATTGGTTACTTTATCGTAAAGGCAGAGCCTGCAGTATATGTGTTAAACAAACAAGTAGAGGAAATCACTGACGGCGCGATTTCCGCCCAGGCCATGGGTTATGGCCTGTCCATCGGGGTTTCTATCTCTCTTGGGCTCTCTATGGTGCGGGTTCTCTCCAGGATTTCCATCCTATGGTTCTTGATCCCAGGCTATGCTACCGCCCTGCTGATCTCCTTCTTTGTGCCCAAGATCTACACGGCAATAGCCTTTGACTCTGGCGGCGTTGCCTCCGGCCCCATGACTGCCGCTTTTCTCCTTCCTCTGGCCCAGGGAGCCTGCGCCGCTGTGGGAGGCAATCTTGTCACTGACGCCTTCGGGGTAGTAGCCATGGTGGCCATGACACCTTTAATTACCATCCAGGTGATGGGGCTTGCCTCAAAGCTTCTGGAAAAGCGGCGGCAACAGATGGCGGCTATCCCGGAGCCCTTTGCCCTGGCCTTTGACCAGTTGGAGGAAGATGCGATTATTGAATTGTAAGGAGAGTTTATGAGTGAATTATACATGATGGCCACCATCAGTGATCGGAATCAGACTAGACGCTTCCTGGCTTTTTATAAAGACTATGGGATTACCGTAACATTGCTCACCCTGGGGCGAGGGACCGCTGCCTCCGAGGTGCTGGATTCCTTTGGCCTGGAAGCCACAGAAAAGGCGATCCTCTTCGCCTTTCTCACTGATCGTGAATGGAAAGCAGTGAAAAGCGGCTTGCAGCGGCAGATCAAGATCGATATCCCCGGCAGTGGGATCGCCTTTCTCCTGCCCATGAGTAGCATTGGAGGGAAAAAACAGCTTCAATATCTCACGGAGGGCCGTGAATTTAAAAAAGGAGAGGAGAGTACCTTGAAGGATACTATTTATGAGCTTTTAGTAGTAATCGCCAATGAAGGATATTCGGAAATGATTATGGATGCGGCCAGAAAGGCCAATGCCCCCGGCGGGACGATTATCCACTCCAAGGGAACGGGTACAGAAAAAGCCCAGAAATTCCTGGGTTTTTCTATCGCGGTGGAAAAAGAGATGATTTTTATGGTAACCCGGCGGGAAGGCAAGAATGCCATCATGAAGTCCATCATGGATGCAGCGGGTCTGGAGAGCGAGGCCAGGGCCATTGTCTTCTCCCTGCCAGTGACAGACACGGCGGGAATGCGGCTGATTGAGGAAGTAGAGGAGGGGTGGGCGTAAGCTCATCCCTCCTCATATTCTTTCAAGGCCTTCATGGCCTTCCCTGACAGGGGAAACAGGATACTCATATTGAAGATAGTCATTAATCCTACGCCGATATCTCCAAGATCCCATACAAAGGTGTAGGCCGCCAGGCCGCCAATATACAGCATTACCAGCGCCAGAAGCTTATACAGCGTCTGGGAAGTCCAGTTGTCCCCAAAGAGATAAGCTACATTAGGTCTGGCGTAAAATAGGATCCCGATAAAGGTGGAAAAGCTGAACAGCCACAGGATCACGGCGATAAAGATCACGCCAAATCCACCCATATGGTACTCCATGGCCTTTTGGAGCAGATCCATCCCCTCCAGCCCATCAGTTAGTCCTGAGGGAGCCAGAAGCATGATCATGGCGGAGCAGCTGCAGATCACAATGGTATCGATAAAGACACCGAAAGCCTGTAAAAGCCCTTCCTTCGCCGGACTGCTAATATCTGCCGCTGCCGCGGCGCAGGGGGCGGATCCGGATCCGGCTTCATTGGAAAAAAGCCCTCTCTTAGCGCCATTCATCAGAACTGCGCCGAACCCGCCAGCCACTGCCTGACGCAGGCCGAAAGCCTCCTGAAAGATCTTGGCAAACACAGCCGGAAGCTGTCCGAAATTCTTGATGATAATAAACAAGGTGATTAGGAAATAGCAGCCTGCCATAATGGGCACAATCACATCCAGAACCTTTACCGTGGCATTCTTCCGCAGCACAATCACACCAGCGGTTATCACCAGGATAATCGTGGTGTACAGCGGCGGAATCCGAAAGGCATTTTCAAAGGCAGTGGAGACGGAATTGCTGATCACCTGGCTGATTCCGCACCAGCAGAGCAGGCCGGACAAGGCGAACAGCACTGCCAGCAAAGAGCGCCGGCCGGATCCCCGTTTCTTTTTCACATAGTGGTGGATGTAATAGGCTGGCCCGCCCCGAAAGCCGCCGTAGAGAGGATCTTCTTCCTTGTATAATTGTGCCAAAGTGGCTTCGATAAAGGCGGTGGAAGAGCCTAAAAGGGCGGTAATCCACATCCAGAACAGTGCGCCGGCCCCTCCTGCCGAAATGGCGGCAACTACCCCCACCAAGTTCCCCATTCCCACCCGGGTGGCTGTGGAGATCATCAGCGCCTGCATACCGGAGATCGATTTCCTGTTCCCGGTCTTCTTCTCTGCCGCGATCTTAAGCATGTCCGGGAACAGGCGGAAGGGCAGGAATCTGGTCCGAATAGTAAAGTATATCCCGGAAGGAATTAAGATCAACACGAGGAGGGAAAGCCCCAGGCTGCTCCCTCCCGGCAGGGGGATGGTGACCAGATCTCCCCATAAAAAATTGTACACAAAACGGATGATATTCATTGTATTGCTCCCTCAAAAAGTATTTGCATCATTCTCTCATTTAGTATATAGTAGAATCAAGTATCTGTAAAATTAATAAACACAATATATTCCATCGAATTATTCGATGGTAATGCCGCGATGTTTGCTCACAGCAGCTGGCTGTATTGCCCTTTACCAGTGTCCCGCGGCGTGGAGAAGCCCATGGATATTCGGAATTTAAATACTTTCATCTATACTGCAGAGCTGTCCAGCTTTACCAGGGCGGCAGAACGGCTTGGCTATTCCCAGTCTACTGTGTCCTTTCAGATCAAACAGCTGGAGATGGAGCTGGATACGCAGCTGTTCGAACGGATTAACCATACCATCGCTTTGACGGAAAGGGGCCGGGAGGTTCTCCGGTATGCTCAGCAGATCCTCCGCCTTTCCCAGGAGTTAAGCGAAACCATCCACGAAGAAAAAGCCATCCGCGGCCGGGTGCGCCTGGCCATGGCTGACTCTCTCTGTGATTCTCTTCTGGATGAAAAATTTGTGGATTTCCACCGTCAGCATCCTGGTATTGGGTTAACGATCATCACTGCCGGGACCGAAGAGATGTTCCGTCTGATTGACCACAATGAAGCCGATGCCATCTTAACCTTAGATAACCATATTTACGATATGGAATACGTGATTGTAAAGGAGGAGAAGGTGGGCGTCCATTTCGTGGCCCAGGTAGATCACCCTCTCGCAAAGGCCGCGCCGCTTTCCATCCAGGAGCTGGCTAAACAGCCCTTTATCCTCACAGAAAAGGGAATGAGCTACCGTCGCCTGATGGATGAGCGTCTGGCGGAGCTTTCCCTGGAAATCCATCCCATCCTGGAACTGGGAGGCGCCAAGCTGATCTGCTCTCTGGTGGAGCAGGGCGCCGGCATTTCCTTCCTGCCGGACTATGTGACCAGACCGGAGGTAGAAGCTGGAAGGATGCTATACTTACCAGTAAAGGATTTCGAGATCCATGTGTGGAAGCAGCTCCTCTATCATCGGGATAAATGGGTTTCCCCCCAGCTGGAGTCAGTGATTCAGTATTGTACGGCCCATTTGTAAGTTTCCCTTAATACTGCTCCAGCGCCCAGGCCGCCCTCTGCACTTCCTCCTCTGTATTAAAGCAGGAGAAGCTGAACCGCACCGCCCCCTGTTCCCTTGTTCCCAGGGCCTCATGCATCAGCGGCGCGCAGTGGCCGCCAGAGCGGGTATAAATTTCGTGCTCTCTGGCCAACCAGTCGCTTACCTCCCCTGAATCTTCATCCCCCAGATTCAACGTCACCATGGCTGCCCGCGGCCGGCCCTTTTCCTCTTCATAGCTTCTATAATCGCCATACAGCCGAATATCCGGAATATCCTTTACCAAATGATAAAACTGACGGGCCAGTTCCTCCTCTTTCCTGCGAATTGGCTCTGTTCCCCCGTGAGCTTTTATCCACATCAGGGCCGCCTTTAATCCGGCGATGCCATGGCCGTTTAAGGTTCCTGCCTCCAGAGCGGTGGGCATTTCCCCAGGATGCCTTTTCGAATAAGTCTTTATCCCGCTTCCCCCAGACAGAAGGGGGCGGATTTCCAAACCTTTTCGCACACAGAGCCCACCGGTCCCTTGGGGGCCCATCAGCCCCTTGTGGCCAGTGAAGCATAAGATATCAATCTGATCCCTCTTCATGGATATAGGAAATACACCTCCGGTCTGGGAAGCGTCTACGATAAATACGGCTCCAGCCTCCCGGCACCAACCGCCAACTGTCCGGATGTCCTGAATATTCCCAGTGAGATTCGACCCATGGGTAAGGATCACCGCCTTTATCCCCGGCACAATGGCCCGATGAAGCTGATCCATATCCAACAGGCCCTTTTGAAATTTCCATGACGGCTCGGTATCCGGACAGTTCTCCCATACTCCCGGCCCTTCTTCCTTCAAGCATCCCACCCGGGTGACCTTCACCCCCTGCTCCTCCAGCTGATATAATGGCCGCAGAACGCTGTTGTGCTCCAGCACAGTAGTCACCGCCTCCTCGCCCGGTTTTAATATGCCCTTGATCGCCATGTTCAGGCTTTCTGTGGAATTTGCGGTAAAAGCGGTCTGCTCTGGCCCATATCCGTCAAAGAGCTCATCCACCAGCTGCCTGGCCTCGAGGATTACCCGGGAGCTTTCCAGAGCCGTCTCATACGCGCCCCGGGAACTATTTCCCATGGTACGGATAGCCTCCGCCACTTCTTCTGCCACCACATCCGGCCGGTAAAAGCTGGTGGCCGCGCTGTCGAGATAGATCATGCTTTCCTCCTTCCGCCCATGCTACACATGGCTTATTTCCCTTGCTTTTCTTCCAGGTAAAGCAGGCCTTCCAGCACCGAACCAGCGATGCACCTAGCCTTATCGGAGATAGTAAAACAGTTTTCAAACTCTGATTCTCTCGGGTCAATATCCGCAATCTTAAGCCCTTCTGTTACTGGATAGCCAGAACGGATTAACCCCCGGAGAATCCCGTCCATGGTGGCTTTCACCATCACCTCCCCCTGCCCGGTGACCACCACCCCGATTGGCTGATCCTTTTTCACTTTATCCCCAATCTGGCAGAGTCCCCGGAGAATCCCCCTGGCCGGGGAATGGATCACCCGTTCTTTTCCAAATCCCGCAATATTCCCGGGAATTCCAGTATTGGGCAGCGCACAGCCATTCCCGATAATTCGTCCCAGGTTATGGCCCCTCATGGTCTCAATCACCAGATCCACATCCTTCCCTGCGCAAAACCCAGGCCCAAGGGCAATGGTCTTGTCCGCCATATCCCGATTGGTTCCCAGATTTTTCTTCGCCAGAATGCCGTCGATCAGCGCCCAGGGACGCGCCCTCTCCAATACCCTGCATTCCGGATCCACTAAAAGGGCTACATCTCCTCCGGCCAGAATCTCCTTTGCCTCCTCATAATCCTTTCCATGAATGCACCGGACATTTTCCACCTCGCTGAAACCATCGTACACTGCCTCAGAAAAGGCCACATGCCTGCGAATGGCCGAGGGATATCCAGTCTCCAAAACCAGCACCGGGTATCCGCACCGGTGAAGCTTATGAATGGTCCCGGTGGCAATATCCCCGCCTCCCCGGACGATAATAAACTGGCTGCTGCGATTAGACATTTTCCTTGTTTCCTTTCTTTGCGTATTGTTTTTGCCCTCTGGTCTGCCGGGAGATCTGTCCGGCTAAGGCCGCACAAGCTTTTTTGCACCAGTCATCCGCTCTGTGATTTCATACATATTGGTAACCGAGCCCACGGCCAGCTTCTCTCCCAACCCGTAATAATTTAGGCAGGTGCCGCAGGTTAAGATCTCCACCCCCTGGGTTTGAAGCTCCTTCAAATCCACCAGAGAATCTGAGCCTTCACAGGAAAGCCTGGCGCCTCCATTATAGAGCAGGACTGTCCCCGGAAGTTTGTCCTGCTGAGTCAATGCATAGACAAAGCCCTTCATCAACAGCCTTCCCAAAGCCTCATCTCCCTGCCCCATCTGGTCTGAGGATAATACTGCCACCATACTCTTATCCCGGATATCTGGCTGGCAGGTGATTTCCCTGTCCTCTTCCTGGCCCCCATCTTCCCTTTGACCAGCGGTATTGGCCTGACCGGACGCCCCCTTCTGATTGAATAACCTGTCCTGCTCAGGTGCTTTCCCTGCCCCGGCCTTGATGGACACCACAAATTCCTGACTGCTCATCCGTTCAGAAGTAGATTCCAGCCCCTTATGGCTGGCAAGTTTTTTTAAATTCTGTACAGCAATCTCATTATCCACCACAACTTCCACCATGTCCCCCGGCTCCACCTTTTCCAGTGCCTTCTTCGCCTCAATCACTGGCAGCGGGCATGGTTTTCCTCTCTCATCCAGCCTCATCTCCGTCCTCCATTTCTAAATTTTTCTTCACTTAAGCCAATCCCTTCCACATTATGTCCAGTCACCTGCTATTTTTTCTTCCGTGCGCTGTCCAAGGGTTCTGTAGTTTTCCCTGCAAAAAACACCTTCCTGAATATCGACTACTGAACCACCACTGTCTTCCTGCCCTTTTTTGCCACACGTCCTACAATGCCGCAGGGCAGGCCCAATGCCTTTAATTCCTCCAAGGCCTTCTCTCCGTCTTCCGCCTCCATGCTGACCAAAAGGCCGCCGGAGGTCTGGGCATCGTAGAGGATCTCCTCAATGGCAAAGGAGCAGTCCACAAACTGAACTTTGTCCTGAACATGATTTCGGTTTCGCTGACCGGCGGCGGTCAGGTAAAACTCCTCCACATACTCTGGGCATTCTGGGATAAAAGGAATCGCCTTCTGATGGATCACCGCGCTGAACCGGTCTCCCAGCATCTCACACAGATGAGCCAGGAAGCCAAATCCCGTCACATCGGTACAGCCATGAGTACGGTATTTTTTCACTGTCTCTGCCGCATATTTATTCAAGGTGGTCATGGACTTTACCGCCAGATCCATGGCCTCCTTCGACGCCTCTCCCACCCGGGAAGCCGTGCACACAATCCCCACGCCAAGCGGCTTAGTCAGCAGAAGCACATCCCCCTCCTGACATCCGTTATTAGCAAATATCCGGCCTGGGTGAATCACCCCGGTCACAGACAAACCGTATTTCACATCCTGGTCTGCGATGGAATGTCCCCCCGCCAGCACACCTCCTGCTTCCCGCACCTTTTCGCTGCCTCCTAAGAGGATCTGCCCTAAAATATTTAAATCCATAGATTCTGGGAAGCAGACAATATTTAATGCGGTTTTCACCTCCCCGCCCATGGCATAGATATCGCTCAGC
Organism: uncultured Lachnospiraceae bacterium; assembly: GCA_949740725.1. GTDB lineage: Bacteria > Bacillota > Clostridia > Lachnospirales > Lachnospiraceae > Caccovicinus. The sequence continues at coordinate 69,636 of CATJIO010000174.1, read as the reverse complement.
GCATTAGCCGCGGCGATCTGGCCGAAGGTATAAGGATCCTCCACCATAGGTGGAAAAAAGTCCAGCGTCTGCACAATGGCCAGGTCATCGCTCAGACGATATACCGCAGCGTCATCAGAGCTGTCGTAGCCAATAAGCAGATTCGGATCATAAGTTTTTGGAATCTGTTCCAGGACACGGCTTAACGCCCCCGGCCCCAGCTTCGCCGTGCATCCACCGCCTTTACAAAATACTGGTTGTTCTTCCTTCAATCTCATCCCTCTTTTCTGTACCAGCCTTTCAGACGGCATGCCTGCCGTCTGAAGGATTATCTTATTCTATCACAATTTCGTAAATCCTGCCATGCTCAGAAACCGTCGCTTTCCGCCCCTCGGTCTGAGCCAGCTTTACCAGATTGTCCCGCGTATGGGCCGCATCGGACTGCACCACTAGCCTTTCCCCCGGGTTTTCGTCCATAGCATCCATAACCATCAAAACCGGTTCTGGACAAGACAACCCTCTGACATCGATTTCCATATTGTTTTCCTCCTTATCTATTTTACTTTTTGATAGCGCTCTCCCTCCTGCATCCCATCCCCACAGCCAGCAAGAAGATAATGCAGACCACACAGGCAATCCTTCCCGCCGCTGTAGTTCCATTCCCACTGGAGGCCAATCCAAAATTATGGCAGATCGCAGCTCCCACAAACATGCCGACCACATAAATCCCAGAGTCTCCCGATCCTTGTCCCGCCAGAATCAGCTGCCGCAAAGGGCATCCCCCTGCCAGGACTGCTGCCAGCCCCACAGTAAACATACCAAGGAAGTTCCAGATATGTTCCGTATGGGCCACCGGCTGTCCTGCAAAGCCAAGGGCGAATTTCCCAGCTGCCACATTATAAACAAGCATTGTTGCAAATAATGCCCCGATTACCGTCAGAAGGTCAAAGTTTTTCATCAGGATCGCATCCCGTATTCCCCCTGCGAAACAGGTCCTGGCCTTCTGGGCAATGGCGCCGAAGAGAAGGCCGCCGGACAGGGCAAGGAGAAGAGGCGCATGCATGCTGCCCGGTCCCTCTGTGCTGGCGGTGAAAACGGAAGTCGTCAGGCTAAGGGCCAGCAGCAGCGCCATAATTCCTGGAAGCACATACCCACTTGTCTTCTGCGTATCATAGGCCCTCCCCAGGCTGAAGCCTCTTTTCAGAAAAAAGCTTCCCACTGCCGCCCCAAAGCCAAAGCCCACAAAGGCCACGTACGCATTTAAGTCTCCTCCTGCCATCCGCAGCACCATCCGCAGAGGACAGCCTAAAAAAATCAGCGCGCCGATCATGGTAATCACCCCCAGCAAGAAGCGGATCATCGGAGACGATCCTCCAGTAGAGCGGTATTCCCCTCCGGCGAGAGCGATGGCAAAAGACCCCAGGATCAATCCCATGATTTCCGGCCGCATATACTGAACAATGGCCGCCTGATGAAACCTGGCCGCCCCGGCCATGTCCCTGACGAAACAGGCAATGCAAAAGGCCATATTTCCCGGATTTCCGAAGAATGCCAGCGCCCCGGCAATCCCTCCCAGCAGCACGCCCCAAAGGGCCAACATTTTCTTAGTATCCATTTTCCATTCCTCCTGAATTGTAATTTTCGTTATATTTTCAAAAATATAACGGTGGTATAAAAAAAGCCCGTCTGCCTTTTAAACAGACCGGCTTCCCGTCCGCGCTTCGCCTGTGAGCAAAGCCTTTCGTTTTTTTAATCATAACATAGTTTTTTTGTATATTGGGATATTTTTTCGTCTTTGTATCTGATTTATTACTACTCCTTTTTATAAAAAACCTATTTCATATGGAAAATAATTGCAGTATAATAGAATCATTAAAAACTTAACCGATTATCTCTTAGAATCTTTTAAGGAGGAGTGTTGCGATGCCTGACTACGTAAAAATTGATAAACCCTTTTCCATTGGTGAAAGGATGGCTGAAATCAATAAAAATGCCTATATGAATGGCTACAACTGGGACGCTTTTTTCAATTACTACCTTTCAAAACATGCACCGGATCTTTTGAAAGGAATGGACAGTGACCCAGAAGCAGGTTCTTATGCCGCCTTCTATACATTAACCAGGGAAAATGAACAAAAGGCTGAATGCTTTGCCGAGATTATCATACCCTCAGTGGACAAGGGGATACACGCCCCAAGGGCCGTCTTTTGGCGGCTGGCGGCGTTACCGTCAATCGGCGTACGTCCAGTACGCCTCATTCCGTTGCCTTGCCAGTCACCAAAATCCGGTACTTGGGATCCAAAGGAGTTTTGTGCCTTAGCGGCAGAATCCCACTGCTGTGGTGCAAAACCGTGTGTCCCTTTGTCCACTAAGGGTATCTTTGATTGATCATGAAGATGAGCTATATCGAATTATAAGAGAAGAAGGCAACGAGATTGAGTGGGATTAATTTGTAAAGGAGGCCTCTATGTCCAGTATTTTCGATGAAAAAACTATGATACAATATTTAGAGCAGCGGATTCCCAAAGGCGAAACGCTGATCGCAGGCATACATGGTATTGGAATTGCATCAGAAATTAAACAGGTTTTTGTAAATTGCATTCTTATCGGAGAGCAGCTGATCCCGGAAAAAAATGGAGCTACCCTGGAAATCAGCAAGTGCAAGTACTCAAAATCGGATGTATATATCGGGATAACTCAGCATTATTTGATCCTTTCCGAATGTGAATCGTACATGCACCTTTATGAATTTAACGATCATCCGGATCTGAACGGCACTGTGGCAGAGGAACTCCATACCACTATCGCTGTCCAGGATGTGGGCAGCTGCTTCCCACTGGACGAGATACGAAAATGCGTCGTCAAAAAGGGATGGATGGGGTCGTTTAACTGCTCTATCACCATGAAAAATGGTAATTTTCTCAAGCTTATGCTGCCAAAGTTTGGGGGAATGGGAGGCGGAATGCCCCACCATGCCCAATACCGCGAGGCGATTCTCGCCCGGCTGAGCGCTTGCGCGCTAAAGGGGCTTGACCATTCGTAAATTTGAGAGCAAAAATAGGAAACAGCGGCATCATATCACACATTGATATGCCGCTGTTTCCTATTTTGCTTTATTCTCTACCGCTGGTACGTCCCCCGCGCCACATACTGCCCTTTTAATTCTTGGACTACCTGGTGATTCTCCACCACCTTCTGCCCTCGCAGATACACAGACTGAATCCTCCCTTTTACCTTCTTTCCTTCAAAAGGCGTATAGTCCACATTCTGCAGCTGGTCCCTGGCGGTAATCACATCCTCTGCCGCCGGGTCCAACACCACGATATCCCCGTCACTTCCTGGGGCGATCACGCCTTTTTTCGGATACATCCCATAGAGCTTCGCCGGGTTTTCCGCCAACAGGGCACACATCTTTTCCAGGGAAATCCTTCCCTTCTCTACGCCTTCACTGTATAGCAAAATCCCTCTGGTCTCCACTCCGGGCATACCGCCGGGAATCTTCCGGAAGTCCTCTTTGCCCAGCTCTTTCTGCCGAGTGGTAAAACTGCAATGGTCTGTGGAAATCGTCTGAATCTCCCCCTCCTCCAGCCCTTTCCACAGCGCATCCTGATCCCGTTTTTTCCTAAGGGGAGGCGCGATCACATACTTTGCCCCCTCAAAGCCGGGAAGCTGGTAAAGCTGGTCGTCCATCAGCAGGTACTGGGGACAGGTTTCCGCATAGACCTCCTGTCCCCGCTCCCTGGCCGCCCGGATTTCCTTTAATCCTTCCTCACAGGTAAGGTGCACCACCATTACCGGCGCCTGGGCGATCTGGGCCAGACGGAGCAGCCGCCCGATAGCCTCTGCCTCTGCCTGAGCCGGCCTGGTAGCCGGATGGCTTGCCACCCCTATCCGTCCTCCCGCAATAGCCTCCTCCTGGAGCGCCGCGATGACGCCGCTGTTCTCACAGTGCACCCCGGCGATTCCCTTCACTTCCTTCAGGCGCTTTAACACCTGGTAAATCGTCTTATCATCCACCTGGGTATCATAGGTCATATACAGCTTAAAGGAGGTAATCCCTGCTTCCATCATCCGGTCAATCTCCTGGCTAAGCTCTGGGCTCCACTCCGTAATGGACATGTGGAAGCCATAATCGCAGGAGCACTTTCCATCTGCCTTCTGGCGCCAGTTTCTCAGCCCCTCCTCCATGGTCTCCCCCGGATACTGTGTCCCAAAGTCCACGATGGTGGTAGTGCCTCCCCGGATCGCCGCCTTGGTCCCAGTGGCAAAATCATCCGCGGTCACCGTCCCTGCCACATGAAGGTCAAAATGGGTATGGGCGTCAATAAACCCGGGAAACAACAGCTTCCCTGTCACATCCTCCACCTGGGCGTCCTCACCGGACAGGCCCTGTCCTACTGCGGATATTTTCTCATTCTCCAAAAGCACATCCATCAAAGACACGCCAGAAGGGGAAACCACCTGGCCGCCTTTTAATAATTTCTTCATACGCCGCCTCTTTCTCATGATGGCAAATCAAGTCTCCATCGTATCTGCATACTCTCAACCAGCGCAAGCCGTTCCGTCTTTACTTCTTCCGGTAAGGCGTCCCTGTTAATGGCAGGGAAGTCTGGAACTCTCCATTCCATCGATAATAGGCCCCTTGTACCGCTGGCGCTGTGGGAATAGAGGTGATCTCCCCTACGCCGATAGCCCCGTAGGCCACGTCAATGCCCTCTTTTTCCACCACAATGCTCTCCACCTCTGGCGTCTTATCTGCCCGGAAGAGCCCCAAGGTACCGAATTTAGCGCTGGGCACACAATCCTTTAACGGATACTGCTCCGTCAGGGCATAACCTAAGCTCATCACCACTCCGCCCTCGATCTGGCCCTCTACGCTCTTGGGATTCACCGCCTTGCCCACATCGTGAGCCGCCACAATCTTTTTCACTGTGCCATCCTCGTTCAGGATACACACCTGGGTGGCATAGCCGTAAGCCACGTGAGATACTGGGTTGGGCACTGGACTTCCCATCTTATCCGTCTTTGCCAGATATTCTCCATAGAACTCCCTGCCTTCCAATTTAGACCAGTCGCCGCCAGCCTCCTTCAGACAGGCCTTTAATTCCCCGCCAGCCCTTCTGGCCGCCTCGCCGGTGATCAGCGTCTGGCGGGAACCAGAGGTGGTGCCAGAGTCCGGAGCCTTTCCGGTATTTGGCTGGTGATAGACCATCCGGTCCACACTCTCCTCCAAAGTCTCGCAGAGCATCTGTACCAGTACGGTTCCCAGGCCCTGGCCGATACAGGAAGCGCCGGCATGGATATGCACCTTCCCATCCTCCACCATCAGTCGCACACGTCCGGTATCCGGGATCCCCACGCCCACGCCTGCATTCTTCATGGCACAGCCGATCCCCACGTAGGGGCTGCTCTCGTAGGCCTCCTTCACCGCCTCCAAAGTCTCTGCCAATCCGGTGGAAGCATCAGCGATCTGCCCGTTGGGAAGCACCTGCCCTGGCCGGATAGCATTGCGGTAACGGATCTCCCAGGGGCTGATGCCCACCATCTCCGCCAGCAGGTTCAAATTACACTCTGTAGCAAAACAGGTCTGGGTCACCCCAAAGCCCCGAAACGCCCCAGCCGGAGGATTGTTGGTATACACCGCCGTCCCGTCTATATCGATTACCTGATAATTATACGGTCCTGCCGCATGAGTACAGGCTCTCTGGAGGACTGGGCCGCCCAGGGAAGCATATGCCCCGGTATCGGAAACAACGACTGCCTTCATGGCTGTAAGCATCCCATTTTCGTCACAGGCGGGAGTCATATCAATGCTCATGGGATGGCGCTTAGGATGAACCAGGATGCTTTCCTTTCTGGTAAGCTTACATTTCACCGTCCTTTTGGTGAGATAAGCGATGAGCGCCGCATGATGCTGCACCGTCACATCTTCCTTGCCTCCAAAACCGCCGCCCACCAGCTTATTCTCCACAATCACCTTCTCTGGAGGAAGGCCCAGCAGGATTGATGTCTCGTGGCGAGTGTCATACGTCCCCTGATCCGTGGAATAGACGAAAACGCCATCTTCAAAGGGGAACGCTACCGCTGCCTCCGGCTCCAAGAAGGCATGCTCAGTCCAGGGAGTCTCATAATGCCTGGTCACCTGATATTTGGAATTGGCGATGACTTCCTCTGCATTTCCCCGCACCAGGTGCTCATGGCTCAGGATATTTCCCCCTTCGTGAAGCTCTGGCGCACCCTCCGCTAGGCTGTCCTCCGGACAGGTCATAGGAATTAATTCCTCATACGCTACTTCCACCAGTTCTTTGGCCTGCGCCAGGATCTCCGGCGTTTCCGCCGCCACCAGGGCGATGGCATCTCCCAGATAATGGGTGATCTCTCCCACGCCAATCATGGTATCCCAATCCTGTTTCAAATGGCCCACTTTATTCTTTCCCGGCACATCTTCCTTAGTCAAAACACACACCACCCCAGGAAGTGCCTTGGCCTTTTTGGTGTCAATGGAAAGTACCCTGGCTCTGGGATATTTGCTGCGAACCGCGCTGCCGTAGACCATCCCCGGCAACTCAATGTCATCCACATACTCCCCTGTTCCCAGCACCTTTCCTTCCACATCAACCCGGTGGATGGGGCTGCCCACCTTCACCTTTTCCCCGGCATTCTTCTCTTTCTCCATATCCTCCGGAGTCAGGCTTTCCCGGAGCATTCTCCCTGCCAGCTGGATCCCATCGATAATCTTCTTATAGCCAGTGCAGCGGCAGAAATTATTCCGAATAGCAAAGGCGATCTCCACCCGGCTTGGGTCGGGGTTGCTGTCTAAAAGCCCTTTGCCGCAGATTACCATGCCAGGAATGCAGAATCCGCACTGTACCGCCCCTGCCTCTCCGAAGGCGTAGACGAAAACATCCTTCTCCCGCTGGCTTAATCCCTCTACCGTCAGGATATGCTTTCCCTCCATCCGGCTCATCTTCTGCACACAGGCCTTGGTGGCTTTTCCGTCCACCAAAACTGTGCAAGTGCCGCAGGCGCCCTCGCTGCAGCCGTCCTTTACGGATTTGCAATGGCAGTCTCTCCTCAGCACATCAATGAGCTTTCTCTCCGAATCCACTTCCATCTCTGTCCCATTAATCCAAACTTTACAAAAGGAGCTCATACACATCCTCCACTTCTATTTCACGTTCTCTTGTCAGTTGTTCCAATCTCGGGCGTTCCGAGAGGGGAGCGCACCAAGCCATGCCGCATCCGGCGGAGATCTGCCTGGGCACCGGAATCAGCCGTCCCCCAGCGCCCTCCTTTTTACCCCATTGCTCCATAAGCATCGCCTGGGTGGTGGTATGAAAGGTAAACACCACCATTGGCTTCTTTACTCTCGCCATTATGCTCTCCCTTCTCCCGGAAGCTTTGTCCCTATATCCCGGCCAAGGCCTCCGGAAACGCTATGTTCATTACGCTCTCATCAATAAATAGCTATAGTCCTTAACCACGGTATCCATAATCTGGCGGATTCCCTCAGGAATCTCCTCAGGATTCGTTCCCACAGTGTAATCATAATTGGTTCCAAACAATCTCACCTTGCAGGAGCCAGCCTTCGGATCCAGTACGGCAAAGCCGTTATTCTTGCTGTTTTCCATATCCGCCTCATTGGCAAATAAGGTAAACTTATCCAGATACGGCGCGCTGTCATAAGGACAGAAGCTCTTGCAGTTTCCACACTCATTGCACATGTAGTCCACATGGATAATCTGGTGCATAGCGCGTCCAGGCACAGTGATGGAAACATTCGCCCGATTGGGGCAGGCCTCTACACAATTCTCACACACAGCAGAGCAGGTGAGACAGCGGCTGCTCTCTGGCTTTTGGCTCTCCGTTAACAGACGGCCCTTCTTTTCATAGATTTCCATCTCATCGTCAGGCTGGTCAAAATCCGATACCAGAGCATATCCTGCGATGGCTTCCGCTGCCATGCGGCCGTCCCGGATTCCCTCTACCACCGTAGCCGGGCCCTTTACGCCGTCGCCGGCCACGTAAATGCCCTTTACGCTGGTCTCCAACGTCTCTGGATTCACCACTGCGCGGCCCCGGTCATCCACAGCAATACCGTTTGCCTGGTAGAAATCTGAGGGAACCTTCTCCCCAACTGCCGCAATCACTGTGTCAGCGGGAATCTCTACCACCTCCTGGGTTTCCACCACGCTTCTTCTTCCGCTGGCGTCATAGTCTCCCAGCGCCATTTTCCTGCAGGTAAGCACGCCTTTTGCTAATTTTACCGGGGAAAGCAGCTCCGCGAACTCTACGCCGTCCTCCATAGCCATCTCCAGCTCTTCCGCGTCTGCAGGCATGTACCGTCTGGTCCGGCGATATACCAGGGAAACCTTCTCCACCCCGGCATTTCTCTTTGCTGCCCGGGCTGTATCCATAGCTGTATTTCCTCCGCCGATTACCACCACGTTCTTTCCTATGTCAGCCTTGCCGTCGGTTTCCTTAAACTCCCTCAGGAATGCCAGAGCATTGACCGGAGTCCCCTCCTCCAGCCGGAGCACGCCCGGCTCAGAAGCGCCTACGGCTAATACCACCGCGTCATACTGCCCCTTTAACCCTTTCACATCCTGGATCTGGGAACCGGTAATCATCTCCACACCCAGGGCCTTTACCAAAGCCACATCTTTCTCAATGGCTTCCTCTGAGATGCGGAAGCCAGGAATAATATTCCGGACTACGCCGCCCAGAGCCTCGTCCTTTTCAAACAAGGTTACCTGATAGCCGCCCTTTGCCAGGAAATAGGCTGCAGAGAGGCCTGCAGGTCCGCCGCCTACTATCGCTGCCTTCTTTCCATTGGTTTTGATCTCCGGCCTCCAACCTGCCATAAAGTCCTCATAGCCGCCCTGGGCTGCCGCAAGCTTTGCCCCACGGATGTTTACCGAATCCTCATAAAAGTTTCTTGTACATTTACTCATGCAGTTGTGGGCGCAGATCGTTCCGGTGATAAAAGGAAGAGGGTTCTTCTCGGTGATCACCTTCATGGCCTCTTCGTATTTTCCTTCTCCTACCAGCTTTACGTAGCAGGTGATGTCCTGATGGATAGGGCAGCCCTCCTTACAGGGCGCCACAAAGCAGTCCACCAGGGGTACCTGGCTTTTCATCTTCCTGGAGGGAAGGGGTTTCACTGGCTTTACATGGTATTTATTCTTCTTTACCTCTTCCACCAGCTCTGCCACCCGCTCTGTCTTTACCCCAGTAAAAGCAGCCGCCTCCTTACTGGCAAAGATCTCACCGATCTGGGACAGTCTCTGATATCCGCCTGGCTTTAACAGGGTGGTCGCCATAGTCACCGGCCAGATCCCTGCATCTACAATCTCTTCAATATTAAATGCATCCGCACCACCGGAGTAAGAGATCCGCAGCTTGCCACCGAAATCCGTGGAAAGCTTTTTTGCCACTGACATAGACAGGGCGTACAAGGACTTTCCAGACATATACATCTCATTGCCCGGGAGCTCGCCGGCCTTAATGTCCACTGGGAAGGTATTGGTAATCTTTACGCCGAAAGCCAGCCCCTTCTCATCGGCCAGGGCCTGGAGACGCTTTAACATGGGAATGGCATCGCTGTACTGAAGGTCATCCTTAAAGTGGAAGTCCCCAAAAGCCACATAGTCATAGCCCATCTCATCCATCAGGCTTCTGGCGTACTCATAGCCCAGCAGCGTAGGATTACATTTAATGAAGGTGTTGGTCTTCTTCTCTGTCAGCAAGTATACCGCGATCCGTTCGATCTCATCCGGAGGGCAGCCGTGAAGGGTGGAAAGGGTGATGCTGTTGCACACTGCCGGAGAAATAGCCTCCACATCCTCTCTGGTCAGCTTAGAGAATCGATCCAAGTTCTCCAGAAGCCACTGCCGGCATTCCTTATATACAGAAGTTCCTGACGCATCTTTCATTCCCTCAATGAACTGGTCAATTTTCTCCGTCTTGATTCCCGCCAGATCATATCCCACGCTCATATTAAACTGGAAACCGTCCATAGCGCCCAGGCCGAATTCCTTCGCCATCACCTGGCAGGCAAACCAGGCCTTTACATACTCGTCAAAGGCCTGGGGCACATACAGCTCCGTAGACCACTCCACATTGTAGCACTCATCGTCTGCCTTGATACAGGGCTTAGATACTGGAAGATCCTCCCCGTCTAAAATCTGTACTGTTTTTAACTCGAAAAACCGGCTGCCTCCATAGTAAGCTGCCATGATATTTTGCGCCAGCTGGGTGTGGGGGCCTGCAGCCGGGCCAAAAGGCGTCTCCAGCTTCCGGCCAAAAATTTCATATGCCTTTTTCTCCTCAGCAATAAACGGACGGTGAATCCCGAAAACTGTACCCTTTTTCTGTTCTGCTAAAATCCACTCCATTAAATTAGAAAATGGAATTGGTGTCATCTTATCGCTCATTATATTTTCCTCTCTATCCATTAATACGCTTCCAAAGTTTCGCTGCTTCCGCTCTTACCTCCGCCAGCACCTTCTCCTCGTCAATCCCAATTAGTTCCCGATCTTTCATCAGAATCCGGCCATTGCACATGGTAGTCACTACACTTCGGCCCATCATGCCAAAGAGAATATGGCCGTTTACATTAGAGCCATTCATCGGTGTCCTGGGAATATAATCCGTCACAATCACGTCCGCCGCCGCGCCAGGCTTTAATACACCCAGATCCTGTTTGAAATACCGGCCGGCAATGGCCGCGTTCCCTTTAAAAAGCATCTCCGGGATCTCTCCCCAGGCTGCCGTGGCGTCGCAGAGATGGTGCTTGTGAAGAATATTCGCCACCTTATAGGACTCCAGGATATCATGAGTGTAGCCGTCCGTACCCAATCCGGTTAAAACTCCGTGATGGACGATGGCCATGGTGGGCGGACAGCCGCAGGCATTACCCATATTGGACTCTGGGTTATGTACCACCATCGTATCGGTATCCTTTAGCAGCTGCATCTCGTGCTCATTCACATAGATGCAGTGAGCGGTGATGGTCTTTGGCCCTAAGATATCCCAATCGTAGAGACGGTCTAAGATCCGCTTTCCATAATGCTTTAAGCAATGATGAAGATCCTCGATCCCTTCTGCCACATGGATGTGATAACCTACGCCATCCGGCTTGTGCTCCTGGCACATCGCCATGGTCTCATCCGATATGGTAAAGGATGCGTGCATTCCCATCATCCCGGCAATCATGCCGCTGTCATCCTTCAAGGCATGTTTGATAAACCGCTCATTCTCCAGCACTGATTCCCTAGTCTTTTCTTTCCCGTCCCGATCCGAGATCTCATAGCAGAGACAGGTGCGAATCCCCAGCTTTCTCGCCGCGTCCTCGATGGCGGACAGGCTGTCCGGAATCTCTCCGAAGCTGGCGTGATGGTCAAATACCGTAGTCACCCCATTCTTAATGCTGTCAATATAGGTAGTCATGGCGCTCTGCCTGGTCTGCTCTAAGGTCAGGTGACGGTCAATGGTCCACCACTGCCCGTCCAGGATATCCAGAAAGCCATGAGGGTCGTAGCCATTAATGCTTAGGCCTCTGGCCATGGCACTGTAAATATGTTCATGGGTATTAATGAAAGCCGGCATGATCACGCCGCCCTTGGCGTCCACAAATTCCCCATCCGGGTATTTCTCTTTGATCTGAGACAGCTCTCCCACCTCCAGGATAGCGCCTCCGTCTACTGCCACTGCCCCGTTTTCGAAGAAGGGATGCTCCTCATCTCTGGTTACCAGACGGCCATTTCCGATTATAATCATCATTGTCTCCTTTCTTTTCCCATCAGAATGATTTACATTTTTCTCCAGCTGTCTTTCTGCACAAAAGACAGCCTGATTTCTGTGCAATGTGCACAGTTTTCCCGCAGCATCATCTTGATACCCTAATACTATCACTATAATTAGTACTTTGCAAGTGGTTTTACAAAAAAAATTAGATTATCTAAAAATTTTTGTATTTTCCTCTTGCAATTCCAGATTTTTGTGCTATGATGGAGTCATAAGGCACTTAATAGAGACAGAAAAACGACGGAATGCGACTTGTTAATTATTCACAGAAAGGACGGATATGAACTATACCTTAGAATTGTTAATCCAGATCGCAAAGGGCTTCGCCAGTCAATTTGGTTCTGACTGCGAAATCGTCATCCACGATCTGAAGTCCCAGGATATGGAACGTTCCATTGTCTACATTGAAAATGGGCATATCACTCATCGCCAGGTGGGCGGCGGGCCTTCCAAAGCCGCTTTAGAAGCCATGGACGCGGTGAAGCGCCATCCCGATTCCCTCCAAGATCACACCGGTTACCTGACAAAGACCTCGGACGGTCGGATTTTAAAGTCCAGCACTCTTTACATCCGGAATGAAAAGGGCGAGGTCCGGTACATGCTTTCGATTAATTATGATATCACCGGGCTGGTAAGCTTCGACCAGGCGATCAAGTCCTTAATTCAGACCGATAAGCCGGTAAATGACACCCCGCTGGAGCAGATTGTAACCAATGTAAATGACCTGCTGGACCACCTGTTGGAGCAGTCCGTCAGCCTGGTAGGGAAGCCGGCGGCCCTGATGAATAAGGAGGAAAAGATCAAGGCCATTCAGTTTCTCAACGATGCGGGAGCATTCCTGATTACCAAATCAGGAGACAAGGTTTCTAAGTATTTCGGGATTTCCAAGTTCACGCTCTACAGTTACATTGATGTGAATAACCGAAAGCATGAGGAGGAAACCGCATCCTGATTCTGCCCTCGACTTTCCTGTGGCCTTTACTCACAGGAGATTAATACGTAACTGCTGCGTTAAAACGCGCTGGAATATAAGGAGGAAAAGAACATGAACCAGCCAATGAAATGGGTAACTAACCAGATGCCAAAAACTTCCGATTCCCAGCTGAAGGTAATGGCTCTGGACGAAATCAAAAAGGCCAGAACCTTCCACGAGAGCTTCCCACAGTACAGTGAGACACCACTTTGCAAGCTGGAAGGTATGGCGGACTACTTAGGACTGAAGGAAGTCTACATCAAGGACGAATCTTACCGGTTCGGCTTAAATGCCTTTAAGGTATTGGGCGGATCCTTCGCCATGGCACGATACATTGCAAAGCAGACTGGAAAGGATGTTTCACAGCTTCCTTATCATGTATTAACCTCCGACAAGCTTCGTGAGGAATTCGGCCAGGCCACCTTTTTCACTGCTACTGATGGAAACCACGGCCGTGGCGTTGCCTGGGCGGCAAACCGTCTGAAGCAAAAGGCTGTGGTATTTATGCCCAAGGGCTCTACCCAGACCCGTTTAGAAAATATCCAGAAGGAAGGAGCCACCGCCACCATCGAAGAAGTAAATTATGATGAATGTGTCCGCATGGCAGCAGCCGCCGCGGCCAAGACGCCTAACGGCGTAGTGGTACAGGATACAGCCTGGGACGGCTATGAAGAGATTCCCGCCTGGATCATGCAGGGCTATGGAACTATGGCTATGGAGGCCAATGAGCAGCTGGAGAAGCTGGGCTGCGACCGGCCCACCCATGTATTCGTCCAGGCCGGCGTAGGATCTTTAGCTGGAGCCGTACAAGGCTATTTTGCCAATCGCTATCCTGAAAATCCTCCGATAGTGGTGGTGGTGGAAGCCGACGTAGCCGCGTGCCTCTACAAAGGCGCTGCCGCCGGGGACGGAGAGCTACGCATCGTTGACGGAGATATGCAGACCATCATGGCCGGCCTTGCCTGTGGCGAGCCCAATACCATCTCCTGGGATATCTTAAAGAACCATGTTCACGTATTTATCTCTGCTCCTGACTGGGTAGCCGCCAAAGGTATGCGGATGCTCTCCGCTCCCATCAAGGGCGATCCTCAGGTAGTCAGCGGAGAGTCTGGCGCAGCTCCCTTCGGAGCACTTGCCGCCATGATGACCATGGACGAGTACAAAGACCTACGGGATGCCATCGGCCTGGATCAGAACTCGAAGGTGCTCCTCTTCTCCACCGAGGGAGACACGGATCCGGAAAGATACAAAAATATTGTATGGGAGGGGAAGGAACGATAAGATATATCGCTTTCTCTTTTACATAAAATGTTTCAACCATAATCGCTGACAGCAAATCCATACTTCCGGCTGGGGATACGGGGTATTCAAAAAAAAATATACAACCCACATTTCAGGAAACATCACGTGAGCGCTCCTGCCGCCGAAAATGCGGCGCCTTGGAGATTCTCCTGAGGGCATGGGCAAATGGCGCTCAAAAAATCAAATGGAGGAATGAATCATGGATTTCAATCGAATCAGAGAAGCAGCAAAAAATTACGAAGCAGACATGACCAAATTTTTACGTGACATTGTAAAGTTCCCCGGCGAGAGCTGCGGTGAGAAGGAGCATATCGACCGGATCGCCGAAGAGATGAGAAAGCTTGACTTTAATAAGGTAGAGATCGACCCCATGGGAAATGTGCTTGGATACATGGGAACCGGCGAAACCTTAATCGCCTTTGACGCGCACATTGACACTGTGGGAATTGGCAACCGTGATAACTGGAATTTTGATCCCTATGAGGGTTTTGAAAATGAGCTGGAAATCGGCGGGCGTGGTACCTCCGACCAGTTAGGCGGCATCGTATCGGCTGTATACGGCGCCAAGATCATGAAGGACTTAGGTTTATTAAGCGATAAATATACTGTCCTGGTAACCGGAACAGTTCAGGAAGAGGATTGCGACGGCTTATGCTGGCAGTACATTATCAACGAAGACAAGGTGCGCCCGGAATTTGTGGTATCCACCGAGCCTACTGACGGCGGAATCTACCGTGGCCAGAGAGGACGTATGGAAATCCGCGTGGACGTAACTGGCGTTTCCTGCCATGGTTCCGCCCCGGAACGGGGAGACAATGCCATTTACAAGATGGCGGACATCCTTCAGGATATCCGGGCATTAAATGAAAATAATGCTGACGACTCCACCGAAATCAAGGGCTTGGTAAAGATGCTGGATGAAAAGTATAACCCTCAGTGGAAGGAAGCCCGCTTCCTGGGACGGGGAACCGTGACTACCTCTGAGATCTTCTTCACCTCCCCCAGCCGCTGTGCTGTAGCTGACTCCTGTTCCGTTTCCTTAGACCGCCGTATGACTGCCGGCGAGACCTGGGAAAGCTGTTTAGACGAGATCCGTGCTCTGCCAAGCGTGCAGAAATACGGCAAGGATGTCACCGTATCCATGTATGAGTACGCCCGTCCATCCTATAAAGATCTGGTGTACCCCATCGAGTGCTACTTCCCTACCTGGGTAATCCCGGAAGATCACAAGGTAACCAAAGCCTTAGAAGAAGCGCATAAGCGCCTCTACGGCGATGAGCGTCAGGGCAACACCGAGACCTTAGAAGTAAGAAAAGTTCGCCCCTTAACGGATAAATGGACCTTCTCCACCAATGGCGTTTCCATCATGGGCCGCAACGGTATCCCCTGCATCGGCTTTGGGCCAGGCGCAGAGGCGCAGGCTCACGCGCCCAATGAGAAGACCTGGAAGGACGACCTGGTAAGATGCGCCGCCGTATACGCTGCGCTTCCCACCTTATACTGTAAATAATTCATCCCATAAAATACGAGGGCAACGCTGCAGCTGCATCATCTTCGAGACAACGAAATCACTGTTTCATCGGCGTGTTTATTCCTGCACAGTTTAAACCCGCCGATGAGCACCCGTAAATGAAAATCAAATAGGAAAAAGGAGCAAACAAAATGCAAACTCTTCAGACGTATATCGACAAATTAAACGCGTTAAATTTCAAAGAAATGTACAATAATGACTTTTTCTTAACCTGGGAGAAAACTGATGAGGAGCTGGAGGCGGTATTCACCGTAGCCGATGCTCTCCGCTACATGCGTGAGAATAATATCTCCACCAAGGTATTCGAGAGCGGCTTAGGTATCTCCTTATTCCGCGACAATTCCACCCGTACCCGTTTCTCCTTTGCTTCCGCCTGCAATCTACTGGGCTTGGAAGTGCAGGATTTAGATGAGGGCAAGTCTCAGATCGCTCACGGCGAGACCGTTCGTGAGACCGCCAACATGATCTCCTTTATGGCAGACGTTATCGGTATCCGTGACGACATGTACATTGGCAAGGGCAATAAGTACATGCACGATGTGGTAGACGCGGTGACCGAGGGCAACCAGGCAGGCATTTTAGAGCAGAAACCAACCTTGGTAAACCTGCAGTGTGACATCGACCATCCCACCCAGTGTATGGCCGATATGCTTCACATCATTCATGAATTTGGCGGCGTGGAGAACTTAAAGGGCAAAAAGCTTGCCATGACCTGGGCTTATTCTCCTTCCTATGGAAAGCCCTTATCCGTTCCCCAGGGTGTGATCGGCCTGATGACCCGTTTTGGTATGGACGTGGTTCTGGCTCATCCGGAGGGCTACGAGGTAATGCCCGAGGTAGAAGAGGTAGCAAAGAAAAACGCAGAGAAGACCGGCGGATCCTTCAAGCGGGTGAATTCCATGGAAGAAGCCTTCAAAGATGCGGACATCGTATATCCCAAGAGCTGGGCTCCATTTGCGGCTATGGAGAAGAGAACCGATCTCTACGGCAAAGGTGATTCCGAAGGCATTAAGGCTCTAGAGAAAGAGCTTCTGGCACAGAATGCACAGCACAAGGACTGGGCATGTACCGAAGAGCTGATGAAGACCACCAAGGATGGAAAGGCATTGTATCTCCACTGCCTGCCAGCCGACATCTCTGGCGTAAGCTGTGAGACCGGCGAGGTGGATGCTTCCGTATTCGATCGCTACCGTGATCCATTATATAAGGAAGCAAGCTTTAAGCCATATATCATCGCTGCCATGATATTCCTGGCAAAGTTCGAAAATCCTCAGGAAATCTTAAAGAAGCTGGAAGAAAGAAACACTTCCCGTATCTTTAAGTAAGCAACAGATAAGGCTGCCTGGTTTTCGTCCCAGGCAGCTTTTTGCACTTTTTTTCAAGGTTTTTACCTATAAAATTACAGAAAATATCTAAGAAAGTGGGGAATTATCTATGAATAAGAAAAAGCGAATCGTCATCGCACTGGGGGGAAACGCCCTTGGAAATACACTGCCGGAGCAGATGGCCGCGGTAAAAATTACCTCCAAGGCTATTGTGGACCTAATTGAGGAAGGTTGTGAAGTGGTAGTCGCCCATGGAAACGGGCCACAGGTAGGCATGATTAACAATGCTATGGCAGCCTTAAGCCGGGAAGACGAAAATCAGCCCAATACCCCTCTCTCTGTCTGCGTTGCCATGAGCCAGGCCTACATCGGTTATGATCTGCAGAATGCCCTGAGGGAAGAGCTCTATAACCGCAATATTTATAATATCCCGGTGGCAACCATGATTACCCAGATCCGAGTAGATCAGGATGACCCGGCGTTCCAGAATCCCTCGAAGCCTATCGGCCATTTTATGGATCAGGAACAGGCGAAAAATGCCGAAGAAAAGTATGGCTATATCATGAAGGAAGACTCTGGACGTGGCTACCGCCGTGTGGTAGCTTCTCCAAAGCCAGCAGAGATCATTGAGATCGACGCCATCCGCTCCTTAGTGGATTCCGGACAGCTGGTAATCGCTTGTGGCGGAGGCGGCATCCCGGTTACCCGGCAGGGAAATCATCTCAAAGGCGCAAGCGCGGTTATCGATAAAGATTTCGCCAGCTGCCTTTTGGCCGAAGAGCTGGATGCGGATTTCTTGATTATCCTCACCGCTGTCGAAAAGGCGGCTATCCGCTTCGGCAAACCGGACGTAAAATGGCTGGATGATTTATCGGTGGACGAGGCAGAAACTTATATCCAGGAAGGCCACTTTGCCCCGGGATCCATGCTGCCGAAGGTAGAAGCAGCAGTACGTTTCGCCCGTTCCAAGGAAGGGCGCACCTCGCTAATCACTCTGCTGGAGAAAGCAAAGGACGGTATTTTAGGTAAGACAGGCACCAGGATTCATCAGTAAAAAGAATTGATGAATATCTGTGAACAACAGCGAAAAAGCCATAAGGGAGGTTACAATCCATCATGAAACAAGAACGTACTTACGCATCCATCTTCGAACTGAATGGCGTGCCGAAATTAAGTCAAGCCCTTCCCCTTGCTTTACAGCATGTGGTAGCCATGATCGTAGGCTGCGTGACTCCTGCCATCATTATATCTGGCGCAGCGGGAATTAGCGGGGCTGACCGGGTGATCCTGATCCAGGCATCTCTGGTGATCTCTGCCTTATCCACGATTCTTCAGCTGTTTCCTATAGGATCCAAAACAGGATTTCATCTGGGCTCTGCCCTTCCTGTGATTATCGGTGTGTCCTTCGCTTATGTACCTAGTATGCAGGCCATCGCCGAGGGCTTTGGGATCGGCGCCATTCTGGGCGCGCAGATCATAGGGGGCGTGGTAGCCATCCTGGTAGGACTTTCCATTAAGAAAATCCGCCGCCTTTTTCCGCCGCTCATCGCGGGGACAGTAGTGTTTACCATCGGGCTTTCCCTCTACCCCACGGCGATCAATTACATGGCCGGAGGAGCCTCCAGCCCGGAATACGGTTCTCCTAAGAACTGGGCAATCGCCTTCTTCACCCTGGCGGTTGTGACCATATTAAATCACTTCGCCACAGGCATCTTAAAGCTGGCCTCCATCCTCATCGGCATGGCCTGCGGCTATGTGTTGGCTATGATCTGCGGCATGGTAAGCTTCACCAGCGTGGCGGATGCAGGCATCTTCCAGCTGCCCCAGTTCCTTCACTTCCCGGTGGAGTTTGAGATCTCCTCCTGTGTAGCCATTGGACTTCTCTTCGCCATCAATGCTGTCCAGGCCATCGGAGACTTCTCCGCTACCACCAGCGGGGGATTAGGCCGGGAGCCCAGAACGGATGAGCTCCAGGGAGCTATCCTAGGATACGGCATCACCAATATCTTTGGCGCCCTTTTTGGATGCCTTCCCACTGCCACCTACAGCCAAAATGTAGGAATTGTCTCCACCACCAAGGTGGTGAACCGCTGTACTCTGGGACTAGCTGCCCTGATTATCCTGGTAGCCGGACTATTCCCCAAGTTCTCCGCCCTCTTAACTACCATACCTCAGTGTGTACTTGGAGGAGCCACGGTAACCGTATTCGCTTCCATCGCCATGACCGGAATCAAGCTGGTGATGACCGAGGATATGAATTACCGGAACACCTCCATCGTAGGGTTGGCTGCTGCCCTGGGCATGGGTGTCTCCCAGGCCTCCGCTTCCCTGGCTCAATTCCCTGCCTGGGCCACCACTATTTTTGGCCGCTCTCCGGTGGTTATTGCCACCATCACCGCAATCCTTTTAAATGTGATACTTCCCAAGGAGCCGCGGAAAAATAAAGTTCAGACCACCAATGATGTATACTAAAAGGAAAAAATAAACCATGTCATAAATCGTACAGCGCCCGGAAGGAGTCACTCCGGACGCTGTATTTTTATTCCCTGTCAGAACGGCATTCACAAACCGTTAACATCCATCGTTCTACTGAATCGCATATTCTACGCTGATATTCGCCTCTACTTCAATCTCTCCCGGCATGACTGCAGCCATATCCATGGCCGCTTCCTCCTTAATTCCCATGCTTCGCTGGACATTCATCGTACTATAGCGGTAGCTCTCACCGGCCGTGTGCTCGGTTATCCGTACCGCCTGCCCTAAAGTGCAGCCGCTGGCATCCGCCAGAGCCTGAGCCTTATCCTGTGCCCTGGCCACAGCCAGCCTTAAGGCCTCCTGATATTTTTCATCATACTGGCTGGACAAGAAGGATACAGACTGTATCTGATTGACGCCGGACTCCACAGACTTGGTGATGATTTCCCCTGCCCGGTCCAGATCCACATCGGATACTGTCACCTGGGTAACTGCCTCATAACCAACGATCGCCCCGTTCTGGTCCCAGTCATGCCGGGGATTTAAGTCAAAGCCTGAGGTCTGTATGGAGGTCTCCTCCACGCCCAAAGACTTCAGCGTCTCCACCAGCTGGTTCAGCTTCTCGCTGTTCTCACTCTGACAGCGGGCGGCATCTTCATCCTGTGTCGCCACTGCGTAAATCAGCTCCGCCTTGTCCGGAACTACCTGTACAGTCTCCCGGCTGGTCACCGTTATTACCTGACTTTCCATGGTTTCCACCTGAATCTTCCCAGAGGACGGCTGACTCCCCTTTAAGGAAGGATCTGTGGTGGTCAGCACCGCGCTCCCCGCCTTTCCACAAGCGGTTAACAGCAAAGCGCACACTGCGCCAATGGTACAAATCTTCTTTTTCATAATAACCATTCTCCTCTCAAATCAATACCTCTAGTATATCGGAAATAAGAGGAAAATGTATTTCTTTTCTCTTACGGTTTCATATCAAATTCCGGAATCCTTCTTACATTTTCGGTCCCTTCCAGTACTTGCGGAACTCCGGACATTCCGTTAAATATTCCTCAATCTCATCATCATTTAATCCGTCAATCATCTTGTAAAAAAACACTTCATCATCTTCCATAATAAAATCCAGCACCCTTCTCAGTACTCTCTGTTCTTCTCGCAAAGCCCTCCATTCTGCTTCCGTCCACGCCCCATTTCTTTCACCTGACATGCCTTTCACCTCGCTATTTCCTAGTAATATTATAGTCTATCTAACGACTATAGCCAATGCAGTAACAATCCCATAGAATGTATTTGAGGTTACTGTCTACACCATATGGGGCTACTCTCAATGACCCCACACGCGATGCGCACAAACTGCAAAGAAGGCCGTTTGCGCTTCCCCGCCATAGAAAAGAGATTTTTATGATCCAATACACTCCGTTTTGGGAAACCATGAAAAAAGCTGGCGAATCAACCTATACACTCATTAATCACCATAACGTATCCAGTTCCACCATTGACCGACTCCGGAAAAATCAGCCTCTTACCACAACAACCATCAATGACTTATGCCGGATTTTAAACTGCAATGTAGAGGATATCGCCTTATACGTTGCTTCTGACCAAGATCAATTCTTATAATCTCCTGCATCAAGTACGTATATACCTATATCGTTTGAGCATGTAAGTTGTGACATGATTTTCATAAAATTTTGTAAAATTTCTATTCGACACAGCAAAAAGGAGCTCATGATGAGCTCCTTTTTGCAACTGTACTCTTCACTTCAAAATTTATGATTTCTGCAGGTTACTCTCCACTGTCGATCACTTCTTTTGCCATCGCCATCATCTGACCCATATCCACATCTTCAAAGGTATGCAGGAGATAAAGCAGACCGTCTTCCGTCCAGGAAACACTCTTAAAGCACTGCCGCTCTTCTGTCTGACTGCCATAACTAATCATCAGTTTTCCCGCCTGCTCCAGGCTTTTATCTGCCTCACTTGGTTCCTCATCCGGAGGCAGGAAAAGGTAATTGTCCGCCTTTCCTTTTAGTACAATACCTTCATAATTCTCGGTTCTGTCATAATCTCCCGAAGAGGAATATTCTCCTCCTATAGGCTTTGAAATGCTTAGCATCAGATCCTTGTTTCCGCTATAATTCACTTGAACCTCCGGATACGTACCCACCCGGTTGCCCATCTCATCCCAGGCATCCACTTCTGTCACATAGCCTACCTGAAAAGCTGATCCATCAGAAAAGCTCTCCGCCAGTTTTGGCGCCTGCCCCAGCTGCTTTTTCGCCTCCCCGGTCAACTGACTGATCGAACGGATTCCCTCATTCAGATTAGTTCCCCCGCTGGTATAGGCGATCCTCCCGGCCCCAATCGCTGTAGCCGCGCCCAGCACGATCATTGCTGCTGCTAAAATCACTCCTGTTTTCTTCTTTGATAATCTCATCACTATTCTCCTCTCACTTATCTGGCAGTGGATTCTGTCCAGGATTCTATCTTCTGCCTCTTTCGTAAATTCGGCGGATGATACCTCCGCCTGAATCCGATCTCTTAAACGTCCTTCCTCATGCCTCATCCTGATACCTCCTCGTGCCGGTTCATCTTCACACAAATTTCTCGCCTTGGCTTCTCTTTTCCAGGCTGCATTCCCTGCCGCGCCTCCCCCGGCCTTTTCTCTAGCCCTTGTCTTAACAGGAATCTTGCCCTGCTTAACCTGGACTTCACTGTGCCCTCAAACAGCCCAGTTATTTCCGCGATATCTTTGACTCCCAGTTCATTAAAGTAGTATAAAAGGACAACGGTCCGATACTTGATATCCAGCTGGCCAATCACCTGCCGCACTTCCTTAGAAGCTTCCTGTTGGATAATCTGCTCCAGAGGCCCTCTCCCAGGATCTTCCTCCAACCGTCTTGCCAGTTGAAAACCGTCCTCTCTTCCTTGTTCCAGAATTCCTTCATAAGATAATTCGCCCTGCCGTTTCCTCTTCTTTCCCATCTTCCAGGAAGTCCGAACCAGTATCCGGTATATCCAGGAGTCAAATCGTTCTGGATCCTTTAAGGATCTTCGATGCAGAAAGCACGTGGTAAACGTCTCCTGCAGTACATCCTCACTGTCATTTTTATTTCCAGTTATAAAATACGCCATACGGTACAGCTTTCCGGAATAGGAATGGTATATCTCATCAAATGCCCTTTCATCACCTTCGATCATTTTTTCCACGAAAGCTATTGTCTCTTCCTTCATTGCCTGCTTCCTTTCCGTTTTTTTTCGATGCATCTGTTATATAAGAGCCTGCCTCACAACAAAGGGTTCATTTTTTTGATCTTTTTTTCTCATTTTTTTATTGTTCACAATTTTTTTACAATTCACTTAAATATTCTCCATATATTTCGGATATATTAATAACTGTAAAAGCAAATGCTTACAAACTTTTTTTCATAATATTCGGCCGGCAGGGGATATCTTGCCGGCCTCCTCCCTTTTTAGGAGGTATCCCCGGAAATATCCACTTCCGAACCACTTTCTCTTTTTCTGCATAGGATAAAACAAAAAGAGTTTTGCCTATGTCAAAAAACATTTTGTGGATGCAATGGCAACATCCTCACGGCAATTCCCCTTCTCATTCCAACAGGCCGCCTTTTGGACCTCCTCCAAGACCTCCTTTCGGACCTCCTCCAGGACCGCCTCCTAGACCTCCCTTTGGACCTCCCCCAGGACCTCCTCCTAGGCCTCCCTTTGGGCCGCCTCCAGGACCACCCCCCAGGCCTCCCTTCGGACCTTCCCCCAGACCTCCTCACCCCGGAAAGCCGAACAGGCCATGCGGCCTCTTTGGATGCCGTCCCGGGAACCGGCCCTGGCCTTTTTAGAAGATCAGCCCTCTTCCATTTTAAAATTTTTCCAGTATCCGGATCATCATCTCTGGAAACCCTATGTTGGAGGTGATAAATATGTCTTATATTTCTCCCGCTGTCCGGCAGAAGCTGGATGAACTGTCCGACGGTTTAAGAGATCAGATCCTGGCGCGGAATGTACCGCTCCACACCGTCTATGATTTAATCCAGGTGCTGGAAGAGATCGTGGAAGAAGGCTGAAACACCGCCATGAAAAGAGGAATGCCGCCAAATAATCATCCCTGGCAGCATTCCCCTTTTACAAATTTTTTAGAAAATCAACACAGATTCGACACAAAAATATCGTATCTTATCATCACAGGCAAAGCAGTAAGCCTTTTTACATAGATTGTTTCATCCCCCTCTTTTTCATGGCTGTTTTTGCATTGTCGATACCTCGGCATTCAGAAACAGCCTTTTTCGTCATCACACTCTCTGCCGGAGCATGCCAAAAATCTCCAGCTGATTTCTCATCCATCATTCTTTGGCTTATTAGCCTCGCTTGTAAAAATATTCATTCTTCGACGGTTCGCCACTCTCAGGAAGAAAGTCCATCTTATCAATGTGGGCATGGATACTTTTTCTAAGGGCCTGCCTGTCGCGCTCTTTTAAGTGCTTCACGATCTCCCTGTGCTGATCAATAAGCTGATCCACTGTGATCACCGATCGGAGCTCCAGATTCCTCCACCGCCGGAAATGAATGTAAGATTCGTCCATCATCTTCATAATATCCTTTTTCCCCGCAGCCTCCAAAATATACTCATGAAATTCTGTATCCAGCCGATGAAATTCATCTTCCAGAATAGTCTCTCCCTGATACTCTATCTGACGTTCGATACAGTCTGCCATCTTCTCACAGACTCTGTCCACTGCCTTGTCCTCCTCCAGAATCCGCAGAACGGCTTCCTGCTCAATGGCTTCCCTCATATAAACAATATCCGAAACATAGCCCATATCAATCAGGCTGACAAAGCTTCCCCTTTGAGGATAGACCTCCAGAAGCCGTCTCTGCTTTAGCATGGCGATGGCTCCCCGAACCACGTGTCTGGAGGTTTCATACTGGGTGCAAAGCTCATTCTCGCTGATGGCATTCCCCGGCATGTATTCGAGGTTTTCAATTTTCCGGCAGAGTTCCCGATAAATCGCTTCACTGGTAATCATACTGCGCTTCTGCAAATCCATATTGTCACCATCCTTAATGTTGTCTTGTCAACTACCATGATACCACAGGTTGGGCCGGATGGGAACCCGTTTAGAAGGAGAATTGTTGCTCTGTCAAGGTAACCAGCCCCCGAAATAGCCCAAGAAAGCAGAGTGAACAATGCATAAAGAAAAGACGGCGGTGGATCGCCGTCTCTTCTATAACCGTATTGCTCTCTTTCCTTTACCTTTTCCTATTTTGCCCGGAAGCTGCTGCACTCTGTCTGAGAAGCCTCATTTGCCCCGTCTCCAGTGATGCCGATATGATCTGCGCTGCAGCGGTGATTTTCATTATAGATACAGTTCATTGCCTCGCAGCCTACCTCCAGCTTTTTCTCCGGAGTTTTAAATAAATTAGTAAATGCGCCGCCCTTATTCTCGTCAAAACTTCCACAGCAGGTTTCGCAGCACTCCTTTGCCTTGCTTCCGTCGACAATGATCTCGCTTTTGCAGCAGCAGTTGTCTGAATTGTGCATACAGCTGGTAACATTGCAGTCTAACTTTGTCATACGAGTTCCTCCTTCAATCAAACATGGTTTTGAATAAGACAAAGTTAGTATGGGTCAAATCTGCTTTTTTATGCACTGCCAAATCTGGTAAATCGCCAGTGTCATCACCCATGTGGCCGCAAAAACCATCGCCAGCAGTACCAATATTTCTCTTTTTGATAAGTTAACCAGATCAAAATGGAGGCAAATCAGTTGGCTAACCACATGATGAGTAAGAAAAATACCGTAAGATTTCCCACTGATTTCCAGAATAAGCCTTCGCGTCCTCACAAATCTCGGGCCCTCTCCATTCTGGCGTTCCATCCACTGGGAAATTCCCATAGAAAACACGTAAAAGCTCACTGTGCACACCAGGATAAAGCCTTGGCGCAAAAACATTCCCAGCCCATAGGCCTGGGCCGAGTAAGTCAGCTCCATCGTTGGAAGGCCTTCCGTAACCGGGAGAAGGAACCACGCCGCCATCACCGCCAGGCTAGCCCACCAGGCTACCAGAGCGATTGTATTTTGACGGCTCTTTTTCCTCCGCTCCCCATTCTCTTGAACCGCCTGGAAATGCCGGCGCCGCGCTTCTTCAATCCAGGCCCCCAGAAGGAAGTAAAAAAGATCAACTACTGGATTCTGCTTGATATCCATGGGGAAAGGATGATACCAGAAGAGCCCCGCGGCAGCTGTAGCACAGACCGCCATAGTAAGATGGCGGTTCCTCCACCAGGCACGGTGCGCCAGGGGAAAGAACAGATAGAGGAGGATAATGCTTCCCAGGAACCACTCCCCCACCATATAAAAAGTGGGGACCCAGTTTACCACCCAGCCATCCATGCCGAACAAGGACCAGATCAGGCACCAAGAGGGCAGATCATACAGATGGCCCAGACGCCAGAACACAGAAACAAATCCCAGCCCATAGGCAATCCAAAATAGGGGATAAATGCTCATAAAGCGCTTCTGGTAAAATTTCCAGGTATCCAGCCTTTCCTCTGCCGGATGCCGGTGCATCAAAGCCGCTCCAGACACCATGAAGAAGCAGTACACCGGAGTCATTCCCCAGCTTCCGTTGATGGTGGAATGAAGTACATCTACCCCGCTCCACCTCCCAGGTAAATAGATGGATCCGGAGAAGTGATACACCACAATCAGAATCGCCGATATAGCCCGTATCACATCCAGGTAAAACAGCCGTTGAAAGCCAGATCTCATTGTGACTCTCCCTTGCGGATAGCTTTCTCATGGATCTCTCTTTGTATTGCAACGATAAAGTCCTTCAGGCTGCTGATCCCCTCATCTCCGCCTACGCGGCTGCGGACAGACACATTTCCTTCCTCCTCCTCTTTCTGGCCAACCACCAGCATATAAGGAATTTTCGCCGTCTGGGCTTCCCTGATCTTATAGCCGATCTTCTCTGACCGGGTATCCAGCTCAGCCCGGATTCCCGCCTGCTCTAATTCCTGGAATACCTGCCTTCCATAGGCAGCGAACTTGTCTGAGATAGGCAACACCTTCACCTGTACCGGAGCTAGCCAGGTGGGGAAGGCTCCTGCAAAATGCTCAATCAAAATCCCAATAAACCGCTCTATGGATCCAAAAGCTACCCGGTGAATCATAATGGGGCGATGCTTCTCCCCATCCGCGCCAATATACTCCAGCTCAAACCGCTGGGGAAGCTGGAAGTCCAGCTGGATGGTGCCGCACTGCCAGGTCCTGCCGATGGAGTCCTCCAAGTGGAAGTCGATCTTAGGGCCATAAAACGCCCCATCCCCTTCATTCACCACATAGGGAAGCCCTAGCTCCTCCAGAGCGCCCCGAAGGCCGTCTGTGGCCATGTCCCAGTCTTCATCACTTCCCATGCTGTCCTCCGGCCTGGTCGATAATTCTACATGATAGGTAAAGCCGAACAGGGAATATACCTGGTGAATCAGATTAGCCACACCTTTAATCTCATCCTTAATCTGTTCCGGAGTCATAAAGATGTGGGCATCGTCCTGGGTAAAGCAGCGCACTCGCATCAGCCCGTGCAACTGCCCGGATTTCTCATGGCGATGAACCAGCCCCAACTCTCCCATCCGCAAAGGAAGATCTCGGTAAGAACGGGATTCCGAGGCATAAACCAGCACACCGCCAGGACAGTTCATGGGCTTCACCGCATAATCCGCCTCATCAATTACTGTGGTGTACATATTATTTTTATAGTGATCCCAATGCCCGGAGGTCTCCCACAGACTTCGGTTTAAGATCACTGGTGTGGAGATCTCCACATAGCCTGCCTCCTTGTGGATCTCCCGCCAGTAGTCCAGAAGGGTATTCTTTAATATCATGCCCTTGGGCAGGAAGAAGGGGAAGCCGGGCCCTGCCTCATGCATCATAAATAGCTTAAGTTCTCTGCCCAGCTTTCGATGATCTCTCTTCCTTGCCTCCTCCATCATAGTCAGATAGTGATCTAACTCCTCTTTCTTCGCAAATGCTGTGGCATAGATCCGGGTCAACATCTTATTGTGCTCATCTCCCCGCCAATAAGCCCCCGCAATGCTGGTCAGCTGATAGGCCTTCCCCACATCTTTCGTATTCATCAGATGAGGGCCAGCGCAGAGATCCGTAAATTCTCCCTGCTCATAAAAGCTAATCAAGGCATCCTCTGGCAAGTCGCGGATCAGTTCCACCTTGTAGGGCTCGCCTTTCTCCTCCATCAGGGCTATTGCCTCTTCTCTTGGAAGGGTAAAGCGGCGTATAGGCAACGCCTCCTTGATGATTTTTTTCATCTCCGCCTCGATCTTGGGCAGATCCTCTGCTGTAATCGGCTCTGCCAGATCCACATCGTAATAAAATCCGTCGGCAATGGAAGGGCCGATTGCCAGCTTTGTCTCCGGGTACAGCCGCTTAATGGCCTGAGCCATCACATGGCTGGCCGAGTGCCGAAGAGCTGCCAGCCCCTTCTCCTCCTTGGCGGTGAGAATATTCACCTGACAATCCTCGCTGACCACTGTGCGCAAGTCCGCCGCCTCCCCATTGATCTCTCCCAGGCAGGCCATCCGCCCCAGCCCCTCGCTGATGTCCTTTGCAATATCCAGCAAGGCCATAGGCTGGGCATATTCCTTTTCTGTTCCGTCTTTTAATGTTATTTTCATGACAATTTCCCTCTCCTTCCCTGCCTAATCCCTCTCTGGCAGTCACTGGATCCACAATTAATTTCCTAAATGATTATATCAAAAATCCTGATTTTATCAAGCCGTCTTCCTCTTAAGAGTCCCGCAAAACGCCTGAGATAAGCAGTGATATTTGCCATCACTGCTCAACAATATCCGGAAATGTCTCCTCAATAATCCTGGCCGCCGTCTCTACCATTCTGACACAGGGACGCTTCTGATAATACTCCGGTGTCCGCTCTGAGGGCGCCGCGCTTTTCTCCGCCGCCCTGAGCCCCAGGATCTCCCGGCAGATAATGGTCTGATGCTCCTTCTTAAAAGCATCCGCCATCTGCCGCACGGTCTCGTAATTTCTCGTTTTCGCCTCCTGGTTCCCGGCCTCTGTATTGCCGCACACTAGCCCGGCAACCAGAAACATGGCTGACGCCGCGCCACACACTTCCCGCATCCGTCCGATCCCCCCTCCCAGGGAACAGGAGAGCCTGAGCGCCGTCTCCCGATCCATCCCCAAAAGCTCTGCGTAGGGGGCAAATACTGACTGACAGCAATTATATCCAGACAGGAATAATCCCCGCGCATCCTCTACTCTGCTCTTCATCATATTTCCCTCCATTATCACAAAGGCCGGCATGGGTTCACTCCTGCCGGCCTATGCCTCCCACAGCCTTTTGCTGTGAGCGCATTATTTCACCTCTATACTCCAGCCCTCAGGCCCTTCGATCCTTCCCAGCTGGATCCCAGTGATGGTATCATAGATCTTCTGGGTCAGCTCCCCGATCTGATTCCCGCTGATCAGCATCTTCTCCTGCTCAAAGCGAAGCTCGCCCACCGGGGAAACAACCGCAGCGGTTCCAGTGCCGAAGCATTCCTCCATCTCTCCGCTCTCTGCCGCCTTCACTACCTCATCAACAGAGATTCTTCTCTCCTCCACTGGAATTCCCCACTTCTTACAGAGCTGAATGGCAGAATCTCTGGTTACGCCAGGAAGAATGCTTCCATTTAATTGGGGCGTTACCACCTTTCCGTTAATCTTAAAGAAGATATTCATGGCTCCAACTTCTTCGATATATTTTCTCTCCACGCCATCCAGCCATAATACCTGGGCATAGCCCTCATCATGGGCTTTCACCTGACTGGCAAGGGAGGCTACATAGTTTCCTCCGGTTTTCGCCTCGCCGATTCCGCCCTTCACTGCCCGCACATACTCATCCTCAATCCAGATCTTCACCGGATCAAGTCCACTGGCATAATAAGCGCCTACCGGCGACAGAATCACCATAAACTTATAGGTATGGGAGGGACGGACGCCTAAAAATGGATCCGTTGCGATAATAAAGGGGCGGATATACAGAGAAGTTCCCGGCTTGGTGGGAATCCAGTCCTGATCCACCTTCACCACTGCCTTAATGGCATCGATAAAAAGCTCCTCCGGGATCTCCGGGATACAAATTCTCCGGTTGCTGCGATTGGCGCGCTTTGCGTTCATATCTGGCCGAAATAATAAGATCCTTCCATCCTCAGCCTTATACGCCTTTAATCCCTCAAACATCTCCTGACCGTAGTGGAATACCATACAGGAAGGTTCTAATTCCAGATTATGGTAAGGAACCACTCTGGGGTCAATCCATCCCTTTCCCTCTTCGTAATCCATCTCAAACATATGGTCAGTAAAAATTGTGCCGAATACTAATGGGTTATCCTCTCCTGGTTTCTCCTTTGGACAAGTGGTCCGCTCTACTCTGATTGTCTGCATATCTCCATCTCCCTTTCTATAGTTTATCCCATTGCTGGACGATTTTGTACCTTAGTCTTTGATTTTTAATTATCTTCCAAAAGAGGGAATCTGTCAATACTTTCTTTCTGTCCAGCATCGGAATTCCCCCGGCTTTCCCCGGACAGCCGCGCTTTCTTCGATTCATCTTGCCCAGATGAAAATATTGTGCTACGATTATATCCAGTCAATTATTCTGGCAAAACGGATATGCTGATGGGATACTGACCGTGAACATATCATAATTATACATAAAGGTGGTGCTTCACATGTCTTCTTCCATAAATGCTGGCAGTAAAAACGACTTCTCCCAGGGAAGCGTGATCAAAAATATCCTGGGTCTGGCTCTGCCCATGACTTTGGCTCAGCTGATCAATGTACTATATAATATCGTAGACCGAATTTACATCGGGCGGATACCCAATGACGCCACCATGGCTTTAACTGGCCTTGGCCTCTGCCTCCCCATCATCTCTATGGTCATCGCCTTCGCCAACCTCTTCGGCATGGGTGGCGCTCCCCTGTGCTCCATCCAGCGGGGACGGGGAAATGAGGAGGAGGCGGAAGCCATCATGGGCAATTCCTTTATCATGATGGTGCTATGCGGCCTGATCCTGACGATCCTGGGGTTGGTCTTTAAGCGTCCCATGCTGTATCTCTTCGGTGCTTCCGACGCTACCATCCCCTATGCGGATTCCTATGTCACCATCTACCTGTTAGGCAGCATCTTCGTCATGATCGGCCTGGGGATGAACAGCTTTATTAATTCCCAGGGCTTTGGGACCATCGGCATGTGCACGGTGCTCCTGGGGGCGCTCAGCAACATTATTCTGGATCCTATCTTTATCTTTGTCCTGGGGCTGGGCGTCCAGGGAGCCGCGTGGGCCACCATTATCTCCCAGGGTCTCTCCGCCCTGTGGATTATCCGATTTTTAACCGGGAAGAGAACCATCCTGAAGCTACAGCGGCGATCCTTCCGGCTGAAAAAGCGGCGCGTGCTAGAGATCATGGGCCTGGGGCTTTCCGGCTTCACCATGTCCATCACCAACAGCCTGGTGCAAATCATGTATAATGCCAGTCTGGCCCACTTCGGCGGCGACTTGTACGTAGGCATTATGACTGTAGTGAACTCGGTCCGGGAGGTAATCTCCCTTCCCGTCAGCGGCCTTACCAACAGCGCCCAGCCGGTAATGGGCTACAATTACGGCGCCGGAGAATACAAGCGGGTAAAGCAGGCGATCCTCTTTATGTCCGTCGTCTCCATCGCCTACACCACCATCGTCTGGAGCCTGGTGCACGGGTTTCCCGGCTTCTTTATCCGGATCTTCAATCACGAAGGGGATCTGGTGGCTGCCGGCATCCCCGCCATGCAGATCTACTACTTTGGCTTCTTCATGATGTCGCTGCAGTTCGCAGGACAGTCCGCCTTTGTCGCCCTGGGAAAATCCAGGAATGCTGTATTTTTCTCCATCTTCCGGAAGGTGATCATCGTCATCCCGCTGATTCTCATCCTCCCCAACCTGTTCCATCTGGGCACAAACGGAATCTTTATGGCAGAACCCATCTCCAACTTCATCGGCGGTCTAGCCTGCTACGGTACGATGTTCTATACTCTTTGGCCTGAGCTGGGAAAAGACGCCCCCACTTAAACTGGCGTGTCAATATCCACCAGCTCCCCGGCCTCTGCCGGATATTCCATCACCTCTTCAGGGTACCGCTTTATCAGCTGGCTTCCCCCCCTATCCCCCTTCAGGGTGAGAAGTTCTGCCCGGTGCCTTTTATGAAAGATCACCGGGTTCCCCTGCCTTTTGCCGCAGGCCAAACATCCTATGGATACCTGATCCGAATAGGTTCGGGGGAGAAAATGCTGGATCAGCCCTGCCACGGTCTCCCACCTTAGCCAGGGTTGATCGGCTACAGCATAGAGGTAATAATCCTCATTCTCCCCAGCTGCCTCCGTCCCCAGACGGATAGACGCGGTAATCCCTTCTGCCGCACAGGGATTTTCCACCACTTCCACCCCCATCTCTTTTCCAAAATCCAGAATCTCCGGATACTGGCTCACCAATACCACTCTGGTCCGGATCCCCATTTCCGCCTCTAAATAAGCCCTCAATTTCAGGATTGTCCCCAGCCCATGGGCAAACAGAGGCTTTCCCTCCAGTATTTCCAAAAGCTTATTCTTCCCAAACCGCTTTCCAAAGCCGGAGGCCAGGTAAATCACCGATAAGGTCATCTGCCTTAGGCAAATCACCTGCGCCGCATAGCCCTTCTGTGCCAGACCTTTCCTTATCCGCTCCCCTTTCTCCTGCGCTGCCTTTCCATCAGCCTGATTCAGGAGCGTGACCAGGCCCGCATCCGGATAGCGTGTACGGATAGCCTTTAAATACCCCTTCTCCAGAAATTCTGCTGCCATGTCCTCTGTAACAAGGCTGCAACCCGGCTCCTTGGGCGCCTGTCCCTGAGTGTCCAAAATCCATGGAAGGCCCAGCCTCCAACGGTGGCATACTTCTTTCAGAGGTCTTCCCAAAGCGGAAAGGCCAAATACCACCAGCACCATGTCCGCATTTACCGGGATTACCGGCTCCCTGGACCAGTCAGGCGCCTTCATGGGAAGCCTTCGGGATCCGTCTGCCTCTACCAACACCACATCCGCCCTTTCGCACAGCCTTTCATATGCCTCCCTTCCTGGATATCCCATCTTTCCCTCTTCATCCCCATAAACGCCATAATAGATTAATCCCTCCCGCTCCATCTGCTTTGCCGCCTCCTCCAGAGGCCTTCCTACTGCGCTGTCCCGTTCTGGAAGTCTCATATGAGTGGTGGTCATCACTACCACCTTCTTTCCAGAATTCTTAGCCTGCCTGGCAATGGTTTCTATCAGAGTGGTCTTTCCCCCGGAACCCACCACAGCAATTACATATCCTTTTTTCATCTGCACAGCACTCCTTTAAGCACATCCTAATTCTGTCCTTAGTATACCGTATAGGTGAAGGGATTACAAATGGTTACTGTTCAGACTCCTGCATCCGTGGTATACTCTATTTGTTTCAAAAAAATGTCCAGCGAGGAAGCCATTATGAAAACAGGAGCCGTTATCATCGCAGCCGGCCACAATCTGTCTCAGGAAAATTTTCAGCCTCTGATGCCTATCGGGGGAACCACAGTGATCCGCCGCATCATTATCATGCTCAGGCAGGCGGAAATCGACCCCATCGTCATCGTCACCGGCCGGGACGGAGACCAAGTCGAAAAACATGTGTCCAAATTGCGGATCATCTGTCTGCGCAATGAAGAATACCAGACTACCCAAATGTTTGACAGTGTGCGGATGGGATTGAATTATGTGGAGGATCTCTGCAGTCAAGTGCTGATTCTTCCAGTAAAATATCCTTTATTTCTGGAGAATACCGTCAGGCAGCTTCTCCAGACCAAAAAAAAGGCCGCCTGTCCCGTGTATAATGGGCGGCGCGGTCATCCAGTCCTTTTATCCACCTCCCTTATTCCTTCTCTCCTCCGCTATGAAGGCCCTGGTGGACTGAATGGCGCCCTGCGCCAGGATTCCATTAATACTCTGATTGAAGAAATTCCCGTGGAGGATCAAGGAATCAGCCTTTCCATTGAGACGGAGGAAGACTGTAAAAGCCGCTATGACCGCTCCCAAAAGATCCCCATCCACAGCGTCCTGCAGCTGTATCTGGAAGGGGACGACATCTTTTTCGGCCCTGGGATCGCCCAGTTTTTAAGTCTGGTGGAGCACACCGGATCCATGCAGACCGCCTGCCGGCAGATGCACATGTCCTACAGCAAAGGCTGGAAGATTGTAAAAGAGGCAGAAAAGCACCTGGGCTTCCCCCTTTTACTCACTCAGTCCGGCGGTGCTGACGGCGGCTTTTCCCAGCTTACCCCCAAATCAAAGGATTACTTAACCCGTTATCTGGCCATGGAAAATGAGCTTGCCAAAGATGCACGACGTCTGTTTCAAAAATATTTTGGTGAAAAGACATAATGGAGAATAGGCCATGATCGAACAAATACCCGCAAAGCACATTGTCACCCGAACCAAAGACAGCAGCTGGTTCGGAATAAACTACAATATGAATATCTACCGTGGTTGCTGTCACGGATGCATCTCCTGCGCCAGCCGATCCTCCTGCTACCAGATCAAAGAGTTCGAACAGGTAAAGGTTAAGGAAAATGCCCTGGCCATAATCCGGGATGATCTGCGACGAAAGGTGAAAAAGGGGGTGTTAGGGACCGGCTCCATGAGCGACCCTTATAATCCCTTTGAAAAAGAGCTACAGCTTACCCGACATGCCCTGGAGCTGGCGGATGCCTTCGGGTTCGGCATCGGCATTGCGACCAAAAGTACGCTGCTGGAACGGGACGCGGACATTCTACAGAGCATTCGGGAGCACTCCCCTGTGCTCTGTAAGATAACCATCACCACTCCCCATGATGAATTATCCAAAAAGGTAGAGCCTTATGCTCCCCCATCCTCCCAGCGGATGGAGCTTATCGCCCGCCTCTCCTCCCGTGGGCTCTTCGCCGGGATCCTCCTGATGCCCGTCCTCCCCTTTCTGGAAGATCGGGAAGAAGACATCCTGCGCCTGATCTCCATGGCAGGGGAGGCCGGAGCGCGGTTTATCTATCCTGCCTTTGGAATGACCCTGCGGGATAATCAAAAAGAATGGTATCTGGATCGTCTGGAAGAGCTTTTTCCCGGAGATGGGTTAAAATCCAGGTATCTGAAGACCTACAAAAATGCCTATTTCTGCACTAGCTCCCGGGCAAAGCAGTTGTGGGATACCTTTGCAAAGGCCTGTGAAGAAAAGAAAATCCTGTACCGCATGAGCGACATTATCCCTGCTTACAAGCGCGGTTACGAAAATACCCAGCTCAGTTTATTTGATTTCCCGTAGACGAATAGGGCAAAATATGTCATAATCGGTAGAAGGGTGGAATCTCCATTGCTACTCGCGCCAGTAAACCGCAACGGAGCTTTCCCCGGACACTGCTCACCTGACGCCCCAAAGATGGACTGTTGGCAATAGCTTAGTCCATGCATCCCGCTATATCGGTTTGAGACCAGTTACTTTGCAGGCGTCTTCCACTATGGAGGTAAGAAAATGGTAGGGAAACGTATCATTCAAGTTGAGGAAAAGGTCCCCGTAAACATGCTGATCCCCTTAAGCATCCAGCATATGTTCGCCATGTTCGGCGCGTCGGTGCTAGTGCCCTTTATCTTCGGCATCAATCCAGCGATTGTGCTGTTCATGAACGGCGTGGGAACCCTCCTCTTTATCTTTGTAACAAAGGGAAAAGCCCCCGCATATTTAGGCTCCAGCTTTGCCTTCCTTGCCCCGGCGGGAATCGTCATAGCAAACTTCGGCTATCCCTATGCCCTGGGCGGCTTTGTGGCGGTTGGCTTCTGCGGCTGTATCCTGGCCTTTATCGTGTATAAGTTCGGCACCAAATGGATCGACATCGTCCTTCCCCCAGCGGCCATGGGGCCAGTGGTGGCCCTGATCGGCCTGGAGCTGTCCGCTTCCGCCGCAAGCAACGCAGGGCTTTTGGATGAAGTCATTCAGCCGAAAAATATTATCGTCTTTCTGGTTACCTTAGGGATCGCTGTCTTTGGGAATATCCTGTTCCGGGGATTTTTGTCGGTTATTCCCATCCTGATTGCCGTCATTGCTGGCTATGTGGCCGCCCTTTTCTGTGGGATTGTGGACTTTACGGAAGTGTCCGCCGCGCCGTTTTTTGCCATCCCCAATTTTCAGATGCCCAAATTCAGCGCGGAGGCCATCCTGATTATCCTCCCGGTTATTCTGGTCATCACCTCCGAACATATCGGGCACCAGGTAGTTACCAGCAAGATTATCGGCCGTGATCTGCTGGAAGAACCTGGGCTTCACCGTTCCCTTTTTGGAGATAATTTCTCCACCATGCTCTCCGGCCTCATCGGTTCCGTGCCCACCACCACCTACGGTGAAAATATTGGGGTCATGGCCGTAACTGGGGTGTACAGTGTCTACGTCATCGCCGGAGCTGCCGTTCTCTCAGTAATCTGTTCCTTCAGCGGAAAGCTGTCCACCTTAATCAGCACCATCCCCGGCCCGGTCATCGGCGGGATCTCCTTCCTGCTCTACGGTATGATCGGTACCTCTGGCCTGCGAATCCTGGTGGACTCTAAAGTTGATTATGGAAATTCCCGAAATTTGAGCCTGACTTCCGTGATCTTCGTTACCGGGCTTTCCGGCATCGCGCTAAAAATCGGCAATATCCAGCTCACCGGAATGGTGCTGGCCTGTGTAGTGGGAATGGGGCTGAGCCTGGTATTCTATGTGTTGGATCAGATGCATCTGACCAATGATTAAGCAATAATTCCCAAAAAAGGCAGCCCTGCTCTCACACAGGGCTGCCCTTTTCGGTAACGAATGTTTATCCCTCTGCCACCACAGCCACCGCTTCTATCTCGATCACCATGCCATGATTAAACTTCCCAATCTGCATGGTACTTCTTGCTGGGGGATTTTCCGGGAAAAACCCTTTATACGTTTCATTAAAAATCTGAAAGTCGTCAATATCAGACACAAAAACCAATGTTTTGATCACATGCTTTAGATCGGATCCTGCCTCTTTTAAGAGCATATCCATATTTTTTAATACCTGTTCTGTCTGCTTTACAATATCTCCCGGCCCCACCAGTTCCTGGGTCACCGGGTCATGAGCCGTCACCCCGGCGGTGAAAATCAGGCCTCCCGCCCGATATGCCTGAGAATACCATCCCCCCGGCTGAGGGCACTTGTCTGTTGAAATCCGAATCGCTTCCATTATCCTCCTCATTTCCTTTCTTCTCTTAACCTGCCGGCATTTGCTTAAAAACCCGACGGGCCCTGTGCTGACACCTTTACATTCTGCTGTCACAGATTGTCCTGCTCAGACAAATGTTCAATCGTCCGCAACAGCACCCTGGTTCCATCCGCCATATCCTCCGGGGTAGTATATTCATCTGGGCAATGGCTTACCCCTTCATTCGAGCTTCTGAGGAATATCATCCCCATAGGATACAATCTCCCCATCTGCATGGCATCATGGGCCGGATAACTCACCATATATTTATGGGGAATCTTCTCTTGATCCGCACACTGGTTAATCAAATCCACAAGACGTTTGTCACAATGCACCGGGGAAGTGTTAATGGTGCTCCTGACAGAATAGGTAAGCCCTCTTGCCTCACACTGCTTTTCCACGAATAGCATCAGATCGTCATACAGCTGCTGCCACAACCCATCCTCCTTTTCCCGAAAATCCACCGGGACAATCGCCTGATTTGCCACAATATTATGCTCTGCCGGATGTGCCTGGATGTACCCCACTGTACCTCTGGTGGTGGATCCGGATTCCCGCGCCAAACGCTCCACTTCACAGGCAATGGCCGCCGCCGCGGCCATGGCGTCGTGCCGATCCTCCATAGCCATCCCGCCGGCATGGGCAGATACTCCATGTAAGGTAATATAAAACTGTTTGATTCCGGCAATATCCGTCACCACTGCCATGGGAAGGTTTTCGTGGAGGAGATAGCAGCCTTGCTCGATGTGGAGTTCGATAAAGGCGAAATAATCCCCCTCCTTAATGTAACTTTTATCAAAGTGATCCGGATCCAGCCCCATCCCAAAGTCCAGCATAGCCTGTTTCATGGTAATCCCGGTTACCCGATCCACAGAAGTACGGGCGTAATCCTCCGGAAGCATCCCACAGATGGCCTTGCTTCCGAAATGCCCTCCCAGGAACTGGCTTGCCTCTTCATTCACAAAGGCGATCATCTCCACTGGCCGCCTGGGCTTCTTCCCTGCCTCTGCCATGGCGGTGAGCGCCTCCAAGGCCGCCATCACCCCAGCCAGGCCGTCGAACTTTCCTCCCATAGGTACGGTATCAAAGTGAGAACCTGTAAGGATCGGCGGCAAATCTTCCTCACCCTCCAGCCTCCCATAAATATTTCCTACCGTATCCATGCGGACAGTAAGCCCGGCCTCTCGCATCCACCCCATCAGGACCTCACAAGCCTCCCTGTAGGCAGGTGTCCAGGCGAAGCGGCTGATTCCCCCTCTCGGGTCCGCGCCAATTCCCCCCACATACTGTAATCTCTCCCATAAACGTTCCTTATTCATCTCAACCATGATTCATTCCTCTCCACTTCCTGCAGATACCGCAAACCATCTTCATTCTATTTGCGAACAAATTTTCCATACCCTGACTTCGCCAAGATTTCCCCGTCACAATAGATCTCCCTTCCCCGGAGGAAGGTGCTGACCACCCGGCATGAAAGCGCTCTCCCCTCATAAGGAAATTTCGTGCATTTTGTCTTTGAAAAGCTGTTTTTCCTAGTGTAATTCCAGGGATAGTCTAAATCCATCAGTGCCAGATCCGCGTCTGCCCCCACCTGGATCACGCCTTTTTCTGGATATAAGCCAAACCGCCTGGCCCCATTGCCAGCGCACAGAGCCGCCAGACGGTGAGGTGCCATCCCTCTCTTTAGACACTCGGTCACCATCAGGGGGTAAGCAATATCGATTGAAGGTGCGCCTCCCATCACCTGCCACCCATCCCCATCCTCTGGCTCCTTATCCTCCTTTGTGTAGGGCGCGTGGTCTGTCCCCAGATAATCAATGGTGCCATCCATGAGATAGGGCCACATCCTTTCCATCCGCTCCCTGCTCCGCAACGGCGGCTGGATCAGGCCATAGGTCCCTGACGCAAACTGCTCCTCATAATTCAAAAGGAAATAATGAGCGCAGCTCTCCACCGTCACATCCACCCCCCGCGCTTTTGCCCTCTTAATGCACTCTGCTCCTTCTGGAATTGAAAGATGGCAGATGTGGATGGCACAGCCGGTATGTTCTGCAAAGGTAATGGCATTCTGAATGGCTGCCAGTTCTCCATAATAAGGTCTGGCCTCATCATGGAGCCGGAGATCCCAGGGCTGGCTCTGGAAACGCGCCTTCAGCTCCCGGATAATGGCATCATCCTCCGCGTGGAATCCCAGGACCTTCCCCAGCCTCCTTACCTCCCTCATGGCATCTACCTGCTGCTGATGATTCAGCCAGAGAAATTCCGGCCCCGCCTCCAGGGTAAATCCCTTAAAGGCGATGCAGCCCAGGGCGCTTAATTTCTCCAGTTCCGCCTGGTTTCCCGCGATTGCACCGCCCCACAGGGCAAAATCCACCAGGGATCGGCCCTCTGCCAGCCCATACTTCACTCCAAATGTCCGCTCATCAATCACCGGAGGGCTGCTGTTAGGCATTTCCATTACCAGGGTATAGCCTCCAGCGGCCGCCGCCCTGGTTCCACATAGCCAATCCTCCCGGTAATTGGCTCCTGGTTCGAAAAAATGGGTATGGGTGTCAATTCCTCCTGGGAAGATCGTCAGCCCGGAAGCGTCCACCATCTCCTCTGCCTCCAGTTCATTTCCCGGCGCAAGAATCCCGGCAATCTTCTCTCCTCGGATCCCCAGATCCGCCCTCTCGCATCCATTTTCCAGAACCAACGTTCCATTTTTAATGATTTTGCTAAAATATCTTCCCAAAATTTCTTTCCCCGCCTTTTAAATCCTTATTGTAAATTCAGGGTCCCTAGAGGATCCAGTATCTGGATCACCTCCGGATCATGGATGTTTTCCTGGTCAATGAGCCAGTAGGGGCTCTCCGTCACATCTGGGAAATCCGTCTTTCCCTCGATGGCCTCGATGGCCGCAGTTACCGAATTATAGCCTAAGCCATAGGGGTTCTGGGAGATAAGGGCATCCAGGCTTCCATCGTAAATATTGTTAATTAATTCCTCAGAGGAATCATAGCCCACCGCCAGGATATCGGTGCGGCCCTCATCCTTTAATACCTTGCTTACGCCGCCGGAAGAACCCTCATTACAGCAGAACACCGCCACCAGATCCGGGTGCTCGGACAAGAGATCCTGCATAATATTCGTGGCCTTCTCCCGGTCTCCCTCAGTATGGTAAATTCCCACCAGTTCAAACTGTTCATGCTTGGCCAGCTCTTCACTAAAGCCTCTGTCCCTCTGCTGAATTACGTCTGCGCCTGCCTCTGAGGAAACCACTGCCACCTTGCCTCCGTCTGGGAGCTTCTGGGCAATGTAGGCGGCCCCCGCCGCTGCCGCTCTCTCATGATTTACGGAAACCGTGGTATAGCATACCGAAGGATCCATCTCATCGTCAAAGGTAACCACCGGAACCTTTAATGCGCCGATTGCATCCCCGATAGCCTTGGCGTCAATGGCGGAGATGACCAACGC
Source organism: uncultured Lachnospiraceae bacterium (assembly GCA_949740725.1). Classification (GTDB taxonomy): domain Bacteria; phylum Bacillota; class Clostridia; order Lachnospirales; family Lachnospiraceae; genus Caccovicinus. Next base: position 29,431 of record CATJIO010000174.1, on the reverse strand, counting down.
ATCCATGCCTGCCATATCCATATCTTCCACAATATTCTGCTGGGCAGCCGTATCGGTAGAGGAATTGGTTCCCTGGTAATTGATGGTATATCCATGCTCCGCCGCCGCGTCCTCTGCTCCCTGGCGCACCATCTTATAGAAGTCAAATAAGGTAGACTTAGGGATCACACCGATCACCTTGGTCTGGGAACCTGCCGCCGGTTCCTGGCCCTCCCCCGTCTCCTGTGCCTGCGCTCCTTCTTCCTCTCCCCCCGGTCCATTCTCTGTCTTCTCCGCTGCTGCCTCCGGCGGCTGGGCGGAATTATTCCCGGATCCAGAACAGCCCCACACTGCCCCTGCCAACATCATTGCCGCTAATCCTGCTGCTAATCTTCTCTTCATATTCACTCTTCTCCTTTATATTTTTCTTTCTGGCAGCCGCCGTCCAGGCGGCGCCCCAGAATCAACGTTACTTCTTTAACCGTTCCCGAACCACCTCCAGGAATACCGCGGCAATGATCACCACGCCGATGGCTACCTGCTGCCAGAAATAATTCAGTCCGATCAGATTCAATCCATTGCTCAGCACACCGATAATAAAGGCTCCCACAATGGTTCCCGCAATACTGCCCTTTCCTCCAGTGAGACTTGCCCCGCCGATGACAGAGGCTGCGATAGCATTGGTCTCATACAGCTCACCTGCTGTGGGGGCTGCTGAGGAAACTCTGGCCGCCAGGAGCATCCCGGCAAAGGCTACCAGAGCGCCACTGATAATATAATTCATTACCTTGATTTTCTTTACCGGGATTCCCGATAAAAACGCCGCCTGCTCATTGCTTCCAATGGCGTAGACATAACGGCCGAATTTACTCTTTTTCAGCAGAACCGCCATAACCACCGCGATCACGGCCATAAAAATCACTGCCCATGGAAGCCATCCAAAGAGCTTTCCGGAGCCTATCCAGGTAAATTCACTTTTTAATCCGGACATCGGCACTCCATCCATAATGACCAGCACAATTCCCCGGAAAATGCTATTGGTACCCAAGGTCGCGATAAAGGGGACAATGCCTAGCACGGTAATCACAAAGGCATTCACCGCCCCCAGCATCATACCGGTCATCAGCGCCAGAAGCATGGCCAAGGGTACTGGCATCCCCGCCTTCATCGCCGTAGCCGCAATCAACCCGGAAAAGGCCACCCCAGAGCCCACAGACAGATCAATACACCCGCTGGCAATAATGTAAGTTTCCGCGATGGCGACAATCACTGCCACCGAGGTCTGTGTCGCGATATTTAATAAATTCCGCTGAGTCAGGAAGCTCTCTGTTGTTATCGAAAAAAAGATACATAGTATGAGAAGCCCCATTAAGGTAAATAAAATCTGCGTATTCCGTTCCTTTTTATTGAATTTTACGTCCATAGCCTACTCCATATCCTTTGCTTTCTCTTGCTATTCACGCCCCACCGGCGATGAACCACTATCTTTCATTCCATTTGCCATTGCATATCGCAGGATTTTATCCTGTTCCAACTCAACTGCTGCCAACTCGCCAGTAATCTTTCCCTCACACATCACCAGCACACGGTCACTCATGCCGATGATCTCCGGGAGCTCCGAAGAGATCATAATCACGGTCACCCCCTGGCCTACCAGCTGGTACATCAGCTCGTAAATCTCATACTTGGCATTTACATCAATCCCTCTGGTGGGCTCATCCAGGATTAAAATCCGGGATTTGCGGCAAAGCCAGCGGGCAAGAATCACCTTTTGCTGATTACCTCCGGACAAGGTTTTCGCCAGCTGTCCGCTTCCTCTCGTCTTAATCCGCATCTTCCGGATATATTCCTCCGCTGCTGCCTCCACCTGATAATCCTTTACCCATCCATTCCTGCTGAATTGATCCAAGCTGGCTGCGGAAATATTATCCCGAAGGGTCTGCTCCAGCATCAGCCCGTCTTTTTTCCTGTCCTCGGTGATATAACCAATTCCTTCTGCTATGGCTTTATTGGGAGAAGTGATCTGCTTTCGCACCCCATCAATCCATATTTCTCCCGAGGTAATCCTCTCTGCCCCAAAGATCGCCCTGGCCAGCTCGGTCCGGCCGGCTCCCATTAATCCGGCAATCCCTAATATTTCCCCCTCGTAAGCCTGGAAATGAATATCAAATAGCTTGTCCGCTACATTTAGCCCCTTTACCTCCAGGGTTTTCTTCCCTCTCTTGTAATCCGGCCTGGGCGGGAACTTCTGATTCAGTTCCCTTCCCACCATTTCCTGGATCAGCAAGTCCTTTAACGTACAGTCGTACTTCCGTTCGGATATTAACTTACCATCCCGCAGCACCGTAACCCGATCCACAATGGCATCTAAGTCGCTCATACGGTGAGAAATATAAATAATCGCCACTCCGCTGGCTTTCAGCCTCCGTATGGTATCAAACAATGTCTCAATCTCAGAATCCGTTAAGGCCGCTGTAGGTTCGTCCATAATCAGCAGCCGGCAGTTGGAGGACAGCGCCTTCCCAATCTCCACCATCTGCTGCTGGGCCACACTTAAGGTGGCTACCTTCCGGCCCGGCGATATAGAAGAACAGTTTAACTGCTCCAGCAGGTTGGCTGCATCCCGATTCAGCCGCCTGTCATTGATAAATCCCTTCAGCGGAAGCGCCGGCTCTCTTCCGATAAAAATATTCTCCGCCACAGTCAGATCCGGGAGAAGATTAAATTCCTGATAGACAATACCGATACCGTAATCATAAATTTCCCTGGGATGACGGATATGCAGCGGTTTTCCCTCATACAAAATCTCTCCCCCATCCGGCTCCAATACCCCGGTTAATATCTTCATCAATGTGGACTTCCCCGCTCCATTTTCCCCTAGCAGGGCATGAACCTCTCCTCTCTTTATCTTCAAGTCAATCCCATCCAACACCTTCACTGTGCTGAAAGACTTTGATATTCCTCTGGTCTCCAGTAAATATTCCTTCATCTCATTGCCCAGCTCCTTTCCGCCTCCATCCCTGCCACTCAGCATCCTCGATACTCTTAATACATCACATCCCCAAGATTCGGTCCCAAAGTCTGCCCTGTATACAGATTTCCATCCGGCTCTGCTGCCAGGAATACTGCTGTGGGAAGGATCTCCTCCAACTCCCCAAATCTTGGAAGCACCAGCTCTGCCTCCTTATTTTTCCTCCATTCATCACTCACCACTCCCATCAGCTGTGTCTCAATCGGGCCAGGGGCGATGCAGTTGGCGGTAATATTGAATTTTCCCACTTCCCTTGCCAGGGATTTGGTAAACCCAATCACCCCCGCCTTAGCCGCCGCATAATGGCAGTGCTCCACACTTCCCTTTTGCCCCACCTGGGAGGCGATATTAATGATTCGCCCGAATTTCTGACGGATCATCACCGGAACCGCGTATTTACAGGTAAAATAATTGCTGGTTAAGTCCACCGCGATCATACGGTTCCATTCTTCTGTAGTGATGTCGGTAAGAAGCTTTGGATTCGAAATCCCCGCGCAGTTAATCAGCACATCAATACGGCCAAACCGCTCCACAGCCTGGTCGATCAGCCTTTTTGCCACTGACTCCTCTGAGATATCTCCCTCTACCAGAACCACATTCACCCCCAGATTCTCTAACTCCTCTTGAAATGCCCTCATCCCATCCTCATCCTGTTTAAAATAATTCAGCACCAGATGAGAGCCCTCCCTGGCAAAAATTCTCGGAAACCCGCTGCTCATCCCATATCCGCAGCCAGCCCCTGTCATTACCGTAATTTTTCCTTCTAATTTTTTCATGCGTAACCTCCCTTGTCCCTTCTTCTATTTGCTCCTTGATCTTCCAGCGTCAGTCAAAATCGCCTCCCCTTTCCTACTATTCAGCTCATTGCGACAATAACATTGATTTAGCCCTCCACAGTAAAGATCGTGCCTATTTTGGGTACAAAAAATACACCTTCTCTAATATTCTCAAGAAAGAACTTATCATCCGGTGTATTTTATTGTGCTGCATCCATTACTGCTGCTTATTCAGTTTTTGATCCTGCCTCTTCCTTCTTAATGATATCCAGATAGGTATACATGGTATATTTGGAGATCCCTAAAAACGATTGGATTCGTTCCCCGGATTTTGTAATGAGAAATGCCCCCTTATCGTTTAAATATTTCAGAAACTGGAGCTTCTCCTCACGGTTCATCACACAGGCCGGCTTCCCTACGATCTTTTGTCCCTCCTGGAGAAGATATTCCAAAAGCTGATTAACCTCTGTGACAAAGACCTCCTGCTTATCCGCCGGGCTTATGTCGTACTGATTAATCTCCTTTAAGTAATTCTCCAGCTTGATGCTCTCAGTAATATCCGTATTCACACAAAGGCATCCGATCAGGTTCCCCTCATCATCTTCAATATACAAGGACGAGGAGCGAAGCATCCGGTTATCCTTTAATCGGGTAACATAGTTAAACCGATTGCCATCCTTCACCGTCCCCTGTAAAACCTCCAGTCCCAGATTACTCCCAGTCCCCCCAACCTTCCGTCCAGTCACATGGCCATTGCGGATATCCACGATGGTCGTAGCATAATCCTTCTTCAGGTCATGGAGAACAATCTCTGTATGAGGGCCCATCTGCTGTTCCAGCATATCCATCAGCTGTGTCAAAAACTCTTTTTCTTGTTTTAATTCCTTCATCTTTCCCTTTCCTTTACTGGTTATAGAATACCATACTTTTTGTTATCCGTAAAGACTTTTTGTAATGTTTTTATGTTTTTGTGAATTATGTGGTATTTATTGTTAGTATCATGTATATATTCCACAATATTTTCATCTATTTTATACTAAAAGCAAACTTTTTGTTTGATTTTCTTCCTAATTTTCCCTTCCCTCCTTTCCTCTCCACCTTACAAAAAGTTAGGTTTCTTTTTTCATTGTACAGAACATCCATGGAAACATCAATCATTAAGGTAATCTAGGTAAAAAAAGACTTAACAAAATATCCCCTCATCCTCCAAAAAGGATTGAATGCTCCCCCTGTCTATGATACTATAAAGTGACAGGAAGCACAGAAATATTCATCTCCCAGAATAAAACCACCAAATCAGGAGGAAGCATTATGGAACCCAAATATCAGGAAGCCCTGGAATCACTGTGTCAAAAGAACAAATATCAGGAAATCATCGATGCCATCCTGGATATTCCCGAGGAAGAACGCAGCTACACAGAGCTGACCCCATACATCCAAAAATATCTTCTCCACGGCGTTCTCCACCATGGATTCGAGGTGCCGGACACAGTAGGCGACGATGAGGACTGCATCCATATCCCAGAGTGGAAGGTCGCCATTACCCCTCAGATCAGCCAGATCACCCATACCAGCGTAGTACTGGACATTTACCTGTATTTCCCGGTATGGGGAAAAGAAATCTACGAGTGCTCCGCCGGTATGGGAACAGACTTAAAGCAGGCCTTCGCCATGGCCGTGGGATCCTTCCTGTTCTCTTTGATGGATGGAATCGGAGCCATGGAAAGCAATGACCGTCCTAAGCTCTTACATACAGAGTTTGCAGAAAACCCCCATGACTTCCAGGTATATTTAAGCAACATTGTGGGGATGGGGAATTCCCCCCAGTCTGCTCCGGATGTGTACTGGAGGCTCCTAAAGGAGGATATCCGCAAGCGATTGGGGAACCAGGAGTTTTGCTTTGTCAAGGTTTATGCCGCGAAGGTAAATGGCCAGATTACTGGTGAGTGCCGGATCGATGATAAAAAAAGCGAGGAATTAAGCCAGAAGGTGGCCCATCTGGTGGAAAAGTGGGAGAATGGGCCCTTTGCATCCCACAAGCAGTTTTTCCTGATCCGCCAGGAGGAGAGCACTTATCTGCCCTATCCTTATTCCGGCCCCCAGGGACGGGAACAGTTTCGTAACGCCGTGATCCAGGCGGCAAAGCTATTCCATCAGGCGAATACCCAGGAGCTCTACGATTCTCTGCGTGATCGGCTGGCAAAAGCCATCGGTGACGCTACCCTGGCTCAGGAGTGCTACCTCTTCCTTCCAGAGCTGTGCGCACAGAATGCGTTTCCAGATATCTCTTTCAGCGAGACACTCGATATCACCTTGGGCAGCGCGCCGGCTGTGACTTGCTATGCTACCCAGCTGGCCGACTACTGGCCCATGTGGGATGTGCTGATTTCCGCTTTCCAGGACGGCACTTTTGGGGAGGATGGGAATCAAATTTACCAGGAGTATATCTCTGCCAGCTCTATTTTCAATGTAGTAAAGCAAATGAAGGAAAATGGCTCTGCTCTTTCTGATTGCAGGCTATCCTCTCTCTTATGTCAGATGGAGGAGGATTTTCAGATTCGATAACATTTCCCGGAATCCTCCGTCCAGAGGGTTCCGGGAAAACTTTTAACGCATCTTTTCACTTGGGAGGGATAGAAATGATCACCTTATCGTCCATACGAAGGATCTCCAAATCCGCTGCCTACGCCAAAGGAAATCAGCTTTATAAAAGCGGAAAGATTGTTCGGTATCATTACACGGATGACCATGAACGAACCCAGGTGGACGCGGATGTAACTGGATCCTATGGAAATCAATACCAGGTAAATCTGATCTACAACCACGAAAACGAAGTTTTTGAACGTTACCAGTGTGAATGTGAGGCATTTTATTCCTACTCTGGAATGTGTAAACATTGTATTGCCGTCGCCCTGGAATCTCACTATATGGAAAAGCGCCAGGGAAGAAGCAATGCCTCTTCCTCTCCAGAAAAAATCACCAGCTATGCCAAGGCTACCGATGCCGCTCTCACCAATATCATCTATACTAGCTCCATGAAGGAAAAGGCCCAATATCTGCAGCCAGGGCTGACTGGCCAGGTGGAGCTGATCCCCCTCTTTGATAAACAGGATAATCGCTGGACTGTGGAATTTAAGATCGGCGCTTCCCACAAATATATTTTAAAAAATATTCCCTATATGGTGGAGGCTATGGCCCAGCATGAATGGGTAGAATATGGGAAGAAGCTGGCATTTTATCATGAGCAAAGCGTGTTTACCCCTCAAAGCCAGAAGCTTTTTGCCCTGCTGAAGCAGTATGTTCTCCACGAGAAGGAGGTGCTCCATTCCTACTACAGCCATTACAAGTATTCCTACTATAATTATGTGGAAACCTTGACGAAGCGGAAGTTGCCGCTTTCCGGAGAATGGATGGTGCAGTTTGCCCAGGTGCTGGCCGGAGAAGCCTACGCCGTGAGCGGCATAGAATCCTCCCAGCTAGCCTTCCTGGAGCAGAATCCCCGGATTCCGGTTACTGTGGAGGAAAAGGATGGCAGTTACCAGCTGTCGGTCCCAGCCGCGGAAGTGTTTTCCGGAAGCAGCCGTCTCTGCATCGGTATGGCAGGTGTCATCTACCTGTGCAGCCCTGATTTTTCCCAGCAAATAAGGGGTATAGGGGAGCTGTTTTTAGGAAAGAAGAAGACGTATTTTATCCATCCCAATGATGTCCGCGCCTTCTGCAGTTCCGTGCTGCCGGTGCTGAAGCAATGCACCAGCTGCCAGATCCCGGAGGAATTTGCCCGGTATGAGCCTCAGCCCTGCCAGATTCAAGTCTATCTGGATCGGCAAAATGGTGAAATTACCGCCGCCCCCCTTTGCTTCTACGGAGAAAGCAGCTATAATCCTATTGAAGAGCTCACGGTAAGCCAGATGCATCGGGATTTCCAGAAAGAACGTACCCTGATCGATACCCTGGGCCACTTCTTTTCCTCTGTGGACCAGATACAAAATTTGTACCGGCTGTCCGAGGAAGATGAAGAGCTGGTATATCTTCTGTTAAGTCAAGGGATTTCCACTCTTCAGCACCTGGGCGAGGTGATGATTTCTGACCGCCTGAAACGGATCCAGATCCTTCCAGCCCCAAAGTTCAAAATCGGGATTACTATGAAGACCGGATTGCTGGATGTGAATCTGGAGACTGGACAGCTGCCTGCATCAGAGCTGGAGGCCATCCTTCAGAGCTATCGCCGAAAACGGAAATTTTACCGTCTAGCCGACGGCGCCTTTCTTCGTCTGGAGGATAATGCCCTGGCAGCGGTGGCGGAGATGGCGGAGGGGTTGGAACTGACGGGAAAGCAGCTGGCCCAAGGCCATCTCACCGTCCCTGGTTACCGTTCTTTCTATTTTGATCAGATATTGCGGGAAAATGAAGGAGATCTTCAGGTAAAGCGGGATCAGAATTTTAAAGCCCTCCTCAGGGAAATGAAAAATGTGGAAAACAGTGACTTCGAGGTGCCTGACGGGCTGAATACTCAGCTCCGCCCATATCAGAAATTTGGCTTTCGATGGATGATGACTTTAAAGCAGCTGGGCTTTTGCGGCATCCTGGCCGATGACATGGGGCTGGGGAAGACGGTACAGGCCATTACCTACCTGCTGGCCCAGAAAAAGGCAGCGGGGAATTCCTCCCCATATCTGGGGCTGATCGTCTGTCCAGCTTCCCTGGTCTATAACTGGGAAAGTGAAATCAGGCGATTCGCCCCTGAGCTGGAGACCGTGACCGTGACCGGAAGTGCCGCCTGCCGCCGGGAAAAGATTCATGGAGGAATGGGCGATGTGCTTATTACCTCCTACGATCTGTTAAAACGGGATTTAGAAGCCTACGAAACCATCTCCTTCCAGAACGTGATCATCGATGAAGCCCAGAATATCAAGAACTATACCACCCAGGCCGCTAAGTCGGTAAAGGCCTTGAAATGTGCCCAGCGGTTTGCCCTCACCGGGACGCCCATTGAAAATTCCTTAAGCGAGCTGTGGAGCATCTTTGATTTCCTGATGCCAGGAATCTTAAACTCCAATAAACGGTTTCGGGATAATTATGAGCAACCCATCACCTCTAATCAAGATGAACGCGCCTCCACACGGCTAAAAAAGATGATCCGCCCCTATATCCTCCGCCGGGTAAAGTCTCAGGTATTAAAGGAGCTTCCAGATAAGATCGAAAAGGTTGTCTATTCCCAAATGGGGGGAGAGCAGAGAAAGCTTTATGATGCAAATCTGCAGCAGCTCCTAGCATCCCTCAGCCAGCAAAGCCAGGAGGAGTTTTGCACTGGCAAGCTGCAGATTCTGGCAGAACTGACCAAGTTACGGCAGCTCTGTTGCGATCCGGCAATGGTCTATGAAAACTATACCGGGGAGGCGGCGAAAGTCGATACCTGTATAGAATTAATCAAAAGCGCAGTGGCAGGGAAGAATCAGCTTCTCTTATTCTCCCAGTTTACCACCGCCTTAGACATTATCGCGGCGCGGCTTTCCAAGGAAGGGATCCCTTACTACATGCTCACCGGCAGTACCTCCAAGGAAAAACGGGCCCAGATGGCAGCGGATTTTAATCAGGATAAGACCCCGGTATTTTTGATCTCGCTAAAAGCCGGAGGAACTGGATTAAATCTTACCGCCGCCAGCATTGTGATTCACTTTGATCCCTGGTGGAATATGGCCGCTCAGAATCAGGCCACCGATCGCGCCCACCGCATTGGCCAGAAGCAGGTGGTGACGGTATACAAACTTTTGATGAAAAATACCCTGGAAGAAAAGATTCAAAAGCTCCAGGAGCAAAAGGCTCAGCTCTCGGATGAGATCATCTCCGAAGGAAGTTTAAAGGACACCCTGGCCACCAAAGAAGAACTGTTGGAGATCTTAAAGGGGTAAAACGGATAAAAATAATTAGGATTGAAAAGCGGGTGAAAGCGTGCTAGAATATAGATGCTTTATTTATTTAAAGCGTTGCTGTTCCCATCCCTGCCGGTCTGCGGCAACAGAGGAACTATAGTTTCCCCGTTGAAAGGAGTTTATCCATGCTAAAATGTGACACCCACACCCACTCCTTGTATTCCCGCCACGCCTATTCCACAATAGAGGAGAATGTGCGGGAGGCTGCGGCTCAAGGTTTGGAATTGCTGGCGATTACCGATCATTTCAGTGACATGTTGTATCCGGAAGTGCATATTAAGCATTTCCAATACTTATTTAACCAGGCCACTCTGCCGGAAGTCTGGTATGGAGTAAGGCTGCTCCACGGCTGCGAAGCAGATATCGTGGACCTGGATGGGCATTTATTCGGCCATCACATCCCGGTTACAGAAAATATTGTCGGGATGAAATACAAGCATATCCAGGATCTGGATGAATTTATCTGTTCTAAGATGAATTTCGTGATTGCAAGTATTCATGGAAAGTCATTTACTGCAGAAGCTTCTCTGGCTCAGACTACGGAGATGTATATCAAGGCCATGGATAACCGGAAGGTGCTGATCCTGGGCCACATCGGCCGATCTGGCATTCCCTTTGAGCTGGATCCAGTGCTTCTCGCCGCCAAAGAAAAGCATAAATTAATCGAGCTGAATGAACACAGCTTTGATAAGAGCTCCCCAGATGCCATAAAGCGCTGCCGGGCCATCGCCCTGCGGTGTGGGGAGCTGGGCGTGCCGGTATCCGTGGCCAGCGATGCCCATATTTCTTGTAAAATTGGGCGGTTTGATCAGGTGGCCCAAGTGCTGGAGGAAATCCACTTCCCTCAGGAGTTAATCGCCAGCAGAGATAAGGCATCCTTCTTAAGCGCTATGGAAGCTGCCGGGATTTCCCCATAAATCGTTGCTGTTCACACTTTTACAGCTTCCCATAAAAGATTTACCCACAATGTTCAACATTAGAAAAGGAGCAGACAATGATGGATGTGACAGAAAAACTGATTCAGGGACAGAATTTGACCCGCGAGGACTATGTCCAGTTGATTCATCAGTCTACAGATCCTCTGGCTGTACGGCGGCTGCGGGAAGCGGCGGTGGCAATCCGCCGAAGCTATTACGGGGATAAAGTATATATCCGGGGCCTCATCGAATTTTCTAATTATTGCAAAAATAATTGCTATTACTGTGGAATCCGCCGGGACAATCTCAACGCCCACCGCTACCGTTTGACCAAAGAGGAGATTCTGGACTGCTGCCGCCAGGGCTATGCCCTGGGATTTCGCACCTTTGTGCTTCAGGGCGGCGAGGATCCTCATTTTACTGATGAGCGGATGGCTGACATCATCCGTTCCATCAAGGAGGCACATCCCGACTGCGCCCTCACCCTGTCCATTGGTGAACAATCCTATGACAGCTATCGGCAGTTTCGGGAGGCTGGAGCAGACCGATATCTGCTGCGCCACGAGACAGCTGACTCAACTCATTATCGCCGTCTTCATCCGCCGGAAATGAGTCTGGAGCATCGGAAACAGTGCCTTCTCCAGCTCAAACAACTGGGATTTCAGACCGGCGCCGGATTTATGGTCGGCTCCCCCGGTCAGCAGCCGGAAGATCTGGCAAAAGATCTGCTGTTTTTAAAGGAATTGAATCCCCATATGGTAGGAATTGGCCCATTTATCCCTCACCACAATACGCCCTTCGCCGGGGAACCGGCAGGAAGCGTGGAGTTGACCGTATACCTGTTATCCCTTATCCGCATTCTCCTGCCAAGAGTACTTCTGCCTGCCACCACAGCCCTGGGCACACTGGATCCGGAGGGCAGAGAAAAGGGGCTGGCCGCCGGGGCGAATGTGATCATGCCCAATCTGTCCCCTATAAAGAACCGTAAGCAGTATGACCTGTATGATAATAAAATCTGCACTGGAGAAGAGGCGGCAGAGTGCTTGGGCAGCCTGGAGCAAAGGGTGCAGAGAGCAGGCTATCGTCTGGTGATGGAGCGTGGGGACGCCATCCTACTCTCTTAGAAGAAAGGAAGATCATCATGGTAAAAAAATGGAAGATTACCATACCGGAGCTGACTGGAATTGAACAGCGGAATGTTTACCTTTATCTGCCGGACTCCTATGAATGGGACCATGAAAAGCGCTATCCGGTTTTATATATGTTTGACGGTCATAATGTATTTTTCGATCAGGATGCCACCTATGGAAAATCATGGGGAATGAAGGAATATCTGGACAGTACCCAGGATCAGATCATCGTGGCCGCTGTAGAGTGCAACCACAGCCCGGATCACGGGCGGCTAAGGGAATATTCCCCTTTCTCCTTCCAGGATCCCCAGCTTGGGCGGATCACCGGCCTGGGGAAAGTCACCATGGACTGGATGGTACATACCTTGAAGCCAACCATTGACCAGCATTATCGGACCCTGCCAGGACGAGAACATACCTGGATCGCCGGCAGCTCCATGGGCGGGCTGATGAGCCTTTATGGGCTGATTCAATATAATTTTGTCTATTCCCGGGCGGCTGCGCTCTCCCCCTCCTTATGGACCGCGGCAGATAAGATCCAGGATATGATTACCCTGGCCCGGGTCGAAAAGGATACTGTGCTGTATATGGATTACGGGCAAGAGGAATTCTGCAATCATCCGGGAATGCAAAAGGATTTTGGAATTATCGCCGCCAAACTGATGGATAAGGGTATCCTGCTAACCTGCCGTCTGGTTCCAGGAGGAACTCACTGCGAGGCCAGTTGGGAGAGACAGCTCCCCTTTTTTATGAATACACTGCTGTATGAGAAAGGATCGTGAAGGAAATGGAAACACAATACGTTAAAGATTACAGTCCGGCATTAAACCAGGAAATGGAATGCAAGGTTTATGGCCACGGAGGACGGCCGGTGTTGTTCATTCCCTGCCAGGATGGCCGGTTTTATGATTTTGAAAATTATAAAATGACGGATGCCTGGAAGCCCTGGATTGACTCTGGGCAGGTGATGGTATTTGCGATCGACTCAGTAGACCGGGAGACCTGGTCCAACAAGCGCGGGGATCCCGGCTGGCGAATCTGGCGCTATGAGCAGTGGATTCAGTACATTGTAAACGAGGTGGTTCCCTTTATCGGCAATATGGTAAAGCAGAAAAATGGCTGGGATGGATTCCCGGGAATCATCGCCTTTGGCTGCAGCCTGGGCGCCACCCATGCCGCCAACTTATTTTTCCGCTTTCCTGACCGATTCGACGGCCTGCTGGCTTTAAGCGGCATCTATACGGCAGAATACGGATTTGGCTACTACATGAATGAGCTGGTATACCATAATTCCCCCATCCATTTCCTGCCCAACATGCCAGAAAATCATCCATATATTCCCATGTACAATGAACGGAAGGCAGTGATCTGTGTGGGACAAGGGCCATGGGAGATCCCAGATTCTACCAGGCAGCTCCACCAGATTCTCCAGCAAAAGGGAATTCACCTCTGGGTGGATTACTGGGGCTACGACTGCAGCCACGACTGGTACTGGTGGTATAAGCAAGTGGATTATTTTGTCCCCTATATGCTGGGGCAGGCTGAGTAATGTCCCATATTCTTTGTCCCTTTTGGCAAAGGCAAGGAAATCATATTTAGATGGGGCGCATCGCAATGGCGGGACAAGTAAACGTACGAAATACTTCCAAAATAAGAGGATGAGTTATGAAAAATGTGATTTTTATTTCTCCAAATTTCCCCACAAACTATTGGCAATTCTGCCGCGAATTAAAGAAAAACGGCATGAATGTACTGGGTATCGGCGATCAGCCCTATGATGAGCTGAGCCAAGATCTGAAAGACAGCCTGAACGAATATTATAAGGTAAGTAATCTGGAAAATGATGATGAGGTATACCGAGGCATCGCCTTTTTCATCTACAAGCATGGCCGCATTGACTGGCTGGAATCCAATAATGAGTACTGGCTGGAGAGAGACGCCAGATTCCGCACAGACTTCCACATTACCAGTGGATTCCAGGAGGAGGATATCCCCCGGATCAAATTCAAATCAAAAATGAAAGAGTATTATCGGATAGCAGGGATCCCTGCTGCCAGATATCACCTAGTAGATGACGAGAGAAGCTGTACCGCATTTATCCGGGAGGTAGGATATCCTGTGATCGTAAAGCCGGATAATGGCGTAGGCGCAGCCCATACCTATAAGCTCAGCGATAAAGACGAGCTTCTGCGCTTCCTCCATGAACGTCACCCAGGCACCCCTTACATTATGGAAGAATTCATTGACGCCGAGGTTAATTCCTATGACGCGATCATTGACTCTCATGGAAATCCCATGTTTGAAACCGGTAATGTGACTCCCTGCTCGATCATGGATATTGTCAATAACGGGGATAATTCCATTTATTATATTGTGAAAAAGCTTCCTGCAGATGTATTAAATGCCGGACGGGCAGCGGTAAAGAGCTTTGGTGTAAAAAGCCGCTTCGTCCACTTCGAATTCTTTCGCTTGTTAAAGGAGCAGCCTATTGGGAAAAAAGGGGATCTGGTGGCATTGGAAGTGAATATGCGCCCCTGCGGCGGATTTACACCAGATATGATCAACTTTGCACACAATACTGACGTCTATAAAATCTGGGCAGACATGATTGCCTTTGACCAGTCCACTAAGCTGGTTGGCGAGCATGGATACTGCGCCTTTGCAGGGCTCAGGGACGAGAAAAATTATGTTATGCGTCGCGAGGAAATTTTGGAGAAATATAAGAATCGGATCAAGATGGAAGGCCGGCTCCCGGAAGTTCTTGCAGATGCCATGGGAAACCACATGTACATCGCTACCTTTAAGACCAAGAAAGAGCTGGACGGTTTTTACCGGGATCTCCTGGCGGAGAAAAAAGACGCCGATTAACACCCAAAGCGAATCAGGAACACAGGAGGATTTACCAATGAAATTATACCCAATTTATTTCAGCCCTACCGGAGGGACTAAGCAAGTCGCCCAAATCATCAGCCAGACCTGGAATTGGGAAAGCGAAACCATAGACCTTCTCCCGCCAGGCGATAACGCCTACCATTTTGCCTTTACACCGGAGGATCTCTGCATTGTAGCTGTCCCCTCCTTCGGAGGACGCGTCCCTGCCATTGCCGCCGAGAGGCTTCGCCAGATGCAGGGTGGCCGCGCAGCTGCCATCCTGGTCACCGTCTACGGAAACCGGGCTTTTGAAGATACCTTGGTGGAGCTTGCCGATATTCTCTCCGATGCTGGTTTCTCCCCTGTAGCCGCCATCAGTGCCGTGGCTCAGCACTCCATCTTCCCCCAATTTGCCCAGAACCGGCCCGATGATACAGATCAGGCGGAGCTGACCTGTTTTGCCCAGCAGATCCGCTCCTCATTAGAGCGGCACACGCCTCTTGATGCTCCGC
Organism: uncultured Lachnospiraceae bacterium; assembly: GCA_949740725.1. Lineage (GTDB taxonomy): Bacteria > Bacillota > Clostridia > Lachnospirales > Lachnospiraceae > Caccovicinus. The sequence goes on along the minus strand of CATJIO010000174.1, from coordinate 14,285 downwards.
CTGTTCCCGGGAACCGTCCCTACAAGACCTACCATACTATCCCTATGAATCCTGTGGGGCACAACTGCAGCAGCTGCGGCATCTGCGCCAGAGAATGCCCGGTGCAGGCCATCCCCGCTGATCAGCCGGATAAGGTGAAAAAGGATCTCTGCATCTCCTGCATGCACTGTGTGTCAGCCTGTCCCCAACATACCAGAAAACTGGATAAGCTGCTCCTTACTGCCGCTGGGCTAAAGATGAAGAGTAAGTGCGGCGGGAGAAAGGAGAATCAGTTGTTTTCTATTCCTGTGTAAATTTGCCCTATAGGCAGCCGTACCATATTATGCCAACCCGCACAACAAGGAGGATACATCAATGTACTGTTTTAATAATGATTACAGTGAAGGCGCACATCCAAAGATCTTGGAATCCTTCATCCAGGCCAGCCTAATCCAACATGCAGGCTACAGCCTAGATACCCACACCGAACATGCCAAAGAGCTGATTCGTAAAGAAATCAAACAAAACGACGCGGACATCCATCTCATCGTCGGTGGAACCCAGACGAATATGATCACCATCAGCGCTGCACTCCGTCCCCATCAGGCAGTTATCGCCGCGGAGACTGGCCATATTAATGTCCACGAAACTGGATCCATCGAGTCTACCGGCCACAAAGTATTAACTCAGCCCACTCCCGATGGAAAGCTGACCCCGGACATGATCCAGAAGACCTTAGACTGGCACATTGATGAGCACATGGTGCAGCCTAAGATGGTCTACATCTCCAATACCACCGAGCTGGGTACTCAGTATACTCTGGCAGAGTTGGAAGCTCTGTCCGCCTTCTGCCGGCAGAAAAATCTGTATCTGTTCCTGGACGGCGCCCGTCTAGGCGCAGCCTTAACCAGCCCGGCCAATGACTTAACCATGGCTGATATTGCCCGGTTGACCGACGTATTCTATATCGGCGGCACGAAAAACGGCGCCCTGTTTGGCGAGGCGCTGGTGATCCTCCATCCTGATCTTAAGCCAGATTTCCGGTTTATGATCAAGCAGAAGGGAGCCATGCTGGCCAAGGGCTTTCTCCTGGGAATCCAGTTTGAAGAATTATTTCAACATGATTTATTTTATGAGATGGCCTCTCACGCCAACGAAACTGCCGCTGTGCTAAAGAAGACGTTCGCAGATTGTGGCTTCCCCTTCTTTTCCCAGTCCTGTACCAACCAGCAGTTCCCCATCCTGCCCAATGTCCTCATTGCAAAGCTGCGGGAGAGCTACGAATTTCAGGATCAGCAGGTCGTAGACGAGGAGCACACCGCTGTCCGTTTCGTCACTTCCTGGGCTACTAGAGAAGACGCGGTGCAGCAGTTTGCGGAGGATTTCCGGAGGCTGGCAGCGGCATTTCAGTAGCATTCCAGCGGAGGAAGCAGGCAAGCAGGAAAGATGCCAGCTTAAACGGTTATGTATTTCAGAAGGAAAACTGCATAAAAAGCGGCTGCGCAAAGCCTGCGGATTCCTATCGGATATCACGCTTTAGCTTTGCTGCAGCCTTTTTCTTTTATCTAACTCTCGTTGTTTTCCTCTCGTGCAAAATCTTCTATGCTGCTGGCGCCATCCTCTGGGCCTTCTTTATCTTCTCCTTCAGTACTTCCAGAGCCTTCTCCAGCTGGTTATCAAATTCCTCCTCCTGGAACACTTGGGTAGCGCCGTCTTCCGTCTGCTTCTCTTCCTTGTCCTGCCCGCTGCTTTCCCCATCTTGGCCGTCTATCTTTTCCACAGCCTCATTATCTTGACCTGGCTGTGGCCTCTCCTCCTCTTCCTTGAGTTCTGCTTTCTCCGTCTGGGGCGGTTCATAGGCCACTTCCACATCCGGCTCTAATCCAATGCCATGAAGATCATAGCCGCTGGGACTGTAGTAGTGGGCTGTGGTCATCTTTACTGCAGATCCATCTCCCAGTGGCAGGAGCGTCTGGACGATCCCCTTTCCAAAGGTGGTGGTTCCCACCAAATCTGCCCGGCCATAGTCCCGAAGCGCTCCAGAGAACACCTCTGACGCACTGGCGGAATTGCCGTCAATCAGGATCACCGTTGGAATATCCACGCTGTGCCCGTCACTGCAGTAATACTTTTGGCCCTTTTCCTGTTTATCTGCTGTAGATACGATCAGCGTTTTCCCCTTCTCCTGGGAATACTGGTCTAAATCATCCGGGAGCATATAATCGATCATTTCCACCGCTGCGTCCAGTACTCCGCCCGGATTACCCCTAAGATCGATAAGCAAACCTTCCATCCCCTCACTTTCCAGTTCATCCAGTGCGGCGGCAAACTGTCCCGAGGTAATCTCGTCAAACTGGCTGATCGTAATATAGCCCACCTGATCCGCCAGCATCTTCCACTCTACTGTGGGAACCTCGATCTGACGCCTCACCACATCCATTTCCACAAAGTCCTCCAGAGACGGCCGGTACATTTTTAAATGGACCGTACTCCCCTCCTCGCCCTTCACATGCTGCTTTACCAGAATATCCAAATCTATGTCAGCAGTCACCTCTATCTCATCCACCTGGTAAAAAATATCACCGTTTTGCAGCCCAGCCTCTTCGGCCGGGGTTCCTTCAAAGACCTTAGCGATGGATACAGTTCCAGTATTTGGGTTTTTGGAGACCATGGCCCCGATCCCGCAGTACTCTCCAGAAGTATCCTCCATTAAATCAGCGAATTCTTCCTTTGTATAATACACCGAGTAGGGATCCTTAAGGCCTGCCATCAACCCTTTATAGATAAACTCTTCCACTTCTTCCCTATCCTCGTCAAATAAAAAGTATTCCTGAACAATACTCTGGATCCGCTTTGCCTTGGACTCTACCTGTCCCCAGTGGATCTCCCCGTTTTCCGGAGACTCGCTGCTCTGGGCCTGGACCTGATTATGAATCATACTTCTACCCACCAGGAAAATCCCAGCCGACATCCCCACTATCATCAGACCTGCAAAGGCCGTCACCAGCGAACCGATTAATATACCCTTCCAAAATTTATTTCCGCTTTCCAATGCTTTTATCTCCTATCTGTCGCTAACCAACGATTTTTCGTTACTGCTGTTCACGCCAGTAACCCGGGAAGCCCTGGGATATGCTACCCTAAGGACTGACATACTGGGACGGATTCACATAAGTGCCGCCGCTTCGGATACCGAAATGCAGATGCGGCCCGGTCGAATAACCAGTGGATCCCACTGCCCCGATCACCTGCCCCTGCTTCACCGCCTGCCCCGCTGATACATTCAGCTTTGAGCAGTGCATATACACCGTGGAAATTCCTCCTCCATGACTGATCATCACATAATTCCCTGCAGAATAGCTATAGGTGGCAATGGTCACCGTGCCGTCTGCCGCAGCTAGAATATCATTTCCTGTTGCTGCGCCGATGTCAATTCCCTGGTGATTGGCGGAAGCCCCCTCTGTAGGAGAGCTTCGGCTCCCAAAACCGGAGGTTATCCTGGAGCTGGAAGGGCATGGCCATATAAACTTAATATTCCCTAAATTGGCCGTAGTATACGATTTTCCCGCTTCCTGGGCACGCTTTCGCTCTTCCTCCTCTTTTCGCCGGATTTCTTCCTCCAGCTGTTTTATCTTAGCCTCCTGTGCCGCCAAATCCTTTTGATACTGATCGATCTGCACCTGTGCCGAGGCAATCTTCGCTTCGTAATTTTTTAATTCCTGCTGCTTGGCGGCCAGAAGCTGTTCCACCGACGCCTGCTTGGCTTGGGCCGCCTCCTGAAGACTCAGGAGCTCCTGATGCTCTGCCTCCAGGACACGTTCATGTTCAGCGATGGCCTCCTTGGTCGCCACATAGAGATCCAGCTGTTCCCGGTCATACTCCGATATCTTGCTCACATATTCTGCCCGGTTAAGCAGCTCTGCGAAATCCCTGGATTCCATCAAAAGATCCAGAAAACTGGTGTCACCCTTTTCATACATATATTTTATACGCAATTTCATGGAAGCATACTGCTGCTCCTCCGTCCGGCGCGCCTCTTCAAGCTGTGCCTGGGTGGCGTGGATCTCCTCCTCCTTGGCTGCAGTCTGACTTCCCAGGAGCTCCAGCTCATCGCTGATCGCCTCCAGATTCCCATCCAGCAGCCGCACATACTCCACCGTGTCCGCCTTCTGTCCCTCCAGACCTTTCAACGTCTGTTCCACCCGTTCCTTCTCTTCCTCTATGGCGGAAACTTCTTTTTTTGCCGTGTCCACATCCTGCTTTGTTCCATAGGCGGGAAAGGCAAACAGCGCAAGCAGCAAACACATTGCCCCGCCAGCCCATATCCGCTTCAGGGCTATTTTACGTCTCCCTGTTAAATGTTTCACCTTTCCCACCTCTTCCTAACTACAGCTTCAAATGCTTCTGTATAGTAAAAAAGCTGACGAAAAATCCCACACCGCCCCCTAGGGCAAAAGCCGCCCCAGCCATGGCCGGAAGGAGGCTTTCGATAGGGATAGGGGTAAAGATCCCGCTCATAATCACATAATGCTCCATAATATACTGTACAGCTTTTTGGTACAGGAAGTAGATCCCTGCCAAAGGCACCACCGCGCCCACAATGCCTAAAAAAAGCCCCTCTACCAGGAAAGGCGCCCGGACAATGCTGTTGGTAGCGCCGATAAGCATCATAATGCGGTTCTCATTTTTCCGGAAAGCAGCCGCCACGGAAATGGTATTGCTGATTAGGAAAATCGCTACTGCCAGCAAAACAGCGATAACCATGCCAGATACCATGCCAATCATCTGGTTCGCATTTTCCAGGCCTTCTGCCACAGAATTGGAATAATTTACCTTTCGAATTCCCTGTATGGAAGAGAGGTATTCTACCATCTCATCCTGGGTGCTGATATCGTGCAAAAAGATTTCAAAGGAAGCAGAGCCTGCCAGAGGATTATCCTCCGCAAACCCCTCTGCCAGCTCTTCCATTCCTGCAAAATACTCCATCTGAAAGTTTTCCCAGGCCGCCTCCTCCGAGATAAAGTCCATCTCCCTCACCTCTGGCCTGGCCGCGATCAAATCGCCCACCTTCCAGATCTGTTCTTCCGTGTAATTTTCGTCAAAGAACACCGTAATCCCAACTGTAGTCTCCGCAGACTGGGCGAAATGCCTCACATTACCAATAATGGCAAAGAAAAGACAGAATAAAAAAATACACGCAGAAATCGTAGCCGCGGAAGCCAGCGAATGAAGGAAATTTCTGCGTATATTGATCAGGCCCTGTTTCAGGCAATAAAAAAATGTGCTTAATCTCATACGGATACCGCCTTTTGCCTTAGTAACGTACTTTCTGCTAGAAAGTCAGCTTTCAACCCTCCTGTGTGATCTCCTAGTAGAAACCCTGGGCTCCTGAACAGGATTGGTGTCCCTTACCACCTGTCCGCGATCCATGGTGATCACCCGCTTTTTCATGGAATCCACCATCTCCTGGCCGTGAGTGACCACAATGACGGTAGTCCCCTGCCGGTTGATTTCCTCCAAAAGCTTCATGATCTCCCCTGCATGAAAACCGTCCAGATTCCCGGTGGGCTCGTCAGCCAGAAGCACCTCCGGCCGATTAATCAATGCTCTGGCAATGGCCACCCGCTGCTGCTCTCCGCCGGAAAGCTGTCTTGGATACACCTTATACTTGGAGGACAGGCCCACCAGCCCAAGGATTCTGGGAACCGATTCTTTTATGGAGCGATTCGACTCTCCGATAACCCGCTGGGCGAAAGCCACATTCTCAAAGACAGTCCGGTCATTCAGCAGCCGGAAATCCTGAAAAACCACCCCTAGGCTTCTCCGGTATCTGGGGACGTGACGACGCTTCATCCGGCCTAATTCCACATCATTGACTACGATCCGACCGGAGCTGGGCTCCATCTCCTTCAACAGCAGTTTTAAAAGCGTAGTCTTTCCGGATCCGCTCCGTCCAACGATAAAGACGAATTCCCCATCTTTAATGGTCAGGTTAATCCCCCGGAGAGCCTTATTCCCTGTCTCATAGATCTTGCTAACATTCGTCAGGCGAATCATGCCTTAATATTCCTGGCTTTCCATATATTTCATATATTTCACCACCATAAGGGCGATCTTAAAGGTGATGGCATCCTCAAATACCCGAAGATCCAAACCCGTGCTCTTCTGTAGCTTGTCCAGGCGATATACCAGGGTATTTCGGTGAATATACAGCTGCCTGGAGGTCTCAGATACATTCAGGCTGTTCTCGAAAAATTTATTGATTGTGGTGAGAGTCTCCTCATCGAAATCATCCGGGGATTTATTATCGAAAATCTCCTTGATAAACATCCGGCACAGAGGCAGAGGAAGCTGATAAATCAGACGGCCGATACCTAAGTGAGAGTAAGCTACCACATTTTTATTGCTATAGAAGATCTTACCCACATCCAGAGCCATCTTCGCTTCCTTATAGGAACGGGAAACTTCCTTAATCTCATTGACAATCGTGCCAAAGGCCACATGGACCTTCGTCATGGCCTCAGTATTCAGCATATCCAGGATGGTGCTTGCCGTCTTTTCCAAATCCTCATAGGTTTCCCCTGGCTTTACCTCCTTCACCAAGATGATATTCTTCTCATCCACAGCCGTGATAAAGTCCTTGGTCTTTGCCGCAAAAAGGCTGCGCACGGTCTCCAGGGCATTCACATCCTTCTCATGCTGAGTTTCGATTAAGTAAACCACCCGTTTTACATTGGTCTCGATGTGAAGCTTCTTTGCACGGTTATAAATGTCCACTAAAAGCAGATTATCCAGTAGAAGATTCTTGATGAAATTATCCTTGTCAAATCGCTCCTTGTAGGCAATTAATAAATTCTGAACCTGGAATGCCGCCAGCTTTCCTACCATATAAACATCTTCGCTGCCACCCTTAGCCAGAAGGATATACTCCAGCTGGTGCTCGTCAAAGACTTTAAAAAACTGATATCCTTGTATCACCTGGCTGTCCGCAGGAGAGTCTACAAATGCCAGGATCGAACTTTCATATTCTTCTGCATCATTGAAGGTGGTGGCCAGCATTTTGCCTTCGGTATCGCAAATGCATAGATCAATTCTGGTGATTCCCTTTAATCCCTCGATGGTTGTTTGAAGTATTTGATTTGAAATCATGCCAATTCTCTCCTTCTTTCTCAAGATTCTGTCAGCAAACTGGTTGTCTGCTTTTCTTGTTTGTTATCCTCTTCTATATTAATGCATACAAGGAAAAAAAGCAAGCGGCTATCATGCCGCCTGCTTAATTTCACATATTTTTCAGAAATTCATTTCGGATTAGTTTAACACTACCTTCTCTGTCTCTTTGTCAAATACGTGGATCTTGGTCAAGTCCATAGCCAACTTCACCGTATCTCCAGGTCTTGCAGTAGTGCGCGGATTTACACGTGCAGTACAGCTGGTGTCGTCAATATCAAAGTATAAGAATACCTCTGCGCCTAACATCTCGTATACGCGGATGGTGGTGGTGAGAACAGCGTTGGGATTAGCCGCTAACCAGGCATCGTCATCGTGGAGATCCTCTGGGCGGATACCCATGGTAACGGTCTTTCCAATGTAGTTTCCATCCTCCAGCTTCTTCGCCTTATCTGCCGGCAAGGTGATGGTATTGCTACCGCCAAAGGTCAGAGTTACATCAGCGCCACTCTTTCCAACAGTTGCATCAATTAAGTTCATCTGGGGAGCTCCAATAAACCCGGCAACAAACTTATTGGCTGGCTTGTCATATAAGTTCTGAGGAGAATCAACCTGCTGTACGATACCGTCCTTCATTACAACGATTCTCGTACCTAAGGTCATAGCCTCGGTCTGATCATGGGTTACATAAATAATGGTTGCTTCCAGTCTCTGATGCAGCTTGGAGATCTCAATTCTCATCTGGCCTCTCAGCTTCGCATCCAGGTTGGACAGAGGCTCATCCATCAGGAATACCTTAGGGCTGCGGACAATGGCGCGTCCCATAGCCACACGCTGTCTCTGGCCGCCGGATAACGCCTTCGGCTTTCTGTCTAACAAGTGGGAAAGATCAAGGATTCTAGCTGCTTCCTGAACCAGCTTGTCAATCTCATCCTTTGGAGTCTTGCGCAGCTTCAGGCCGAATGCCATATTGTCATATACGGACATATGGGGATACAAAGCATAGTTCTGGAATACCATGGCAATGTCACGATCCTTGGGCTCTACATCATTTACCAGTTTCCCATCAATGTATAATTCACCAGAAGAAATGTCTTCCAAGCCTGCAATCATACGAAGGGTAGTAGACTTACCACATCCGGAAGGACCTACGAAAATGATAAATTCCTTATCCGCGATCTCCAGATTGAAATCTTTAACTGCAACGAAACCATTGGGGTACTTCTTCTCCACGTGTTTTAAAGACAAACTTGCCATAACAAATCCTCCTGCTTTTTCATGAAATTTGTTTCATTAACGAAATCAGATGATTAACAACAGCACATACTGCGTGACTGTTAATTTTTTATCTGTTGTAATCATACTTGATTTTTCTTTCTTTTGCTATCCTTGAAATAGACAAAAAGAATTTTCTTCTTTTGGCTAATCTGTATATCCAAAATAAAAACTATCCGAAATGTCAAATTTTTCTTTCAAAGCTTCACTAGAGGTTGTCAATAGTTACTACTTCCAGGTAACTTCTGTTCTTGTGGCCTTTGATGGGTGGCAAAGCGATCATTTCGCAGCTCAAGATTCGATAAATCCTTCCCCCAGCACCTCCCTTACATCACTGACAATGACAAATGCCTTTTTGTCATGCTCCCGCACAAGCTCCTTCAACTGGCTGATCTCTTTCTTCGAAACCACACAGTAGATCATCTGACGGCGCTTTTGGGAGTACATGCCTGTGGCATCAAGCCCGGTAACGCCCCGACTCATCTCATTCATAATCCCGCTGGCAATCGCTTCGCACTGTTCGGAAATGATGAAGACCATTTTGGAAAATTTCAGACCTTCCAACATCCCGTCTGATACCCTTGCCAGGCCATAGATAGCAATCAAGGCATAAAGCGCCGGCCGGATCCCAAAAACAGCCGCTCCTGCCAGCACAACCATAGCATCCAATACCTGCATAATCTGGGAGATGGAATAGTGGGGCATAGATTTCTGCATCAAAGCCGCCAACATGTCTGTTCCTCCGGTGGTGGACTGGGCCATAAATACTAGCCCGGTCCCCACTCCGCTGATCAGACCGCCGAACAAGGCGGTAAGCAGCATATCATCTCTCGGCATCAGCGCCATCTCTGGAATTACATACAAGGAGACAGACAGCGCAGCTGTAGCCAAAAAAGTCCGTTTGATAAAGCTCCACCCCTTCATCTTAAGCGATGCCAAAAATAGTGGTATATTCAGCATCGTATTAGTACACCACAGCGGAATTCCGGCCATATCCTTTAAGATAATCGCTACGCCGGACACGCCTCCTGTTACCAACCCCGCCGGATCATAAATGTTTTTAATGGCAAACCCCATAATAAAGGAGCCTACCACCATAAGAATATAGTCCATTACCGGTGTTCTTCTGTTCATGTTCCCCTCCTGTTTCTCCAGATAAGCGACCTTCGTCCTCCTGGCTGTACATAATCACATTTATCTGTTATCCTATCCCATATCTTCGAAATTAATCTACCCACCGCCAGAAAAGGAAAAAGGCAGCGCAAACTCCCGCGACTGCCTTTAGGATAGGAATATCTTTCGCTTCTGTCCCAATTACCTCTTCCTGGCCAATACATTAATCCAACGGGTATCGGGATGGTTTTCCCGGATGTCTCTGGACACCCATTCCTTTTCCACCTGAAAAAGATGATCCTCTTCTAATAACGCACACAGCTCTCTCTCAGAAAATGCATTGAAATACCGTTCTCCCCGAAAGCCGTCGGAATCCCCCAGTCTCATGGAAAGAAAGAATATGCCGTTCTCCTCCAGCGCTTTGGCCACCCGTGAAAAGATCTGAGGCAGCTCCGCCTTAGGGATATGAATCAAAGCATTGTAGGCCCAGACTCCGTCAAAGGCGCCGTCAAAATTCATCTCCTCGTAAGTCATCTGGAGCACATCCAGGCCAGTATGCACCTCTGCCAGCCTGCACATCTCTTCCGCTCCATCCAGGGGCGTCACATCATATCCCAGCTCATAAAAGGCAAGGCTGTCCCGCCCGGAGCCACATCCCATATCCAAGATGGTGTCCCCCTCCTCCAGCAGAGCCAGGAATTCCATGGTGACATCTTCCGTATCCAAATCCACCGTATCCTCAAATACTTTTGCCGCGTACTTATTATAATAATCTATCGGGTCCACTTTTTCCTCCTACTTACAACCGCTCTATGTTTTTTTCTGTAATACGAATTCTGTTTTCCTTTAGAAGCCGGCCTACGGCACGCTTAAATGCATTCTTGCTCATATGAAACTCCCGCTTAATGGTCTCCGGGCTGGCCTTATCATTAAAGGGCAGGACGCCGTCAAACTCATCGATTACTTTCATAATCTCTTCTGCATCGTCATTCATCTGTAGGTATGCCTTCTTCCTTGGGCTCAAATCCAGCTTACCATCCTCGCGAACTTTAATAACCCGGCATATTACCTCGTCCCCTTCCCGGTAATCCCCGAAAAGCTCCTTCTTGGGAATCAGTCCATAATACCGGTAATCTACCGCTACAAATGCGCCAAGGTGGTCATTCAGCTCATAGATCCTTCCAGAAACCTCATCATCCGGCTGATATGGCGACTGATTGCTCATATGGGAATATACTCTCATGGTAGCTGCCAAACGCTGGCTCTTATCCACATAAAGCGCTACCAGACAAGCTTCTCCCTTCCGCACTGGATGGCTCTGCTCCTTAAAGGGAAGAAGGAGATCCTTCTCCAACCCCATATCCAGAAAGGCTCCAATTTTCGAAATCTCCTTTACCTCCAGCACCCCGCACTGGCCCACCTGAAGCTTGGGCTGGCTGATGGTGGCAATCAGGCGATCCTCTGAATCCTTATAAATAAATACCGTTAGCCTGTCGCCTACCGCGCACCCTGGCGGGACCTGCTTTTTGGGAAGCAGCACACTGCTTTCGCCGGCAACATCCTCGCTTAAGTAAACACCGAATGCCTTGATCCGAGCTACGATTAATTCCTGTACTTTCCCTAATTCAATCATCCTTTTCCTCTCTCGCTTTCTCCATCCGGACCACCGCTCCAGGCCTGCCAGTGTCATTGCACAAAGCTACTGTAACTCCCCGCTCATCCCGGCTGATCCTGGGCACCAGAATGTCGCCCAACACTGCCGCCTTTTTATACTCTGCCCGGAGCCGCCGGATGGAGCCCTTCATGGCAGCCGCTTCTCTGGCGATCTCCACATACTGAGCGTTATTCACATGGTGATTTGTGTCAATATGATGGGCGTTGATGGTCACTGGGCTTCCTATCTCATATTCTGCGGGGAGAATGATCTTCCCCTGGCCATCGTTCAGAGACAGTGGAGCCCCCGTTTCCCCATAAGGAGCCAGATCTCCTTCGTTTATCCGCTGAGGCAGGCCATCTTCCAGGCAGACTAGAACCCAGACAGAATCTGCTTTTGCCAGACAATTTCCTCTCGCATCCTCCATCTGGTAATTGCGGAAAGCATAAATCCCCTTACTCCCATAAGGCCATGTGCTCACCGTAATCTCTTCTCCAAACTCCGGATAGCGGTGGAGCAATATCCGCCAGGAGGACAGCATCCAGGCCTCGTGCTTCTGATCCAGATAATGGATCCCCACACCACAGTCCTCAGAATGAAAGGTGCTACAGTCCTGTAAGTAATTAATCACGCCGGTAAGGCTAAGGCATCCATCCTCCCCAATCTCGCTGTAGCGAATCCGGCTCTTCAACTGGTACATAGGTCAAACACACTCCTGCTAATCAACAAAATCAGTATCATTATAAATGATCCCAAGCAGATTGTCCAGCTAAGATATCATTTAGAAGCTTTACTTTCCTTCCTTTTTTTGTTATGATTACCCCATGTAAAGGATGGGGTGTTAAAGATGAAACCAAAAAGCAGTTTAAAATCAATCGTATATCAGGAAACTTTGGATGGCATCATCCGGGGTGAATATAAAGCCAACCAGATTATTAATGAGCAGGAGCTAGTGGAAAAATTTGGATTCAGCAAGGCCCCCATCCGGGAAGCCCTGCTGGCCTTGTGCAATGAAGGGGTCCTCCACAATATCCCCCGGTACGGCTATGAGGTCATCCGTCTGACCAGCGAGGATGCTGCTCAGATTCTCCGCTGCCGCTTTCACTTAGAGGGTGGCTTTTTAACGGATTGCTATCAGCGGATTTCCGCGCCCCAGCTGGAGGAGCTGGCCCGTCTCGACGATTTGTGTAATACTTCTAACGGGGATCTGTGGGTGCACTGGGAGCACAATACCAATTTCCATTTAGCGCTGATCGCCTGCTCTGGGAATGACTACGCCTGCCGGGAACTAAAACGATCCATGGATATCTTAAAGCGCGCTTATGCGCAGGCTTACTGGAATCGCTGGGATAAGCTCTGGCAGCCCCTGGATATGCGCTACCACAAGCAGCTCCTCTCTGCTATCCGCAGCAGGAATATTGAAGAAGCCCTTCATTTCCTGGAATTGGATCTAAAGGACTTCGGCTGTATGTAATGATTAAATTTTATCCATATCCACACGGTCAATCATAATATTCAAAATCTCAGTGTCTGTCAGCTTCATTCCTACACGCCCGATATAGCCCATGCTCTTGATGGTATCCTCCAAATCCTCTTGGACAATTCCCTCTCCAGGCTGGAAGGACACATGTTTCATCGCCATGTAGTGGGCCAGGATAGCTGCATCTACCGCAGAGGCGATCTTCGCTGCGCAGGAGGACTTGGCCCCGTCGCAGACAATCCCGCCTACATTTCCAATGGTATTAATTATGGTCAGCCCCACTTCCTCATATGTGCCGCCCCGGAGATAAGTAATCGCGGCGCCAGCCCCGCAGGCCGCGCTCACTGCTCCGCAGTAGGCTGACAGGCTGCCGATATATTTCTTCTGATGAATGGAGATCAGGTTTGCCACCACCAGCGCCCGGTAAAGCTGATCCTTGGTTGCCTCGTACTCCCTTGCATACTCGATCACCGGAAGGGAGACAGTCATCCCTTGATTTCCGCTGCCAGAATTAATCACCACTGGCATGGAACAACCACCCATCCTGGCATCAGATCCCGCTGCCGCCTTCGCCCTGGCCCTGGTCCGCACATCATTTCCAAATACATCCAACAGCGTCCTTCCGATCTGCGCACCATAGGGATGGATCACCCCCTCCTGGGAAATGGCCGTATTCTTCTCAATCTGCTCTCGGATAACCTCCTCCACATCCGCAAGCTCCACCATATCCGCAAAATTCAAAATGTCCCTTACATTCAAGAGGGACTTATCTCCCTTCTCCGAAGCGCTCTCGCTGATCTTATGCTCATAGATAATCTCTCCGTCCTTTACTATCTTGGTAATTAGGGTATGGCGGTTAATAATGGTCACCTCCGCGCTGTGCTCCCTGGAAAAAACCTTAGCCACGATATAGAGATTTTCCACGCCTTCCTGGAGCGTACACCGGCAAAAGCCTGCCGCAAGCAGCTCCTTTGTCCTTTGAATCTGCGCCTCTGTTACCCCTTCCAGAACCTCAAGCTCCTTTTCAGCATTTCCTCCCACCACCCCTAAGATGGCAGCCACATCGATCCCCTTTAAACCGCCAGCATTGGGAACCGCTACCCCTTTTACATTCTTAATAATGTTGCCGCTACAGCACATCTCCACAGACTCCGGCAAATCCCCCAGCACCTCCCTGGCCTTTGCCGCAGCGTAAGCAATGGCAATGGGCTCCGTACATCCCAAAGCCGGTACCAGCTCCTCCTTCAGAATCGCGACATAATTGTCATATACCTTCTGTTCAAGTCCTCTGTTCATTTCCTTCCCCCTATTCCTTTGTTTCCAAATTCTCTTTCTCTGAATAGTGTGTTTTTGCTGTTCATATTATTAATCATATCAGCAAAACCGAGGAACGTCAAGTCGGAAAAAATTTGCTATTTTATTGAGTCGCTGGTGAGGCGTGAAAGCCTAGAGAGTCGTAAGCTAACCTAAGGTGCAGGCGCAAATCGACATAGGGTAACGCCCATGGCAGGCAGGATTCCAACGTCACCCCGCTCTCGCTCCGCCGAAAGCGCAGCGGTGCGTAAGGCCCTAAAAGACAGGGCCTACATCCCAAGGAATCCTCCCAGGCGTTGCCTG